>JBGPGW010000076.1:0-12835 GCA_041484095.1 Alphaproteobacteria bacterium | reverse complement strand
TCGATCGGCTTCTCGCCCGCCGCGTAGACCTCGGCCACGATCACCGTGTCGGCGTCGTTGAAGCACGTGCAGAATTCCTCGAACAGGTTCGAAAGCCGGGTGTAGCGGTGGGGCTGGACGACCGCGATGACCTGGGCCCGCGTCGCTGTCCGCGCCGCCGCGAGCACGGCCTGGATCTCGACGGGATGGTGGCCGTAGTCGTCGATGATCGTGATGCCGTTAACCTCGCCGGTGCGCGTGAAGCGGCGTTTCACGCCGCTGAATCCGGCAAGCGCCTTCCGGATCACGGCCTCGGAGAACTCCATCTCGGTCGCGATGGCGACGGCCGCCAGCGAGTTCTGGATGTTGTGGAGGCCCATCATGGGCAAGCGGATATCGGCGAGCGTGCGGCTCGTGTCATCCGCCCGGTTGGTGATGACGACGTCGTAGACCGCACCGGTCGGATCCATGCGTACGTTGCACGCGCGCACATCGGCCTGCGGGCTCAACCCATAGGTGATGATGCGCCGGTCGGAGACGCGCGCGATCATGGCCTGGACTTCCGGATGGTCGATGCACAGCACCGCGAAGCCGTAGAACGGAATGTTCTGGACGAAGGCATCGAAGGCATGCCGCACCGCATCGAAGGTGCCGTAGAAATCGAGGTGTTCCGGATCGATGTTGGTCACGACGGCGATCGTCGAGGGCAGCTTGACGAAGGTGCCGTCCGACTCGTCCGCCTCGACCACCATCCACTCGCCCGCACCGAGGCGCGCATTCGTGCCGTAGGCGTTGATGATGCCGCCATTGATCACGGTGGGATCGAGGTCCGCGGCATCGAGCATCGCGCCGACGAGCGACGTTGTTGTGGTCTTGCCGTGCGTGCCGCCGATCGCGATCGACCATTTGAGCCGCATGAGTTCGCCCAGCATCTCGGCGCGCCGGACGACGGGGATGAGGCGGCTGCGGGCCGCGGTGACCTCGGGGTTGTCGGACTTGACGGCCGACGAGACTACGACGACCGCGGCCTCACCCAGATTTTCCGCCTTGTGGCCGATATGGGTGCGGATGCCGAGTTTGGTCAGGCGCTTGACGTTGGCGCTTTCGCTCACGTCGCTTCCCTGCACGTGGTAGCCGAGGTTGTGCAGGATCTCGGCGATGCCGCTCATCCCGATGCCGCCGATGCCGACGAAATGGATCGTCCCGATGGTGAGGGGAAGCGCTCTCATGCCGCGGCCTCCCGCGGAGACGCGTGATCGCGGAGAAGCGCCACGACTTCATCGGCAAGCGCCTGCGCCGCGTTGGGTCGGCCGGCGGCGCGCAGGCAAAGGGCGGCGGTCCCGAGCATGACCGGCTGATCGAGTTTTGCGGCAAGCTCAGCCGCGAGCCGCTCGGGCGTGAACGATTGCTCCGGCAGGATCCACACGCCGCCCGCCGCATCGAGGGCCTTCGCATTCGCGGTCTGATGGTCGTCCGTGGCATGCGGGTAGGGTACGAGGATCGCAGGCACGCCAACGGCGCTCAGCTCCGCGACGGTCGAGGCACCAGCGCGGCAAAGTGCCAGATGGGTCCAGGCCAGGCGGAGCGGCATGTCGTCGAAGAACGAGCGCAGCACGGCGCTGACGCCAAGCGCACGATAGGCCGTTTCGACGCGTTCCAGGTCTTCCGCCCGGCACTGTTGGACGATGCGCAGGCGCGCGCGCAGTGCCGGCGCCAGCAAGGCGACCGCAGGCGGCACGATACGGCCGAAGATCGAGGCTCCCTGGCTCCCGCCGGTGACGAGCAGATGGCACGGACCGTCGACGGCTGGAACCGCATAGGCATGCCCGGCCAAAGCCGCGATTTCAGGCCGCACGGGATTGCCGGTGCGATGCACCTTCGCCCGGTCAGCGGGTGCGATGTGTGCGACCGTGTCGAATGACGTCGCGATTCGCCGTGCACGCGGCGCGAGGAACCGGTTGGCGCGGCCGAGAACGGCGTTCTGTTCGTGAATCATGGTCGGAATGCCGATGCGCGCGGCCGCGTACACCGCGGGCACCGAGGCATAACCGCCGAAACCGACCACCGCGCGCGGCGACAGACGCTTCACGAGCGCGCGCGCCTGGAGCGTCCCGAAGGCGATGTCGAGGATCCCTTTGATGCGGCGCACCGTTCCGCCGCTCGCCACCCCGCCCGCGCGAACGCGGAACGTCTCAACCGCGCCAAGCGCCGGGGGAAAGGCGGCGCCCCGCCCGTCCGTGACTAGCGCCGGGCGCAGGCCCCGCGCGATCAGCTCGCGCGCCAGCGCCTCGGCCGGGAAGAGATGTCCGCCCGTGCCGCCGGCGGCGAGCAAAATCGGATTCCCCTGCCTCATGCGCGCCCTCCGGTCTGCGGACGGCGACGGAGAAAGCCGAGCACCATGCCCATGGCGAGGGCCAAGGCCAGGAGCGACGAGCCGCCATAGCTGATGAAGGGCAGCGTCATTCCCTTGGTCGGCATCAGGGACAATGTGGAGGCCATGTTGATGATGGCCTGGAGACCGAATTGCGTGAGCAGCCCGGCCGTCGCGAGAAGCACGAACAAGTCGCTCTCGCGCAGCAGGCGCGTGAAGCCGCGAAGCACGATGAAGCCGAAGAGCGCGACGATGCCGATGCAGAGAAAGAGGCCGAACTCCTCGCCGGCGACGGCAAAAATGAAGTCGCTGTGCGCATCGGGGATTGTCGTCTTGATTTGACCCTCTCCGGGCCCGCGCCCGAACCATCCACCGCTCGCGAAGGCGTGGAGCGCCGTCGAGACCTGGTAAGTGTCGCCGGTGGAGGGATCGAGAAACCGGTCGATCCGGCTTGCGACATGGGGCAGCAGCAGATAGGCCGCGGCGAGGCTGGCCGTGCCGGTCAGTGCGGCCGCGCCGACCCAGTAGATCGGCAGGCCCGCGAGGAAAAACTGGGTGAGCCACACCGCGGTGATGACGGCGACCATGCCGATATCCGGCTGGCGGACAAGCAGTGCGGCAACCAGGACATAGAGCACAATCGAGACCGCATTGCCGGGAATGCCGGCCTTGAGCCGGTCAGCGGAAAACATCCAGGCGGCGACGACGGCAAAGGCCGGCTTCACGAATTCGCTTGGCTGGATCGAAAATCCCGCGAGCGAGACCCAGCGCGTGGCGCCTTTGATCTCGGTGCCGAACCAGGGCGTGATCGCGAGCAGCGCCACGCCGGCAAGGAACACGACGACGGCAAGCCGCCGCAAGTCGCGCACGGACAGGAGGGAAACGGCGACGAGGATCGTCATCGCAAACGGCAGATAGACGAACTGCCGGCGCACGAAGTGCATGGAATCGAGGCCTATGCGCTGCGCCACGGCGGGGCTCGCGGCGAGCGTCAGCGTGGTTCCGATGGCGATCAGGATCGCGAGCGCGGCCAAGGTCCAGCGATCGACCGTCCACCACCAGTGGCCGAGGGCGCTCGTGTCGTTGCGTGCGAAGGCCATCATGCCGCGGCTCCCCCGCGGTGCGGCATGGCGGCTTGCTCGGACGCGAGCTCGCCCACGAGACGCCGGAACGCCTCGCCGCGCGCCTCAAAATTCTCGAACTGATCGAAGGAGGCACAGGCCGGCGAGAGAAGAACGACCGCGGGGCGTCGCTCGCTCCGCTGGGCCGCCGCGTGTGCGGCGCGAAGAGCCGTCGCGAGGTCTCCGGAGCGCGTATAGGCCACCCGGCCTTCGAGCGTGCGCGCGAAATCCTCGGCGGCCTCGCCGATAAGGAAGGCGTGCGCGACGCGCGGGAAGAGGGGCGCAAGCGTCGTGATGCCGCCCGCCTTGGGCACGCCGCCCGCGATCCAGAAGATGGTCTCGTAGGAATCGAGAGCGTGGCCGGCCGCTTCGGCGTTCGTCGCCTTGCTGTCGTTGATGTAGCGCACGCCGCCGATGGTCGCGATGAGTTCCTGCCGGTGTGCGAGGCCGGGAAAGGTGAGGAGGCCGCGCGCGGCCGTTTCGGCCCCGAGACCGAGAGCCCGCACCGCGGCGTAGGCGGCCGCCGCGTTCTGCCCGTTATGTGCGCCCGGCAGCGCCGCGGCGCGGGAGAGATCGGCTACCACCGCCGGCGCGCCGCCCGTGCGGTCGATAAGCCGGCGCCCCGCGACGGAGATGTCGGCCTCCGCGTTCGCGCCGGAAATCGTGATGATTCGAATCCCGCCCGCTGCGGCGAGTTCGTCGCGCATCCGCCGGCAGTACGAATCATCGATGCCGATGATTGCCGTGCCGGCCCTGCGGAAGATGAGGCGTTTCGCCGCGACATAGCCGTCCATCCCGCCGTGGCGCTCAAGATGATCGGCGCTGATATTGATGAGCACGGCCACGGTGAAGGCGAGGCTCGGCGTGATCTCAAGCTGATAGGACGACATCTCGAGCGCGTAGATGCCCCCTTCCGAGAGCGGCGCGAGCGTGAGCGCGGGCGTCCCGAGATTGCCGCCGACCTCGACCGCCCGTCCGCCGGCGGCCAGCACATGGCCGATCAGCGCCGTCGTCGTCGACTTGCCGTTCGTCCCGGTGATGCCGACATAGGTCGCCTGAGGACGGGCGAGCCCAAGAAGCTCGACATCGGACACGATCGGGCAACCGGCCGCCTGCGCCCTGGCGGCGACCGGATGGGGCGAAGGGTGGTGGTGCGGAATGCCGGGCGAGAGGACCAGCATATCCATGCGCGACCAATCGGCGCGCACGAGATCGACGAGCGGCAGGCTCGCCGCGACGCAGGAATCGCGCCGCTTCACGTCATCGTCCCAGGCCAGGACATGCGCCCGCCCGGCCTGGAGCGCCTGCGCGGCGGTGTAGCCGGAGCGGGCAAGGCCCATGACCGCGATGCGTTTGCCGGCGAAGAGGGAGAGGTCGATCATGCGCGCAGTCGCCTCTACCTCAGCTTGAGGGTCGAGAGGCCGGCCAGCGCCAGAATCGAGGCGATGATCCAGAACCGGATCACCACGGTCGATTCGGCCCAACCCTTCTGCTCGAAATGATGGTGCAGCGGCGCCATGCGGAAGACGCGCTTGCCCGTCAGCTTGAATGAGGCGACTTGCACGATCACCGAGATCGTCTCGAGGACGAAGAGGCCGCCCACGATCGCCAGGACGAGTTCGTGCTTGGTCACGACGCTGATGGCGCCGAGCGCGCCGCCCACCGAGAGTGAGCCCGTATCGCCCATGAACACCATGGCCGGCGGCGCGTTGAACCAGAGGAAACCGAGACTCGCGCCCACCAGCGCGCCGCACAGCACGGCAAGCTCGCCGGTGCCGGCCACGTAGTGAAGCTGCAGGTAGTTGGCGAACACGGTGTTGCCGACGAGGTAGGCGATGAGCGCGAAGACTCCGGCCGCAATCATCACCGGCACGATGGCGAGCCCATCGAGACCGTCAGTGAGATTGACCGCGTTCGACGTGCCGACCATGACGAAGACCGCGAAGGGCAGGAAGAAGATGCCGAGATCGACCAGCACGGCCTTGAAGAACGGGATCGTGACGTTCGTGGCGAGCAGCGGGCTCGCGAGGCTCATGATCCAGACCGCCGCGGCCGTGCCGACGACCACCTCTCCGATGAGCTTGATCCGGCCCGGCAGCCCCTTGCTGCTGCGACGGGTGAGCTTCAGGTAATCGTCGATGGCGCCGATGGCGCCGAAGCCGACGGTGACGAGGAGAACTGCCCAGACATAGCCGCTCGTGATGTCGGCCCAGAGAATCGTGCTCGAGGTCAGGGCAATGAGGATGAGGAACCCGCCCATGGTGGGCGTGCCCTTCTTTCGGATGATGTGGTCGGCCGGGCCATCGGTCCTGATCGGCTGGCCGCCCTTTTGCTGGCGCCGGAGCCATTCGATGAACTGCGGGCCGACGAGGAAGCTGACAATGAGCGCCGTCACGACGGCACCACCCGTCCGGAACGTGAGGTAACGGAACAGATTGAACGGACCGAAGTCTTGCGCGAGCGGGGATAGGAGGTTGTAGAGCATCTCAGTGTCGCGCCTCTCTGTGGCCGGCGCGGAGGAGCGCTTCGACCACGCGGTCCATGCGAACGCCGTGTGAGCCTTTGACCGCGACGATGTCGCCCGAGCGAATCGCATCGACCACGATGGGGGCGAGCTCGTCCGACGTGTCGCAATGCGCGCCCCGCATATCCCGCGGCAGCGTGCGGTCGAGTTCCGCCATGTCGTGTCCGGCGGTGTAGACGACGTCGATCGCAAGACGCCGGATGGTCTCCGCGAGGGCGACGTGCATGGAGGATGAATTCGGCCCGAGCTCGAGCATGTCGCCGAGAACCGCGATGCGCCGGCCACCGCTGCCGGGCCGGGCGATCGCGAGGATTTCGAGGGCGGCACGCATCGAGATCGGGCTCGCATTGTAACTCTCGTCGATGACTTCGAAGCTGCCGTCGGTGAGGTCGACGCGATGGCGCCGGCCGCGGCCTTCGAAACCCTCGAGGGCGGCGAAGCTCGCGGCAGCGGCCGCGACGTCGCCGCCGAGCGCCTTGACTGCGCCCAGCACCGCCAGGCTGTTGATCGCCCACTGCCGTCCCGGGATGGAGAGGCGGTAGGCGAGCTTCTCTCCGCTGACGACGGCACTGACGGTACTGCCGTCGGCGTCGAAGGTTGCATGCTCGAGCCGCGCCTTCGCTTCGGGATGCGCGCCGAAACCAATGATGCGCTCCACCCCCCGGCAGCAGCCAAGGCAGGCGAGGAACGGGAAATAGGGGTTGTCGCGGTTGAGCACCGCCGTGCCGCCGGCCATGCCCTCGAAGATCTCGGCCTTGGCCTCGGCGATCGCGAAGGCCGACGGGAAATGGGCCATATGCACGGCCGCGATGGTGGTGATGATCGCGACGTCCGGCTGGACGAGGCGGGACAGCGGCGCGATCTCGCCCGCGTGATTCATGCCGAGCTCGAACACGCCGTAGCGCGCATCGGCCGACAGGCGCGCGAGCGACAGGGGCGCGCCCCACTGATTGTTGAGGTTGCCGGCCGACGCGACGGTCTTCGCCTGAGCGCCGAGCGCGCGGGCCAGAAGCTCCTTGGTTCCCGTCTTGCCGACGCTGCCGGTAATCGCGACGACCGCGGCCCTTGTGCGCCGCCGCGCAGTGCGCGCGAGGTCATTGAGGCCGGCCAAGGTGTCGGCGACGAGGATGAGGGGGCTGCCTTCCGGCAGCCCGCTGACGGGGCGGCTCACGATCGCGCCGGCGGCGCCGCGGGCAAACGCTTGGGCCAGGAAGTCATGACCGTCGAATTGCGGTCCGCTGAGCGCGACGAAAAGATCGCCCGGCTCGAGCGTGCGGCTGTCGATCGAGACGCCGGTGGCGAGGAACCGTCCGGTCAGGCGGCCACTGGTCGCTTCGGCGGCTTCGTCGGACGTCCAGAGGGGCGGACGAATCATGTCGGTCTCCCGCGCGCCGCCTGGGCCGCGACTTCGGCATCATCGAAGGGCAGCACCTGGTCGCCGATCGTCTGTGTCCGTTCATGGCCCTTGCCGGCGATGACGAGCACGTCACCCGCGGCAAGCCGATCGATCGCAGTGGCGATCGCGTCCGCGCGCGACGCGATTTCCTCCGCGCCCGGGCAGCCTTCGAGGACCTGGCGGCGGATGAGGGCGGCATTCTCTCCGCGCGGATTATCATCGGTGACGATTGCGGCATCGGCGAGGCGAGCCGCCACTTGACCCATGAGCAAGCGCTTGCCGGGATCACGCTCCCCCCCGCACCCAAACACGACCACGAGGCGGCCGCGCGCATGCGGGCGAAGCGCCTTGAGCACCGTCTCGAGCGCGTCCGGCGTGTGCGCGTAATCGACATAGACCGCGGCGCCGTTGGCGAGCGCCGCAACGCGTTCGACCCGCCCGCGCACGCCCGTGAGGTGCTCGAGGGCGCTGGCGGCATCGGAAGCGGCTTCGCCGCTACCAATCGCGATTCCGAGCGCGCAGAGCGCGTTCATCGCCTGAAATTCGGCGACGAGCGGCACGCGGAGCTCGAGATGCCGGCCCTCGATCGTGAGCGTGAGGCGTTGTCCCGCCGGCTCCGGTTCGATCGATTCGAGACGGATGCTGCGCGCCGTCCGGCCGTAATCGAGCACGGTGAGGCGCCGGGCCTCGCATGCAGACCGGAACGCTTCGGCCTCGGCGGCATCCGCATTGAGCACGGCGACACCGCCCGCGCGCAGCAGCTCGCCGAACAGGCGCAGCTTCGCGGTCCGGTACGTCGCCATCGTCCCGTGATAGTCGAGATGGTCGCGCGTAAGATTGGTGAAGGCCGCGAGACCGATCGCGACGCCGTCGAGCCGGAATTGGTCAAGGCCGTGGCTCGAGGCCTCAAGCGCGAGATGGGTGACGCCGTCTTCGGCGAGCCGGGCAAGCGTTTCATGAAGGATAACGGGATCCGGCGTGGTGAGGCTGCCGTCTTCGTGGCCGCGGGGCGAGGTGATGCCGAGCGTGCCGAGACTGGCCGCGGAACGGCCAAGGCGCTGCCAGATCTGGCGCGCGAAATTGACGACTGAGGTCTTGCCATTCGTGCCGGTGACGGCGGCGATCATGCGCGGCTGACGCCCGTAGAAGCGCGACGCCATGAGGGCGAGTCTGCGCCGTGGATTCGCATCCGCGATCGCGGGCGTGCGGAGGCCGACCAGCGCATCGGGGTGTCCGAGGATCGCCGCGGCACCGCGCGCGACCGCATCGGCGATATAGGCGCGACCGTCCGTGCGATGGCCGGGCAGTGCCGCGAACAGATAGCCCGGGCGCACGCGCCGCGAGTCGGCCGTCAGGCCGCGTATGTCGATGTCGCTCACTGCCGGGTCGAAGCGCACGCCGTCGTGGTGCTCCTCTGCGAGATCAATAAGTCGCAAGGCGTGGTGCCTTGGGGTCGGTCGAGACGAACAACTGTTTCTTCACGCTGGGCGCGTCGCCATCGACGGGCGCCACGCCGAGCATGGGCCCGATCCGTTGGACGATGCGCGAGACCGCGGGAGCCGCGACCCACCCGCCGGTCGCGTAACCGGCCGATTCCTTCGTGCCCTTGGGCTCATCGAGCATCACGAGCACGACGTAGCGGGGGTCGGTCATCGGGAACGTTCCGATGAACGAAGACAGAAGCGCCTTGCTCTTGTAGCCGCCGACGCCGTTCTTCTCCGCCGTGCCGGTCTTGCCGCCGACGAGATAACCCTTCACCTCGGCGTTCTTGCCGGTGCCCTGCTCGACCACCAGCCGCATGAGCTTGCGCATCTCGGCCGAGGTCTGCGGGGAGATGACGCGGGCGCCACGCTGGCCTTCGAGGCCGCTCCGGCGGATCAGCGTCGGCGGATTGAGGATGCCGCCATTGACCATCGCGGCCGTCGCCGCGACGACTTGGATCGGAGAGACCGCGAGACCGTGGCCAAAGGCGATCGTCATCGTATTGACCTCGCGCCACTGATGCGGGGCCATCGGCGCGCCGATCTCCGGCAGCTCGAGCGGTGCCGGCCGCATGAAACCGAGGCTGTCGAGGAACGCGCGGTGATTGGTGACACCGAGATCGAGCGCCATCTTCGCGGCGCCGATGTTGGACGAATACATGAAGATCTCCGGCACCGAGAGCCAGCGGCGCTTGGCGTGGTAGTCCTCGATCGTGAAGCGCCCGATGTGAATCGGGTTCGTCGCGTCATAGCCGCTCTTGAGCGTGGCCGTGCCGGAATCGAGCGCCGCCGCGGTCGTGAAGATCTTGAAGGTCGAGCCCATCTCATAGATGCCGAGCGTCGCACGGTTGAAGCGCGCGTCGGCCGGCGCCTCGCCCGGGTGGTTCGGGTCGAAGTCGGGCAGCGACACCATGGCGATGATCTCGCCGCTCTGCGCATCCATCACGACGCCTATGCCGCCGATCGCCTTGAAGCTGCGCATCGCGGCGCTGAGTTCGTCGCGCACGACATACTGGACGCGGATGTCGAGCGACAAATCGAGCGGCTCGGCATGGCCGGCCAAGGCTTCGTCGAAATAACGCTCGATTCCGGCAAGACCGTGATTGTCGACGCCGGTGAACCCAACGATATGGGCGGCCAGCGCGCCGTGCGTGTAAACGCGGCGCCGCTCGCGCTGAAAGGACAGGCCCGGCAGGCCCAGGCGGTTGACCGCGTATTGTTGGCGCGGGGTCAGGTTGCGATGGATCCAGACGAAGCGCTTGTCCGACTGAAGCCTGGCCCGGAGCTCCGTCGCGTCGATATCGGGAAGAGTTTGAGCGAGACGCCGGGCAGCATCGCCGGGATCGCGCACCATCTGCGGATCGGCATAGAGCGACGCCGTGTTGAGGCTGGTCGCCAGAAGCTCGCCGTTGCGGTCGCGGATGTCCGCCCGTTCGGGGTCGAAGGCCAGCGCGGCGGCGCCGCTCGCCGCATGTTCTGTGCCGCTGCCGGAGATGACCATGACGTCGGCCGCGCGCGCCGCAATGGTGAGGAAGGCGATGGCGAAGAGCGCGCCGGCAAGACAGAGCCGGTTGCGGCCGACTTCGAGGGCGGTCTTGGCGGAACCGTCGATCTCGAAACGCGCGTCCTGTGCGGCGAGCTGGGGTCCGTGTGCGGCGCCACCAAGCCTCACGGCTTCGGCCTCGACTTCGTCAGCGCCGGCTGCACATCCGTCCCCGAAGGCCATGGCGTGCCGGGCTTGGCGACGGGAACAACGTCGTTTCCGCGGCCGGGCAGGTCGGCAAGCGTGCGCATGCGCGTTTCGTTCGCCGTGCGGAGCGCCAGATGGCGCTTGGCAAGCGCCTCCAGCCGCGTGGGCTCATTGAGATAGCTCCACTCGGCGTCAAGCACATGGATCGCTTCGTCCTCGGCGAGGATCGCGCGATTCAAGCGATGAAGTTCTGTCTCCAGCCCCTGGACCTCGAAGGTCAGCTTGAACAAGCCGAAGCCGATGGCCGCGGCCAGGACCAGGAAAAGGACGGTCGAGCGTCGGATCATGCGGCGCGGCTCCAGGTGTTGGGATCGGGCGAGGAGACGGGCGCGGCCGTGCGCCGGCCGGCTCTCAAGCGCGCCGAGCGCGCCCGCGGGTTTTGCGCAACCTCCGCATCGGTCGGGCGCAGCGCGCGGCGGGTGACAATCTCGAATGTGGGTGCGGCGACGCGTCCGACCTCCGCTGGGAGGTGGCGAGAGGCGCGTGGCGCGCCGCCGCTCCGAGTCCGCAGGAACGTCTTGACCCTGCGGTCCTCGAGAGAATGGAACGACACGACGACGAGCACGCCGCCAGGTGCGAGCAGCGCCTCGGCGGCGGCGAGGCCGCGGTCGAGTTCACCCAGTTCGTCGTTCACATAAATTCGGAGGGCCTGGAACGTGCGCGTGGCGGCATCGATCGTCTCTCCCGATGCGCGCGGCACGGCGGCGCGAACGATGTCGCGAAGCTGCGTCGTGCGTTCGATCGGCGCTCGGCCCCGTTCAGCGACCAGCGCGCGGGCGATGCGCCGGGCGTGCCGCTCCTCGCCGAACTGATACAGGATGTCGGCCAGCTCGGCCTCGCTCGCCCGGGCGATGATTTCGGCCGCGGTTTCACCTTTCGCATCCATGCGCATGTCGAGCGGGCCGTCGAAGCGGAACGAGAACCCGCGTGCGGCATCATCGAGTTGCGGAGAGGAGACGCCGAGGTCGAGGGCGATGCCGTCGACTGCAATGACGCCGTGCGCGGCAAGAAGCTCGGCCATGTCGGAAAACCGGCCATGAAGGATGTGAAAGCGCTCACCGTAATCGGACGACAGCGCATCGCCGCGCGCGACCGCCGCGGGATCGCAGTCGACCGCCCAGACCGTGCATGTCGCGGCTTCGAGCAGCGCGCGGCTGTACCCGCCCGCACCAAAGGTGCCGTCGAGGTAGACAGCGCCGTCCCGGGGCGCGAGGGCGGCTAACACTTCCCTGAGCATCACGGGGCGATGCGCCATCATGAGCCGCCGCCTTCGGTGTTGCGGCGGAGCATCAGGCTCAGGCCTTGCTCGCGCACGCGGGCGCTGGCCGATTGCTTGTGACGCTCGAACGTCTCGGGCGACCAGATCTGAAACGTGCGCCCCAGGCCGACGAAGGCGGCCAATGTCGTGATATGAGCGTGATCGGCGAGAGACTGCGGCAGCATCACGCGCCCTTCGCCGTCAAAGGCGAGCTCCTCCGCATTCGAGAAAATGGCGAGGGAGAGGTCGTCATGCGTGTCGGAGAATTGCGCATATTGGTCAGCGCTGTCCGAGAACTGCTCCATGCGCTGCCGGTCGACGACTTCGATCGCGGGGGCGCGGAATGACGGAAAGGCGACGATGGCGACAGCCGACTGGGCGGCCAGGGCCGCGCGAAACGACGCGGGCACCGACACGCGCCCCTTGCGGTCGACCTTGTTGATATGGGTGTTCAGGAACAGCGGCATCGGCCCGTCCCACGCACCGAGTTTGGATCCGTCGTCCCGGTCGGATCCGTTCCGGCACCCCATTTCGCTAGCGGCTCAAGCCCTTAGCGGGAATGGGACATTGTGGGATATCATGGGAAAATATGGGCGTCAATGGGTTTTGACAGTAAAACAATCACTAGATCAAGATGTTGTAGAGTAATACGTGGCACCCGGTTGATCTCGTAGGGAGCAAGGAGGGCGCTGGTCGCTTACATGGGTCTGGCCGATCCGAGTCAGGGCAGGTTCATGAAATGTTCTATTCTCGAATCCGTCGGATTTGTCGGCCAAGCGGGTGATCGGGCGGCTTCGAATCGAAAAGTAACGGAGAAGTAAAAGTATAAAAAATTCGGTATAAAATAATGAAGCTCGGTACTCCTATGAACAATAGATAAGTAAAATCGATATAAATACCAAGATAAATTCAAACACTCATCTTGCCGTATATCGACGGGACCGGGGCGTCCGAT
>JBGPGW010000075.1:0-12848 GCA_041484095.1 Alphaproteobacteria bacterium | reverse complement strand
CTTCGTAATTCGGCAAATGCTCGATGACGCCCATGATGACGATGGCGTCGAACTTGCGGTCGGTCGTGTATTCCAGCAGGTCCGAAAACACGATCTCCCAGTCGCCCCCGACCCGTTTGCCGATCTCGGTGATGTAGTCGACCGAGACCTTGGAGATCGTCAGGCCGGTCATCTTGAGGCCGCGCCGGTGCGCGTGCTCGGCGAATCCGCCCCAGCCCGGCCCGATCTCGAGGAAGCGGTCGCCGGGCTTGAGCTTGCACTGATCGATCACGGCGTCGAACTTGCGGCGGGTCGCGACGGCGAGCGACTCGTTGGAATTCTCGTACACGCCCTGGGTGTAGCAGCGCACTTCGGGGTCGAGGAAGCTCAGGAAGAACGCCGGCTCCATGTCGTAGTGCGCCGCGATCGCGCTGCGGTTCGTCTTCACCTGGCCGAAGAGAAGCGGCTGGATGAAGCGCCAGGCCGTCGTCACGGGATGGACGTCGGTCATTTGCGCGCGCAACTCGAAGGGCATCAGCATGTCGCCGGACAAGTCGATGCACCCATCGAGATAGGCGTCGGCGAAACGGCCTTCGTCGAGACTGGCCATGGCCTTCACGCCGCGGTCGTTGACGAGCGTGAGGCGGAATTTCGGTACGCCGCGCCCAAGAAGATGGGCCGATCCGTCCGGAAAGACGATTTCGAAGGGCGTGCTCGAGTTGGCGAATTGTCGAGAGACACGATCGAGAACGAAACGCATGGGGCGGCTCATCGAGAACCGCGGCGCATGTGTTGCGTGTTGAAGTTTGGCTTCCGTCATGATGATCGTCTCCGGATCAAGACTGTGACTCTCGGCAGTCTTCCTGATGCGGTCGTCGAGCGAGGCGCCCGCTGCCGGGGCCTGCGCTTTATTGACCGAACGTGTCCGTCCCCCAAAGCCGACGGCGGCCCCCGGCGTATCCGATCCACGGAAAGCGAGGCACGCCACCGTATCCCGAAGCGATGATACGCGGTTGCGCCTTTCGCTGGCAACGATGCAAGATGGCGCCGCCTCGCGCGACGGGTGCCGAACCCGATGATCACCCGCGGGCCGTACGACCGCCCGGGGAAAGCATGCCGGGGGGCCGGGGTGATGATGGGCCGGGCGCCCGGAAGGGATCGGATGAGGGAGGGTGCAGTGCACTCGTTCGTGACCGGGGCGGGTGTGGGCAGAATCCTGTGGCCGGGCGGTCGCGCTTACACCGGTTATGGGGCCGGGCGGAGACGGGCTTCACGCGTCGCGAGCGCCGGCGCGCCGCGGCCGGGGGCGCCGCCCGAGCAAAGGCCCGGGCCGATCGTCCGATGCCGCAGGCCGGTCCGCCGGCGCATGACCGATCGGGCCCATGCCCCGCCATCCGTCGAGGTGAGAAAGTTACCTGCCGCAGGATTGGGGCCGCTCGCGCCATGACGCCCGCCGAGCAGGCGCGCGAAGTCTCGTCACGTCAACGCACACGGCGCCCGTGGCTCGGAGTCACCATCGTGGTTCTTGCGGCGATGGGTTTTGCGCTGAGCGTCATGCTGGCCCGTATCGTCTATGACGGCGGTGGAACGCCCGCCGCGATCATCGGCGTTCGGCTCACGGCGGTGTTTCTCGCTCTCTCGCTCTATTGTTGGGTGACGGGGACGCCGGTTCGATTGCCGCCGCGCGTTCGCTACATCGCGCTCGCACTCGGCGTGCTCATTGCGTTTCAGACTCTGTCGATCTACGCCTCGTTCCGCTATATCCCGATCAGCCTGTCCATCCTCATCGAATATTTCTATCCGCTGCTGGTCGCGATCGGCATGCGGATTATCGCGGGCGAGAAGCTGACGGTCATTAAGATCGGCTGCATCGGCGTGGCCGTAATGGGGCTGTCCCTTATCCTCCAAGTGTCGTTCAGCGACCTCGATCCCTATGGCATCGTCCTGGCCGCGATCAGCGCGCTCGCCCTCTCCGTCATCATCGTCACGTCGAATCAGCTGCTGCGCGGAATCGACAGTCTTCGCCTCATGCTCCACATGCAAGGCGCCGGCTCCGTCGCGGCTCTCCTCGCCTTCACCGCCACGGGAACGTTCATCCTGCCGACGACGCCGGAGGGTCTTGCGGCCGTCTTCGCGATTCCCCTGTTCAACGGCTCGGCGTTGTTCGCCGTGTTCACGGCCATCAGCATGATCGGTGCGACAAAAGTCTCCCTGTCGCTCACGAGCGAGCCGATTTTCGTCGTGGCTCTGGCGGTGGTCCTGCTGGGCGAAGCGCTCATTTTCGAGCAGGCGGTGGGCGCAGTTCTCATCGTGGGCGCCATTTTCGTGATGCAGTTCTGGGGTGCGCCGCGAAGCGATCCCGCGCGTTGACGGCCTGGAATGGGGAGGCCTACAGTCGCTTGTCCAACCTGGGGAGGAGCGTCCGTCATGACGAATCGACTGTTCCCGCAATCCGGCCGGAGTTGGGACGACGTCAAGACCCAGATGGAGGCGTCGCGCCGGGATGATCTTCCCTGGCGTCACGCGCGCATATTCAAGCCCGCGTACTTCGCGGGCGAGGACCTCGTCCGCGTCGCGAATGCGGCCTACGACATGTACATCTCGGACAACGCGCTTTACGGCGGCACGTCGTATCCGAGTCTCGGGCGCTACGAATCCGACGTCGTCGCGATGTTGCTTGAGTTGTTCGACGCGCCCGAAGGTGCTGGCGGCAGCGTGACGGCCGGCGGCACGGAAAGCAACATGATGGCGGTGAAGACCGCGCGGGACTGGGCGCGCGTGCATCGACCGGCCGCGCGCGATCCGGAAATCCTCCTGCCGCGGACGGCCCACCCCTCCTTCGACAAGGCGGCACAGATGTTCGGCGTGAAGCCCGTTCGCATGGCGCATAGCCCGGGCTTTCGCGCCGACATCGAGGGAATCGGCAAGGCGATCAATGACAATACGATCATGCTGGTGGGATCGGCGCCGCCCTATCCTTACGGCACCACCGACCCGATCGACGCGCTCTCCCAGCTCGCGCAGCGCCACACGCTGTGGCTGCACGTCGATGCGTGCATCGGCGGGTTCATTCTTCCCTTTGCACGCCGGCTCGGCCGGTCGATCCCGGCATTCGATTTCGCTCTCCCCGGCGTGACCTCGATCTCGGTCGATGTGCACAAATTCGGCTATGCCAACAAGGGCATTTCGGTTCTCGCGCTGCGCGACAAGACGCTCGAGTCGTTTCAGCGCACGACCTTCGATGCGTGGCCCTCGGGGCTCTATTCGACGCCGAACATCACGGGCTCGCGCTCGGGCGGGGCGATCGCCTCGGCATGGGCCGTCATGAACTATCTCGGCCAGGACGGGTACGCGGAGCGCGTGCGCATGATTCTCGGCATCCGGGATCGAATCATCGAGGGGATCCGATCGATTCCGGCCCTCGAGGTATGGGGCGATCCCCATGCCTATAATTTCTCGTTCGGCTCGAAGCACGTCGATATCGATGCCGTCGCCGATGGTCTCGGCGATCGCAACTGGCTCGTGGGCCGCGCCCTCGAGCCGCCGTCCATCCAGTTGATGGTGAACATGGCCCACCAGGACATCGTGGAGCCCTTCATCGCGGATCTCGCCGCCGGCGTGCGCGACGTCGAGGCAGGGCGCCGGAAGAGCCGGGGCGAGAAAGCCGTCTACGCCATCTGAGATCGCGAGCGGGGGATGATCGTCAAATACAAGGAGACTCTCGTCGGCGGGCCGCACCATCGCAAGCTCGCGACGGGCGAGAGCACGCGCCTTCTCGTGCGTTCCGACGGCGTCGGCTTCACGCTTGCCGATTTCACCATGGAGCCGGGCTCGGAGGCGACGCTTCAATACAAGAACCATGTCGAATGCAACTACATCGTCGAAGGCCTGGGGACACTGGAGAATCTGGAGACCGGCAACACATGCGAAATCCGGCCCGGACTCATGTTCACGCTCGACAAGCATGAACGCCACCGCGTCCGCGCCAAGACACGCATCCGGATCATCGTCGTGTTCGTGCCGGCGCTCGTGGGCGGGGAGACCCACGACGCCGATGGTTCGTATCCCCTGCTCTGAGCTGGCAAAAGCAAGGTCCATGGAAGGCAACCGATGATCGTCAAATACAAGGAAGACCTGATGGGCGGGCCATTCCACCGCCAGGTGGATGCGGGTTCGAGCTTGAGGATGCTGACGCGGGCGGACGGCGTCGGATTCACGCTGACGGACACGGTCGTGGAGGCCGGCCGCGAAGCGGTCCTTCATTACAAGAATCACATCGAGGCCAACTACGTCCTCGAGGGCGAAGGCACGCTCGAAGACCTGGCGACGGGCAAGACCTATGGCATGCGTCCGGGCATGATGTACACGCTCGACAAGCATGATCGTCACAAGCTGAAGGCGAAAAGCCGTCTTCGCATCATCTGCGTCTTCACGCCCGCGCTCGTCGGGACCGAAGTGCACGACAAGGACGGCTCCTATCCCCTGCTCTAGACAGGCCGCAGCCGCGTGATGGCCAAGCCTCGATGCTGCGGCGGATCCGCGCGTGAATGACGTCGCCGGCCAGGCGGCGCCGTGGCAAGCACGATTGGCGCCGGCTCTCTTCGTCCTCTTGTGGAGCTCCGCGTTCATCGCGGCGCGGGCGGGGTTGCCGGACGTCTCGCCGCTCTACTTCCTCACGCTTCGATTCGCGATTGCGGCGGCCGCGCTGCTCGCGATCGGCGTGGTCTGGTCCCAGCCATGGGGACAACTCAGGGGTCGCTGGTTTCACTTCGTCGTCGCCGGCGCCCTCATCAATGCCATCTATCTCGGGGCCGCGTATATCGCGATGACGCGCATCTCGGCTGCGACCATGGCGCTGATCGGCTCGCTCCATCCGCTGTTGGTCGCGCTCCTGTCGGGTCCGATTCTCGGCGATCGGTTTCGGCCGATGCAGTGGCTCGGCTTCGGCTTCGGCATTCTCGGCGTGGTGCTGACGGTCGGTGTTGGGGCGCGCGACATGGCCGTTCTGTCCGGTATCCTGTGGGCGCTCGCCGGCGTGTTCGGCATGGTGCTCGGGACGCTCTATTACAGTCGTCACTGCCGGGCGGTTGCCGTTCTTCCGTCGAACGCGATTCAGCTGGGCTCGGCCGCCATATTGTGCGCCGCCGCGACGGCGGCGTTCGAGACCACGCATGCGAGTTGGACGCCGGTCGCACTCGGCACGCTCGCCTATCTCTCGATCGCCATCTCGCTCGGCGGGATGGCGCTGCTTCTCTTCATGTTGCGCACCGGCACGGCCGGCAAGGTCGCGGCGAATTTCTACCTCACGCCGGGGGTCACCGCGGTTCTCGGCTGGATCGTATTGAGCGAGGCCGTGAGCCGTCTAGCCGTCCTCGGGCTGCTCCTCGCCTCCGCCGGCGTATGGCTCGTCAACCGGGGTGCTATTTCCCGCCGATCAACGTCGTGATGGGCATCGAATAGCTCAGCATCACGACTTCGGTGCCGGGATTGATGCGACCGGTGCTGGCGTTCGAGAGATGGAAGGCCGTGACGCCGAGGCGCGAGCGATCCTCGAACCGATAGGCGATTTCGCCCGAAGACCGGAACTCGAGAACGCTGCCGAGGTCGACGCCGTTGCCGCGGTAGTAGGCGCCCGGCGCAAAGCCGAGCCGCAGCACGATCCGGTTGCCGAAGTAGAGATCGAGGGCGATGCCGGCATAGCCGTAAGCGCCGCCGTCGGACGTGCCCATGACGCCGACGACGGGTTTGAAGATCCAAAACCGTTCGCCGTGGCGATATTCGAGTCCGAACGCAGCCGCCTGGTTGTGGTCCTGGATGAGATCGAACACGCCGACCTGGAAATTCAGGTATGACGGATCGTCCGTCTCGGCCGACGCCGCGGTGGCAAAGCCCATGAGACTGAGAGCCGCGACTGCGGCACCGATCAAACGACGCACCGACGGACCCCCCGGAAAGTGCTTATTTTCCGATATCCTAGGCCAATAGACCGTCAGTTCAAGAGAGAACGGCGCGGCCCTCCGGCCTAGCTTGCTTTCGCGAGTCCGAGGCCCTTGAAGCGTTCGGTTGCTTCGACGAGGGCCGAGCGGACGCCAGGCTCGAGCGCGGAGTGACCGGCGTCGGGGACGATGATGTAATCCGCCTCGGGCCAGGCTTGCGCCAGTTCGTCCGCCGATTCGATCGGGCACACCATGTCATAGCGGCCCTGCACGATCGTCGTCGGAATGTGGCGGATCCCCTCCACCTGGGCCAACAGGGTGCCTTCGGGCATGAAGATGCCGTTGATGAAGTAATGGGCCTCGATCCGGGCAAGGCCGAGGGCCATGCGGTCATTGCCGAAAGCGGCGATCGTCTCCGGGCTCGGCAGCAAGGTCGAACAGGCGCCCTCATAGGTGCTCCAGGCGCGGGCCGCCGGCATATGGATCGCGGGATCCGGATCGACGAGACGGCGATGGTAGTTGCCGAGGAGATCGGCGCGTTCCTCGGCCGGGATGAAGCTCGAGAATGCGCGCCAATGTTCGGGGAAAATCGAACGGATGCCGTAGAGGAACCAATCGATCTCCTTTCTCCGGCAGAGAAAGATGCCGCGCAGGATAAGGCCGAGACAACGTTGCGGATGGGCCTCCGCATAGGCGAGCGCCAGGGTCGATCCCCACGATCCCCCGAAGACGAGCCACTGGTCGATGCCGAGTTTCTCGCGCAGCGTCTCGATATCGGCGACGAGGTGATGAGTCGTGTTGTCCTCGATCGTCCCCAAGGGTTTTGAGCGTCCGGCGCCTCGCTGATCGAAGATCACGATCCGGTACGTCTTGGGATCGAAAAACCGGCGGTGCGTCGGCGTGGCACCCGCGCCGGGTCCGCCATGCAAGAAGAGAACAGGCAACCCGCTCGGGTTGCCGGATTGCTCCCAATACATCACGTGGCGCGTATCGAGCGGAAGAAGCCCGGTCTCGAAGGCTTCGATCTCGGGGAACAGTTCGCGCCGGTTCATCTCGGTCTCCTTCGGGGGCATATGCCCGACCACGGATGCGGCGACTGTACGATGAGCGGCGGCGCGGATGCAAAGCTTGGCCTTCGCCTTGACACAATTTCATGGGACCCGTGTTCGGTCCAGGACGCGTCGGGGAGGGGTATCGAGCTGAATCAGGTGTAGACATGGCCGCCGCGACGTTGACATGGCGTAAAAGAATGATGGCAGGGGCGATCCTGTGCTGTCTTGCGCCCATCGGCTTTTCAAATGCCGCGCAGCTGTCGGAGGCGGCGCGAAAAGACGCGGATGCCACTGTCGTCAAAGTGATCGATGGAAATACCGTCGTGCTTGAGACTGGCGCGGAGCTGCGCCTTGCCGGAATCGACGTACCGAAGGTCCCGCCGGGAGAGCCGGCGTCGTCCCTTGCCGAGGAGGCGCGCGCGACCCTCGATCGTCTCGCCGCCAGCAAGCGCGTCGCCGTGCATTATGACGGCACCCGTCCCGACCGCTATGGCCGCATGATCGCGCATCTCTACACCGCGGACGGCACCTGGGCGCAAGGCCTGTTGCTCATGTCGGGTCTCGCTCGCGTATGGACGTTCTCCGATCAGCACGCGCACGTCGCGGAGATGCTGGCTCTCGAGCGCGAGGCCCGTGCCAAACAGCGCGGCATCTGGTCCGATGCGCACTACCGTATCCGCACGGCCGATGGCGCCGCGCGCTATGCCGACAGTTTCCAGCTCGTCGAGGGTACCGTTCTGTCGGTTTCGGCGGTGCGCGGTAAGACCTACCTCAATTTCGGACCGGATTGGCATACCGATTTCACGATCGCGATCGATACCGCCGATCTCAGGCGCTTCCGCGAGGCCGGCATCGAGCCCCGATTCTATGAAGGCCGTCGCCTGCGCGTGAGGGGTTGGATAAAATCCATGAATGGGCCGATGATCCAGGCGACACATCCGGAGCAGATCGAGGTACTAGCCGAATGACGCGCAACATCCAGCAAGCCGTGGCGTTGATACTCGCACTGGTCCTGCTGTCGCTGGTCCCGGCGTGCACGACCAATCCGACGGGACGAACGGCATTCACTGGATTGATGTCATCCTCGGAGGAACAGCAGCTCGGTTCCGAAGAGCATCCCAAGATCGTGGCCGAATTCGGCGGCGAGTATGACGACCCGAAGGTCCGGGATTATGTGAAGTCGATCGGCCAGCGCCTGGCGCAGAATACGGATTCCCCGAACGAGACCTGGACCGTCACCGTCCTCAACAGCGACGTCGCGAACGCATTCGCCATTCCGGGCGGCTACGTCTATGTCACCACGGGCCTGATGGCACTGGCCAACAACGAGGCGGAGCTCGCCGGCGTCATCGGCCACGAGATCGGTCACGTGACCGCGCGGCACACGGCGGAGCGCTACAGCCAGAGCGTCGCGGCATCGCTCGCCCTGAGCGTCCTCGGCGTGGCGACGGGCGGCGTCGGTCAGGATCTGGCGCAATTCGGCGCGGGCGCCATGCTGGCGGGTTTCTCGCGAGGCCAGGAGTCCGAAGCGGACACGCTCGGAATCCGTTACATGACGCAAAGCGGCTACGATCCCGCGGCCATGTCGTCGTTTCTGCGGACCTTGGAGGGCGAAAGCAAGCTCGAGGCGCTATTGACCGGCCGCGGGGACGGCGATCGCTTCAGCCTGTTCGCGACGCATCCGCGAACCGCGGATCGTGTCGTGGCGGCGGTCGATGAGGCGCGCAAGCAAATTCCGCCGACCGATCGGCCTCGCGTCGGCGAGGGCGACTATCTCGCCCATATCGACGGGCTGGCCTATGGCGGCGACAAGGAGAACGGGTTCATCCGCAACCGCTCCTTCGTTCACCCGCGTTTGCGGCTGCGCTTCGAGGTACCGCGCGGGTTCCGGCTGTTCAACGGCGCGACGCAGGTCGTCGCGATCGGGCCGGAAAAGGCGCGCATCATTTTCGACCGCGCGCGGAACGCGACTCCGGCACCGATCGCCCAATATCTCCGCAATGTGTGGGCGCCCGGGCTCTCCTTGTCGCAGGTCGAGACGGTCAACATCAATGGGCTGGAATCGGCGACCGCATCCGCGCGCGTGAACAGCAACACGGGTCCGCTCGATCTGCGGCTGGTCGCGATGCGGCTCACGCCGCAGATCATCTATCGCCTCGTCTTCGCAAGTCCGCCGAGCCTGACGGCATCGCTTCAGGAGGATTATCGCCGCACGACATACAGTTTCCGGATAATGAGCCCCGAAGAGGCCGCCAAGGCCGCACCGCTGCGGATCCGGCTTCGCCTCGTCGAGCCCGCCGACACGGTTGAGAGCCTGGCCAAGCAGATGCCGTTCGACGATTATCAAGTCGAGCGGTTTCTGGCGTTGAATGGCATGCGGCCGGGGCAGCCGCTCAAGGTCAACCACCTCGTCAAGATCGCCGACGACTGATTGGGCACCTGCCACCTTTCACGGGGAGAACAGCCATGAACACCTACATCGCGCTCATGAACCTGACCGAACAGGGGATCAAGACCATCAGCGAGTCGGGCGCGCGCTCGGATCGCGGCAAGGCGCTGATGAAGAAGATCGGCGGCCGAATCAAGGACTACTACCTGACAATGGGCGGCTACGATTTCGTCGTTGTCTTCGAGGCGCCGAACGACGAAGCCATGGCGCGATTCCTGCTCGAAGTCGGCCGCTGGGGTGCGGTGCGCTCGACGACATTGAGGGCATTCCCGAAGCCGCAGGCGAAGAAGATCATCGACTCCCTCTCGCGTGTCGAAGCGCCGTCACGCAAGCCGGCCGGCCGCCGCCGTTAGGCCAAGAGGGCCCTCACGGCCACGCTGCCGCGCCGATCGTCCGTCACCGATCGGCGCGCTCGATTCGAGGCGTACGATATGCGCGTCATGCGATCGCGGCCTCGCCCGGTTCAGCTGGCTTTCGCCGCCGCGAAGAGCGCGATGTTGCCATGGAGATGAAGGCATGCGGGAACGAGCCCCGCGCCCGCGAACCACGCCATGTAATCCTCGTGGCGGGCCGGCCGGTTCTTGTCGCCGAGATCGCGGATGTAGCTTTCGAAATCGTCGGCCCGCCGCATCGAGCCGCCATAGACGCGGTTCATGCGCTCCCACAGCGTCACCTGGAGCGCAAACAGCGCGTCCTTGTCGAGACGCAGACGATCCAAAAGCAGGAACACGCCGCCCTTGCCCAGTCTCGCCGCCGACCAGCGGATCACGTGCTGCTTGGCCGCATCGGACAGGTCATGGAATGTGAGAACGGAGACGATCGCGCGGTAAGGCCCCGGGGGTACCGGCAGCGTTTCGATCGCATCGAGATCGCCGTCGACAAGCGTCAGTGACGGCGTCAAGGGCGTCAGCGCGTCTCTCGCCTTCGCCAGCGATTCCGCGTTCATGTCGATCCCGACAAAGCGCATGTCGCGGACGCGCGCGAGCATCATGCGCGCGACGTAACCGACGCCGACGCCGAGGTCGAGAAGCGCCTCGCCCGGCTTCAGGAGGTCTCCGACGAGCGAGGCCAGGATGTCGAGCTGCTCGCCGCGCGTCGGATGGTTCTTGACGGGATCGTCGAGAAGAACCGGGATGTCGGCGTTCCGCGTCGTTGCCATGGTGGTTGGGATGGACGCCGCTCGGCTCAGGGAATGGTCGCCTGTGCGCCGGGCGCGCTGCCGGGCGGCCCGAAGTCGCGCGGGCTCAGGCTCGCATGGAACCAGGTCACGAAGCTGTAGATGTCGAAGACGGGAAGCCCGAGGTGACGCCTGAGTGCCCGCGCATAGGGCGTCATGTTCGTGCACTCCAGCACGACGGCGCCGATATCGGGCGCCTTGGCGAGAAGGGCCTCGCCGGCGTCCAGGATGTCGCGCTCGGCCTTGGCGACGTCGAGGCGTTCCTCGTTGCCCATGAGAACGCGCGTGAACTCCTGTCCGCCATCGGTTCCTTGGATCGGCGTATCAAGCGCGACACCCGCCGCCTTGAGATGCTCGGGCTTGAGCGAGCGCTGGCTCACGGTGATGACGCCGACCCGTTTGCCCGGCGGCAGCAACGTCTGAACGAACGGCACCTGCATCAGGCTCGATGTCGCGACGGGCACGCCGCAATGGCGCGTGAGATCGGCCTGGTAGAGAGAGAGAAACCCGCAATTCGTCGTGATGCCGTCGGCCCCCATCTCGACGAGCTCCGTTGCCGCATCGAGGAAGACGTTGAGCAATCCCTTGGAGCCCTGGAGAACGACCCGCTCGGGGCTGGCCCCGCGCACGACCTTGTAGAGAACGGGAAAGGGCCATGTCGTCGCATTGCCCATATCGCCGGGGATGCGCGGAAAGCGCGCTTCGAGCATGAGGATGCCGAGGCAGGCGCCGTAGACCGCTTTCCCGCCTTGGGCGACACGTGTCAATCCGTTCTGCATGGGAGGCCGCTCCTCGATCGCGTGCGCTGCCCATACTGCCGCCCCGCCGCTCGAAGCACAACCCGAGCGGTCTCGCCCGGGGGCATCGCAGCCATGCGCGCGGGCGCTTTACGACGATCGGGGCACACCATAAAGTCCGGCGCCATGCCCGAGCCGTTTCTTTGCCAGGACCAGATCGTGCGGAGCGAGTGGATCGACTACAGCGGCCACATGAACGTCGGCTATTACCTGCTCGCCTTCGAATATGCCGCCGTCGATTTCTACCAGCACCTCGATCTCTCGCGCGAATATCGGGAGCGCACCAACCACGCGCAGTTCGCCCTGGAGACCCACCTCAATTTCATGCAGGAAGTCCGTGAAGGAGACCCGCTTCGCTTCACGGCGCAGCTCCTCGGCTACGACGGAAAACGCAACCGCGTGATGTTTCGGATGCATCACAGGGACAAGGGCACCCTCGTCGCGACGAACGAGGTCATGTATCTCCACGTCGATCTCGAGGCGCGGCGGTCCGCCCCCTACCCGCAAGAAGTCACCGACCGTCTTGAAGCCGTCTGGGTCCGGCACAAGACGCTCCCCTGGCCGGAACAGGCCGGCCGAAGCATCGGCTTTCCCGAGAAAACAAAGACCTGAGCGACCGCCTCTAGTGCTTGAGGTCCTTGAACCAGAGGGCCAACCAGTCGGCGACGACGGCGGGCTTGTCGCTGCCTTCGAGCTCGATCGTGTGCGTCGATTTCTGGAGATAGCGGCCCGGCGAGCGTTCCTGGAAGTCGGTCAGCGCGATGCGATCCCTGACCCGGGATCCCGTCGGCACGGGGGCGAGGAACCGCACCTTGTCCATGCCGTAGTTGAGGCCATAGGCCGTATCCGAGGGCTGAAGCCCCGCCACATGGGTGAAATAGATGATGAGCGACTGCATGAGGAAGCCCTGGACGATCGTGCCGCCATAGGGGCTTTCGCGGCGTGACCGTTCGACGTCGACATGCATCCAGTCGGGATCGAGCGTGGCGGTCGCGAAACCCGTGACCATCTCCTGCGTGATCGCCGTCCAGTCGGAGACGAACAATTCCTTGCCGATGTATTGGCGGGCGGTGGCGATGCGAAAGTCGATCATGCTGTGCTCCCGGGATGGTGGCCCTGCTGGCGACGTCGATTACGCATGGTAGCGTTGAATCCCCCTGGAAATCGATTGCCATGCGGCCCTTGATCGGAAGTCGCAGGGCCGCGATCATCCCCGCTCACTCCTGCCCCGCGCCCAGGCAATGACCGACATCGAAACCGTCCGCTCCCGCCACCGCACCCTGATGAAAGAGAGCCGGGCCCTCATGGCGGAACCCTTGCCCGAGAATATCGGCGCCCTCGTCGATGACGCCGCCGCCCGTCACGGTGATGCGCCGGCGCTGGTGTTCTTCGAGATCGGAGAGACGCTCTCCTACCGCGCGCTCAAGGACCAGGTGGACCGTTGCGCCGCCGCCCTCG
>JBGPGW010000074.1:0-12898 GCA_041484095.1 Alphaproteobacteria bacterium | reverse complement strand
GCTCGGGGTCGTCGACAACGGAACCTTCCCAACTGTGCGAGCCTCGCGACCCGCAATGTCAGTGGCTCTGTGCCGTCGTCTCGCCGCTTACAGTTGCGGGGGCAGCGCCGGGCTTGGCGACCTCACGGCCGCCTCACCGGACTTCCCTGTTCCGACACGGACGTGACCCTATCACGCGACCGAGAGCGAGGCCAGATCGGTGCCGGATGGGGATTTTGCGGGGGCATGATTGACGGCGACGATGCGCCAAGCGGATGTCGAGGATGAATCATGCGCCGGCGCGATATGGTCGAGCCGGGTGAGCGACAGGTTCTCGACCGTAAAGGCCAGCGCATTCCCCGGCGCCAGGCCGAGCGCGAGGGCGAGGGCCGCGCGGATCGTGCCCCCATGGGCGACGGCGACGATGTCGCACCCGGCATGGGCGGCGGTAAGACGCTCGACCGCGAGCGCGACGCGGTGCGTCACGTCGGTGAAGCTCTCTCCGCCCGGCGGACGGTGGTCGGCGGCGGTGATCCAGAATCCGGGCCAAGACATGTGGCGGCTATACACTTCGCGCCTCGGCTGGCCCTGCCACTCGCCGAAATGCTGCTCGGCCAGTGCCGGCTCGACGACGAGGGGCGGCACGCCATGGCCGGCGCGACCGATCGCTTCGGCCGTCTGATGGGTGCGGCTGAGATGGCTGGCGATCCACACGGCGCGTTCGGGCAGCGATCGGGCGAGGGCCGAGAAAGACGCCGTGTCGGAGCAATCCGCAGGGAGATCGCGCTGGCCGTAAATGCAGCCGCCGTCATCGACGACCGGCGCGTGGCGTATCCACCACCATCGCGTCGTCACGGACTGCGTCACGACGCCCCGTGCATCGCGGCCGCGGCGAGCAGGATGGCCACTTCCGTCACCTGCTGAGTGGCGCCAAGCGTGTCGCCCGTGTATCCGCCGAGACTCCGCAGGGCGAGCGCGGCCGTCGCCGCGGCGGCAAGGCCCGCGACGAGTATGGCGACGAGGCCATGACCGATGCCGAGAAAGAGAAGCGTGGTGACGCCTCCGATGCCGATCGCCGTCAGCATCACATCGCCCGAAGGAATTCCCACCATGGCGCCGAGGCCTTCGGGGCGGGCGGCAGGAAGGCGGGTCATCACCAGGGAAAACACGGCACGCGAGCCCGCGCCGGCAGCGATCAGCGCGGCTGCGGCTGCGCCCGGGGTCCCGAGCGTGGCAAGCGCGGCGGCCTTCAACCCGACACCGAACAGCAAAGCCAGGGCGCCGGCAGGACCGATTCGGCTGTCGGCCATGATCCGGAGGCGTTCTTCGGGCGACCGGCCACCGGCGAGACCGTCCGCAAAATCGGCGAGACCGTCCTCATGCAGCGTGCCGGTGATGAAGGCGCTCGCGGCAAGGGCACAAAGCGCCGCGGCAAAAGGCGGAACACTCAAGTAATAGGCGACGGCGTAGACGACCGCGCTCAGCAGGCCGATCGCGATGCCGACCAGGGGAAATGCACGCAGGGCCCGCGCCAAATCCGGCCTCTGCGGCTCAGCTTGCAGTGCTCCGCCGCCGGTCTCTAAGGCGTCTGTCTCCTGTTCGGGGGCTTGTGCTTCGGGGACTCGAAACCGGGTGAGGAACGAGAGCGCCAGGCGAAGATCGACCGCCCAATCCGCGAGGTTGAATCGGGAACTCGTCGATTCGTGGAAGGGATCCGACATGATCGGTGCGATACAAATCCGCTGGCGTCCGGTCGGTCTCTTATAGGACAGTTGATCTCTGAAGGACAGAGAGCAGCGGATGGGGGCGGTTGGTGGGCCGGTTCGTCGAAATGAGCCGCATCATCGAGCACGGCATGGCGGGCATCAATCCGCGTTATGCCGTGCGCGTCCGTCCGTTTCTCACTCATGAGGAGAGCGCGGCCCAGCTCGGCGGTCAGGCCTCGTTCGAGGTCTCCGAGGTCGCCTTCCCGGTGCCGATCGGCACCTACATCGATTCCCCCTACACGCGCGACCCCGGCGGGCGCGACATCGCCGCACTCGGGATCGACGAGCTCGTCCTACCCGGTCTCCACCTCGATTTCCGCGGCCATGGCGCGCGGCGGGACGCGCCGGTTGAGCCCGGCGATCTGCCGCCGGCGGCATCGCTTGCGGGCCGCGCCGTCCTGTTCGAATTCGGGCGTGCGGCGCATTACGGAACGCCGGCCTATGACGAGGCGGCGCCTTATCTGCCGCGCACGACGGTCGAAGCGCTCATCGCCGCGGGCGTGCGCCTGGTCGGCGTCGATTCGCGCAGCCCCGACGATAGTCGTGACCTCAGCCGGCCCGCGCACACGTTGTTGCTGCGGGCGGATATTTTCATCGTCGAAAACCTCATCAATCTGGACCAGGTCCGGGGCAAGGAATTTCGATTCTTCGCCATCCCCGTCCGCGTTCGCGGGGCCACGTCGTTCCCCATCCGCGCGTTTGCCGAGCTTCGCGACTGATGGAGCCGCGTGAGGCAGCCCCGACGGCGACGCTCGACGAGATGCGCGCCTTGCTCAAGAACCTGCCGGCGGCGGACGGGGCCTCCGCGGCGGCAGCGCATGCGCGCGAATCGACGCTGACCAAGCCCGCCGGCGCCCTCGGCCGGCTGGAAGACCTCGTCGCTTGGATGGCAAGCTGGCAGGGCCGATACCCCCCGCGCCTCGATCGGCCGCGGGTGTGCGTCTTCGCGGGCAATCACGGCGTCGTCGCCCGGGGCGTGAGCGCCTATCCGGCCGACGTGACGCAACAGATGGTGCGCAACTTCATCGCCGGCGGGGCCGCGATCAATCAGCTTTGCAAGCTGTACGATGCCGATCTGCGCGTCTTTGAAATGGCGCTCGAGGTGCCGACGCGCGACTTCACGGAAGCGCCCGCGCTTTCGGAAGTGGAATGCGCCCAGGCGATGGCCTACGGGATGATGGCGGTTGAGCCCGGCATCGACCTCCTGTGCCTCGGCGAGATGGGGATCGGCAACACGACGGCCGCGGCGGCGATCTGTCATGCGCTCCATGGCGGTGCCGCATCCGACTGGACGGGGCCGGGAACGGGTCTGTCGGGCTCGGCGCTCGCGCGCAAGGCCGAGGTCGTGGGACAGGGTGTCGCGCGCCATCGCGCGATCATGGTCGACGGTCTCGAGGTTCTGCGCTGTGTCGGCGGCCATGAGCTGGCGGCGATCGCGGGCGCCGTGCTGGCGGCCCGCATGGCGCGCATCCCGGTCCTACTCGACGGTTATGCCTCGACCGCCGCGGCCGCCGTCATTCACGGAATGGCGCCCGGCGCGCTCGATCATTGTTGCGTCGCGCATTGCTCGGCCGAGCCGGGCCATGTGCGATTGCTCGGCCGTCTCGGGCTCCGCCCGCTCCTCGATCTCGGCATGCGGCTCGGCGAGGCCAGCGGTGCCGCCCTCGCCCTCGGCCTCGTGCGCGCGGCGCTGGCGTGCCATTCCGGCATGGCGACGTTCGGCGAGGCCGGCGTGAGCGAGAAGCAACCCTAGGAATTTTATTCGCCGACGCGGAGCAAGAGACCACCGACCCGCGCGCGGTGAAAGCTGTACAAGAACGCGAGCGCGGCGAGAACGAGATACAGCACATCAAGCGCTATGGCCCCGGCCATGAGGTCGCCTCGAAACACGCCGTCGAACAGAACGGCGCGCATGCCCTCGAAGACATAGGCCGACGGCAGCGACCAGGCGACGGGTTGAAGCCAGCCCGGGAGCGTGCTGATCGGATAGTAGATTCCCGAGATCGGCGCGAAGACGAACACCAGGAGCCAGGCGAGATTCTCGGCTGCAAGACCCCAGCGCATCAAGACGGCCGTGATCGCGAGGCCGATCGCCCAGCCGAAGGCAAGAAGCGCGATGAAATAGGCCAAAAGGGGCAGGCCCATGGTGAAAATGGAATAATGATAAAGCGGGATCGCGATGAGCGCCGCCGGGACCACGCCGATGACCGTGCGGATCACGCTCATGAGCGTGAGTGAAATCGCCATCTCATACGGGCGCAGGGGGCTGATGAAGAGTTGGCCGAGATTGCGCGACCAGAGCTCCTCGAGAAACGAAATCGTGACGCCGAGCTGGCTGCGGAAGAGGACATCCCACAGCAACACGCCGGCCAAGAGGACGCCGCTGGCGCGCGCGACCCACGAGCTGTTGGTGAGAAAGAATTGGGTGATGAATCCCCACAGCAAGACCTGAACCGTCGGCCAGTACATGAGCTCGAGAAGGCGCGGCCACGAGCGCTTCAAGATGTAAACGTGGCGCAGCACCATGGCGCCGACGCGGGTGGGTGAGAAATGGCGCGTGTCGCCCGATGTCATTGTGCCGCTTCGGTCAAGTGTGCCGCGTGTCCCTGCTGGCGCGCGATGTCGAGATAGACTTCCTCGAGCGTCTCGCGTCCAAACCGGCGAATGAGCTCCCCCGGCGTGCCGCGATCGACGATCCGGCCGAGACGCATGATCAAGACGCGATCGCAGATGCGCTCGACCTCCGGCATGTTGTGCGAGGCCAGCATGATCGTGGCGCCGGCTTCGCGCCGGTAACGTTCGAGATAGCCGCGCACCCAATCGGCGGTATCGGGGTCGAGGGACGCGGTCGGCTCGTCGAGTAGAAGAAGGACCGGCTCGTTCAGCAGGGCCTTGGCTAGAAGAACGCGCGTCTTCTCCCCCGCCGACAGGCTGCCGGTCGGGCGCTTGAGAAACCGCGCGATGTCGAGTTCGTGAGCCAGGCGCTCGATGCGCAATCGGGGAGTCCTAATCTCATAGAGGCGGGCGAAGACCTTGAGGTTTTCGGCGACTGTCAGGCTCCGCGGCAATTCGACGTAGGGGGAAGAAAAATTCATCCGCGGCAGCGCACGATAGCGATGCCGGATCATGTCCTCGCCGAGCACGGTGATCGTGCCGGCGCTCGGCAGCACGAGCCCGAGCAGCATGGCGAGCGTCGTCGTCTTGCCGGCGCCGTTGCCGCCGAGAAGCGCCACGATCGAGCCGCGCGGGATATCGAAATCGATCGAATCGACGGCCAGGACCTGGTTGAAGCGCTTGCTCAGGCCGCGCACGTGAATCGCGTGATCGGTCATGGCCGCAATATGGGCGAAAATCGACCCTGCGGCCAGTGCGCGGCGGGCTGCGGCGCGCCGTTGGCGGCCGTCGGTTCAGTTCGCGCGCGTTTCGGGTCCGGTGCCGCCGGGCGGGACGACGCCCGGGCGATCAACGCTCGTGGAACGCGTTGCTGGTCGTATGGAGCACCCGGTCCGTCAGGTAGGACAGGATCGTTCGCTCGCCGATCTTGAAGTCGACTTCCGCGAGCATGCCGGGCTGAACCTGATAGACCCCGGGGCGGTCGCCGAGATAGGTGCGCTTCGTCCGCACGATGACGGGGTAAGTCAGTTCGTGCGTCTTGGGATCCTCGACCGCATCGGCCGAGATCTGCTCGACTTCGCCGTCGAGCGTGCCGAACTTGATGTGGTCGTAGGTTGCGATTTTCACGGTGGCGCGCTGGCCGATTTGAATATAGCCGATGTCGGCATTGGAGATATTCGCTTCGACAACGAGCGAGTCGCCCGTTGGAACGACGTTCAGGACCGCCTCGCCCGGCCGCACGGCCTGGCCCGCGCTGTTGATGATGAGTTTTTGCACCACGCCGTCGACGGGAGAGCGCAGCGCCATCGCTTCGAGGCGCGCTTTGTGCTGCTCGACCGTCCGGTACGCCACGTCGCGGTCGCGCCGGGCGGTGCCCAGCTTGTCCAGCATGTCGGCATTGGAATCGCTGTCGAGGCCTTCACGCTTGTTCGATGCCTCGTGCAGACCGGCCCGCGCACTGGCGAGCTGGGCCTTGATCTGGGCGATCTGGGCCTCCTGCTCGCTCACCTGCCGCTTGATCGAGAGGTACCGCAATTTCGGGAAATAGCCCTTGTCCATCAGCGTCGCGGTCGCCTCTTCCTGCTCCCTCAGCACGTCGAGGCTGGCCTGCATCTTCGACAATTGTTCCGAGAGGCCGGCGACCTCCGCCTGACGCTGGCTGATGACATTGCCCGCGGCGCCGCGCCGCGAGCCAAGGCCGGACTTCCGCTCCTCGAACAGACGCGTCTGGGTCTCGACGAGGTCGGGCCGGAGTTGGATGACTTCGGCCGGGAATTCCAGCGGCTTGCCCGTGATCTCCGCGGTGAGGCGCGCCAATTCCGCGCTCCGCGTCAGCCATTCGTTCGTGGCCTTCGCGAGCTCCTGGCGCACCAGCGTGGGGTCGAGTTCGAGCAGGATGTCGCCTTCCTTCACGACGCTGCCTTCGCGGACGTGCAAGGCCGTGACCGTGCCGCCGTCCGGATGATTGATGACTTTGACGCGGCCGACGGGGCGGACCTGCGCCTGCGCGGTCGCGACCTTGTCGACTTCGGCAAAGCCGGCCCAGGCCAAGGCGGAGAGGAACAAGGACGAGAGCGCGATGATGAGGACGCGGGCGAGGGGCGAGTGCTCTCGCTCCGCCACCGCCTCGATCTCGGGCAGAAAGTCCGCGTATTGGCTCCGCGGGAAGATCTGCGGCAGGTTGTCCGCATTGGGCGCGCGGATGATGCGCGCGGCATTCGTCATCGCGGCGCTGATCGGTGCGATCGCGCGCGAAAGCGAGAGGCGGTTCTCGCCGATCGGCTCGTTTGGCTCGTTCGGCTTGTCTGTGTTTTCGCTATTCATGCCTGACTGGCGCCCATCTGCTCGGCCATGCGTTCCTTGGCATATTCGATCACTTCATTGGGCGTGCCGATCTGCTCGATGCGGCCGTTCACGATGAATGCCACCTTGTCCGCGATCGCAATCGGCGCCATGCGGTGGGAAATGAGGATGATGGTGCGGCCGCGCGATGCGCGCTTCAGGTTGCGGATGAAGATGGCCTCGCTCGCCGCATCGAGGGCGCTCGTCGCCTCGTCCAGGATCAGGATCCTCGGGTTGCGGATCAGCGCGCGGGCGATGCACAAAAGCTGGCGCTGGCCGGCCGAAAGGCCGCCGCCGCGTTCGGTCAGCATCGTGTCGTAGCCATGCGGCAGGCGTTGGATGAAATCGTGGGCACCCACGAATCTCGACACGGCGACCACCCGTTCCGGCTGCTTCACGGCCATGCCCATCGCGATGTTGTCGCGAACCGTGCCGGCAAACAGCTGAACGTCCTGCGGGACCACGCCGATCTGGTTGCGGAGCCAGGGTGTCGACATATGCGCGATGTCGGTGCGGTCGATCAGGATTCGCCCGGCCGTCGGCGTGTAAAGCCCTTGAATGAGGCGGCCCAGCGTGCTTTTGCCCGATCCCGACGGCCCGATGAAACCGACGATCGTGCCGCTTTCGATGGATAGGCTGAGATTGTCGATCGCGGGCGGCAGGTCGTTGGCGTAGCGATAGGTCACGCCCTCGAACGCGATATCGCCCTTGAGGGGCGGGAGCGGCGAGGCGGAACCCGGCTGCGACTCGATCGGTTCGTTCATCACCTCGTCGATCCGACGAAACGCCGAGCGAACCTCCTGAAGCTGATGAAGCGCGGCCACGATCTGGCGGATCGGGCCGAGCGCGCGCGACGACAGAATGTTGGCTGCGATCAGCGCGCCGATCGACATTTCGCCGCCGATGATGGCGCGCGCGCCGACGAAGATGATCATGAGGCTCACGGCCTGCTGCAGCACATTGCCGAGCACGCCGACGATATTGGCGAGATTATTGGCCTCGAATCCGGTGTGCGCCGTCATCGCGAGACGACCGCCCCACCGTTTCTCCATTTCCGATTCGAGCCCCAGCGATTTGATGGTCAGCGCGTTCGCGATCGTCTCCGTCAATGTCGATGTCTTCGCGGCGAGCGCGGAGAAATTCTTCTCCGCCAGCCCCTTCTGCAGGCGGTGGAACGCGACGGAGATCAGCAGGAAGATCGGAACCGCCCCGATCGTGATGAAGCCGAGCGTCGGGCTGATGAACATCAGCGTTCCGATGAACAGGAACATGAAGCATACATCGACCAGGACGACCGGCATCTGACCCGTGAAGAACGATCGAATCGTGTCGAGTTGGCGCAGCCGCTCGCTGATGAGGCCCGTCGGCGTGGACTCGAAATGACGGAAGGGAAGATGCAGCAGGCGATGGATGACCTCGTTGCCCAGCAGCGCATCCAGGCGCGCGCCCGTGTGGCTCGAGACATAACCGCGGATTCCGCGCAGGATGAAATCGAACACGTAAAGGGTCGCCATGCCGAGGACGAGGACATCCAGGGTATCGAGCGAGCGCTGTCCGACGACCTTGTTGTAGACCGTCATCACGAACAGCGGCGATGCCAGCGCGAACATGTTCACGACGAAGGATGAAAGGATGAGCTCCCAGACGACCTTTCGCACCCTTGTCTTGATCAGCGAGCGCCAGTTGACGGGTGCCGCGATTTCTCCCCTCGGCTGGATGAGCAGCGCTTCGCCGAAGCCATCCACCGCTTCTGTGGCGCTGAGCTCGGCCATCGAGGTCGTAATGGGATCGAAGACTTTGAAACGGCCGGATTCGCGCCCCAGCACAACGCGCGGCGCCAAGGCGCCCTGTCCGAGCATCACGAACGGCGTCGGCATTTGTCCAGCGGTCGCGGCACTGAGCGGCGTGCGCCCGACCTTGTAGCCGAGCCTGTCGGCGGCGCGGAAAAATGTCTCGATCGTCATGCCATCCGGGCCGATCGGCGTGAAGGCGCGGATATCGGCCTCGGAGACCGGCCGATCAAAGGCCAGCGTGACGCGCAGCAGGCAGCGCAATAGCCCGTCGACAGGAGCGGCCGAGCTTGTCGAATTCGGGGCCGCGGAATCCTCGCCGGCGGACGACGATTCCGATGAAACGACCCTCAACGTCGGAGTCTCGGCGCGCTCGGATTGCGCTGACCTGGGAGTGTCACTCGACATTACGCGGCTTGTCTCTGACATCGTTTACCCGAGTTAACGGCCCGCCACGCGGCATCCGACATGACGACGCCGACCCATCGTCCATGAGGCCCGAATGACCGAAAGGCTTCCTTCTGGGTCGTGTCTGCATATACCGCCATGGGCCGTTAACGAATCTGAACGATAGGGGTTAACAACATGTTAACCGGCCACGCTCGACTAGGACGTAAGAATTCGTTGTTTAGAGCTTATGGGATTGAAAACACAATATTTAGTTGGTCATCCGTCCATAGCCACAATATACCACTTGGGGTGTTCCGGTATACCCCTAGGGGTCGGGGCGAGACGTCTTAAGAAAGTTAAAGGTGGTTGGCTACTGCCGGTGCAACCACCAGAAACGCTCGTTAACGGAATAGATCGGCCGGTAATGCCGAATCCGTTCGGTCGACACCACGGCCTTGATTTGGTTGTCGAGAGCCAGAATGTCTCCGTCCAGGTATACGACCAGGACAGCGTGGTAAATTTGAAGATTGAGGTCCTTCAGGACCACGATCCTCAGCGAATCGTTGTCAAAGCCGAGGAATCGGAGCGACAGAAACTTCGTGATCGCGTAGTCCTCGCAGTCGCCGTTGCGTTCCAGAAACTCGCGGGGCGTCTCCCAATAGTCGTCGACGCCCCAATTGACGAGGTCGGTGACGTAAGGGTGGTCATTGGCAAATTTGTTAACGGCTTCGACTTGGGCACGGCGATCGAGGTGCCGGAGTGACTCGAGAAAGCCTCGCCAGTTCTGAAGGACACACCGCTCAAGCCCGCCTGGCACGCAAGGGCTATCGAGCGCCATACGGTCGCCGAAGTGCCGCTCGAGCGCACCGAGCCACTTCTGAAACGGCCGGAGATTCTCCGACCGTGTCTCGCGCGCTCCGAAGAGGGGTGGGGCGGCTCCTGCCGGCATGGCGATGAGAAGGCCGCAAAGCAAGGCGGCCGTCGCCCAGGCGCGGCGCCGCATCGTGCGCGGATGCTGATCGTCATTCCGTCGGTGCTGGTGCGCCATCCTGGCTCTCCGCTCGCGCCGCATCGTGTCCTTGACCGTAATCGACCTTCGTTAACGACCGCCCAACGATACGTTAAGGGTCCGGAAACCAGACGCCGTTAGAACAAGTTAGCCATGGATCCGCGGCTGTTTTCACGCGGAGCCCCGATCGAGGCGACCAGGCTCGAATGTCTCACATGCACCGATGACGGACGCCGCCCCGACCCGCCCCTCGTCAGCGCCGCTTTTGATCGCCGGGGTTGCGCTGCTGATTCTTGTGGTCGGCGGCGTCATCGGCGTCTTGCGGTTTGTCGAGACGGAACGCGATCGCGATTTGCGCGCGTGGCAGTCGCGCTTAGGCATCGTGGCCGACAGCCGGGCCGCGGCCGTTTCCCGTTGGATCGATGCGCAGTTTGGTGAGATCGCGAGCCTCGCCGAAAATCCTGCACTTCAAATTTACATGACGGAGCTGGCGCAGGCTGGCGGCAACCAGCGCGCGGTGACCGATCACGCGGCCCAGGCCGCCTACTTGCGCATATTGCTGACAGTCACGGCTTCGCGCGGCGGCTTCGTCGCGGCGTCGAGCGCATCCGATGCGCAGGCCAACGTCAAACGTGTCGGTGTTGCCGGGCTCGCTCTTTTGGACAGGGGCGGACGCGCGATCGCTGCGACGGCGGGCATGCCGCCGCTTGAGGGCCGGATTCTGGCGTTCGTCAAAACCGCGGCGCCTGGCGAACGTCGCATGCTCGACATGGACCTCGATTTCGGAGGGCGCCCTCAGGTTGCGTTCCTCGCGCCTATTTTCGCGGTACAGGGGTCGACCGCGCCGAGCGATCAGGTTGGGTCGGTCTTGGGAGTCAAGGAGGCCGGTCCCGATCTATTTTCGCTCCTCGTCCAGCCGGGGGCGACGGAACGCTCGCTCGAGGCGCTTCTCGTGCGTGAACGCGGCGCCGCAATCGACTATCTCTCGCCTTTGGCCGACGGGACGCTGCCATTGCGGCGCACGCTCGCGCGCAACACACCCGCTCTCGCAGAGGCCTTCGGCATCGCGAATCCCGGTGGCTTCGCCGTCTTGCGCGATTATCGCGACACGGAGGTTCTCGCCACGAGCCGCCCGATTTCGGGCACGACCTGGACTCTCATCGAAAAGGTCGACCGGGCCGATGCCCTGGCAGAGAGCGATACGCGCCTCAATCGGCTGCTGATCGCGCTCTTGTTGATCGCGGCGCTGATGGCGACTGGACTTTGGGCGGTATGGCGGCACGGCGCGTCGCGCCGTGCGGCTGCGGCGATGTCGCGTTATCGCGACCTTGCTGTCCAACATGAACGGCAGGAGCGCTTTCTTCGATTGGTCACGGACAGTCAGCCCACGTCGATGATGTTGCTGGACGAAGGCGGGCGCCTGAGATTCGCCAACCGCAGCGTCGCAGACCACGTCGGCGTGCCGCAGGAAGATTTGGTTGGCAAGCTCGCTTCAAGCGTTTTCGGCCCCAGCCCGGCCAAGCGCTACGAGGCGCTTCGCGACAAGGTCAAGGCGCTTGGCCGGACACTCGTCGCCGTCGAGCGGGTCGGATTGAATGGTTCCCTCCGTGTCGTTCAGGCGACAGTCGTTCCCGTAAGGGAGACGTCGGATCAATTCGGCGGCACGCTCATCGTCGAGGAAGACATCACCGAAGCGGTCACGGAGCGTGAGCGCCGGGAGCGAACGTTGCGCCACGTCGTTCGAGGCCTTCTTGCGGCCGTCGACAAGCGCGACCCGCATGCAGCGAACCATTCGTCGATGACGGGCTCGTTGTCGCGGGCGATCGCGGAGGATATGGCGCTCTCGCCCCATGACATCGAGGCCGCGGAATTTGCGGGATGTCTCATGAATCTCGGCAAGATCCTGGTCCCGGAATCGGTCTTGACGCGCTCGGGACCGCTGAGTGCGGCCGAGCGGCAGCTGGTGCGTGAAAGCATGTTGGCGAGCGTGGACTTCGTCGCCGGCATCGAATTTGATGGCCCTGTCGCCGAGACGCTGCGCCAGGTCGGCGAGCGCTGGGACGGGACCGGGCAGCCCAAGGGCCTCAAGGCGGAGGCGATTCTCCTGCCGGCCCGCATCGTGACGGTTGCGAATGCCTATGTCGCCATGGTCAGCCCCCGCGCCCACCGGCCGGGGCTGGATATCGATGCGGCGCTGGCCGCGCTGTTCGGTGGAATTGGCACGGCCTACGATCGGCGGGTGGTCGCGGCGCTTGCCAATTATTTGGACAATAAATCCGGCCGCGTGACGTGGTCCGAGTTGTCTGCCGTTCCGCTCCTGCCGCCGACCTGACCAAGGCCGGAACGCTCAATTCGCGGCCGCGGCTTGGCATGGGCGCTTTTGCTTTGGTGCGGCGCTCCAAGCATGCCGGCAGCGTGATATTATGAATCCTTCACCCGCATGCGGAACGAAGTGATCCGCCGAGCCGGGCCATTGGAATCCGACGGAATCGGCACCGTGTCAGCAGTCTCGCCATCGACCCGCGTTTATGCGATCGGGGACATCCATGGTCGCATCGATCTTCTGGACGCATTGCACCGGAGGATCATGGATGACGCACAGCAGGCGTCGGCCGATCGCATGCTCCTCATCTATCTCGGCGATTATGTCGACCGGGGCCCGGATTCGCGGCGCGTCATCGATCGCCTGATCGAAGGGCCGCCGCAGCCGTTCGAATCGGTCTTCCTCAAAGGCAATCACGAAGCGTTCATGCTGCGCTTTCTTGAGGACGCGTCCGTCGGGGACCTGTGGCTGTACAATGGCGGCGTGGCGACGCTCGCGAGTTATGGGATCGAGGCCGCGTCCGCGTCCGCCGGCGACCTCGGCGCCGTCCAGGCGAGACTCCGCACGGTGCTTCCCGACGCCCATCGGGCGTTTCTTGAGACATTGCGCTTGATGCACGTCGAAGGCGACTATCTCTTCGTTCATGCGGGGGTCCGCCCTGGGGTCGCGCTCGATGCGCAGAGCG
>JBGPGW010000073.1:0-12940 GCA_041484095.1 Alphaproteobacteria bacterium | reverse complement strand
CGACGGCGCACCAGCGGCAGTCGGATCTCATCAGCACGCTTTCCCCCAGTCTCTTCATCACCGGCGAAAGCGCGCGCCTCAAGGGCGTGTTCAGTTACAGCCCCCAGGCGGTCAAGTACCTCAATCTCACGAGCCAGGATCAGATCCTGCAAAGCCTGCTCGGCAACGGCACGCTCACGGCGGTGCCGGATCTGCTGTTCTTCGACGCCAGCGCGTCGATCTCGAACGTGTCGCGGAGCGGCGGGCGCGGCTTCAACAATTCCGCCCCGATTCCAACGAGCCAGAACACGCAGTCGATCGCCTATACCGCGTCCCCCTATGCCCGTTTTCATTTCGGCGATTCGGGCGATGCCGAAGTGCGATATTCCGTTTCGCAGACGGTGTTCGACGGTAATACCGGCGCGACGACGAACACGCAGACCGGCCAGGCGCTCGGCGCGATCTCGAACACGACGCAGCAGTTGGAATCCGCCAAATATTCGACCGGCGAGGCGTTCTCGCGGCTGCAGTTCACGTTCGTCCTGGACAACACCACCTTGCGCAGCGGCGGCAGCGCGCTCAATTCCCGCGACACCAGGGGCATCGTGAACGGCACCTACCAGATGACGAACACGCTGCAGGCGTTGTTCGGCGCCGGTTACGAATCGCTGACCTATTCGCAACAGTCGGCGCTCGATTTCCGCGGTCCGACCTGGAATCTCGGCGCCCGCTATGCGCCGCGCGAGGATCGCGAGGTCAGTTTGACCTACGGCAAATCCCAGGGCCGGGACAGCTTCAACGGTTCGGCCCACTATGCGCTTGGGGCCATGACGGTGGTCAGCGCGTCCTATTCCGAGCAGACCACGACGCAGCAGCAGCAGATCCTGCAAAATCTCGCGACTGCGACCCAGATCACGCCGGGCATCACCATCGACGCGACGACGGGATTGCCGACATTCATCACCAATCCCAATCTCGCGCTGCAAAACGGCATCATCCGATCGCAGAACCTCCAGGCCGGCCTCACCCTGACCGGCCAGCGGAACACCTACACAGCCGCCTTGAGCCGCTCCGAGCAGACCGGTCTGACGACCGGCAGCCTCACCCAGACCACGACGGGCGGGATCGTCAGCTGGAGCCACGATCTCACGCCGTACACCTCCGCGTCGCTGAGCGCGAGCTACTCATCGAGTGACTCGGGGGCGGGGGCGACGGCGACGCCCGGCAGCAGCATCGATGCGGCCACCCTTGCACTGTCCTTCAACTTCGCCTTGAGCGAGACGCTGTCGGCCGGGGCGAGCTACGCCATGTCGCATCAGAGCGGCGGGATCGGCGGAGCGATTTTGGTGGATCTCATCACCGTGTCGCTCCGCAAGAATTTCTGAGTCCGCATGTACACCGAATTCTACCGGCTGCGCGGACTGCCATTCCAACTGACCCCCGACCCGCGTTTTTTCTTCAACAGCGCCGGTCATACACGCGCCATGGCGCATCTCACCTACGGCCTGCATCAGGCCGAGGGCTTCATCGTCATCACCGGGGAGGTCGGCACCGGCAAGACGACGCTCGTCGACCTCCTCCTGTCCCAGCTCGACGCCTCGGCCTTTTCCACGGCAAAGATCGTCACCTCGCAATTGGGCGGCGAAGACGTGTTGCGGATGGTGGCGGCCGCCTATGGCTTCTATGCGCCCGGCATGGAAAAGGCGGCGATGCTGCGGCGCATCGAGGAATTCGTTGTCTCCAACATGCGGGCACGCAAGCGGTCGCTCCTGATCATCGACGAGGCCCAGAACCTGTCGGTCGCGGCGCTCGAGGAGCTGCGCATGCTCTCGAATTTCGGCTCGGGCGCCGCCGCGCCGCTGCAGAGCTTCCTGGTCGGCCAGCCGCAATTCCGATCGATCATGGCGTCCCCCGAGCTCGAGCAACTGCGCCAGCGCGTCATCGCGTCGTATCATCTGGGGCCGCTGAGCGAGGAAGAAACCAAGGCCTACATCCTGCATCGCCTCAAGACCGTCGGCTGGCAGGACGATCCGGTGCTGAGCGACGATGCCTTCGCCGCCATCCACCGCCACAGCGACGGCGTGCCTCGCCGCATCAACACGCTATGCTCGCGCATTCTGCTCTGGGGCTATCTCGAGGAGCGGCACGAGATCGAGGCCGACGTGGCCACGCAGGTGGCCGATGAGCTGCGCGCCGAGATGTCACCCGCGACCGGCGCGGCGCCGTCCGCGCTCCCGAGCCGCAACGGCTATGCGGGCGATGCCGGCTTCAGCGAGATCATGACGCGGATCGGTGCGCTCGAGCAGACCATGACCAAGCACGAGCGCGCCATCAAGCGCACCATCGAGATCATCGCGAACTACGTGCGCGGCGGAGCGTCATAGCGATGGAGGAGGGCGCCGCGACCGAAGCCCCGGCCCGCACCAGACCAGCGATCGCCGCGATCAAGGACCGCGTGGCTCGCGGGCCCCTTCTCAACGCCATGACCATCGATGTCGAGGATTATTTTCAGGTCCAGGCCTTCGCGGGCGTGATCTCCCGCGACGCCTGGGAGACCCTGCCGCGCCGGGTGGAGCGGAACACCGGCCGTCTCCTCGACATCCTGGCCGAGACGGGCGCCAAGGCGACGTTCTTTACGCTCGGCTGGGTCGCCGAGCGCCATCCCCGGCTCGTCCGCCGCATCGTCGCGGAGGGCCACGAGCTTGCGAGCCACGGATACGATCACCAACGCGCGAACGAGCAGACGCCGGCGGAGTTTCGCGCCGATGTCGAGCGCACCAAGCGCTTGCTGGAGGATGCGGGCGGGGCGGCGGTCCGTGGATATCGCGCCCCCACCTTCTCGATCGGGCCGAAGAACCGCTGGGCCTTCGACGTGCTGGCGGAAGCGGGCTATGCCTATAGCTCCAGCATCTATCCCATCGCGCACGATCTTTACGGCTCGCCCGAGAGCCCGCGCGCGCCTTATCGCGAGGAGGGCTCGGGCATTCTCGAGATCCCGCTCTCGACGGTGAAGCTGTTCGGGCGGAATTTTCCCTGTTCGGGCGGCGGCTATTTCCGTCTCCTGCCTTATTCGATCTCCCGTCGCGCGATGCGGCGCGTCAACGTCGTCGATGGGCTGCCCTGCATCTTCTATCTCCATCCCTGGGAGATCGATCCCGATCAGCCGCGGCAGGATTGCGCGCCCTGGAAGTCCCGGTTCCGGCATTACACCAATCTCTCCCGCACCGAAGGGCGCCTCAAACGTCTGTTGGGGGATTTTCCCTGGGGACGGATGGACCGGGCCTTTGCGCGCGAACTTGCGCATTGATGCCGTTCTTTGAAGGCAGGTCTTGCACATTCTCGATCACTCGCTGCCGCTGCATAGCGGATATTCGATCCGATGCCCGAGCTTCTGTTCCTGACGCAGCGCATCCCCTATCCGCCCATGAAGGGGGAAAAGATACGGCCGCTGCAGATCCTGAAGTTCCTGCGGCAGCGCTATCAGGTGCATCTGGGCTGCCTGATTGACGATCCCAGCGACTGGCAGCATGTTCCGGTCCTGCAAGGGCTTTGCGGAGAAACCCATTTCGCGGCCCTCAACCCTCGCATCGCCAAACTGACCTGCCTGCGTGGGCTTTTCGATGGCGAGCCGCTGTCGACCGCGTATTTCCATGATCGCGGCCTTGCCGACTGGGTCGCGGACTTGCTCGATCGGCGGCGTCCCGAAGCCGCATTCGTCTGCTCCTCGGCGATGGCGCAATTCCTGCTGCAACGGCCGAATCGGCCGCCAAAAATCGTCATGGATTTCGCCGACGTCGATTCCGACAAATGGCGCCAATACGCCGAGAAGCACGGGCAGCCCATGCGCTGGGTCTATGCTCGCGAAAGCCGCGTGCTCCTGGCTTTCGACCGGGATATCGGCCGCAAGGTCGACGCCGTGACGTTCGTTTCACGTGCCGAGGCCGAACTGTTCAGCCGGCTTGCGCCGGAGCTCGCGCACAAGACGCATCACGTCAATAGCGGCGTCGATACCGACTATTTTCAACCTGACGCAGATTTTGCAAATCCTTTCCGCGGCCCGGGGCCCGCCGCGGTGTTCACGGGCACGATGAATTACTGGCCCAATGTTGACGCGGTCGCCTGGTTCGCCAGCGAGATTTTGCCGCGTATCCGCGCCGCGATCGCCGACCTGCAATTCTATATAGTGGGCTCCCATCCCGACGCCGCGGTCCGTGCGCTTGCCGATCTTCCCGGCGTAAGCGTGACCGGACGCGTGGAAGATGTGCGGCCTTACCTTGCGCATGCCGCCGTGGTGGTGGCGCCGCTGCGGGCGGCGGGGGGCGTGCAGAACAAGGTGCTCGAGGGCATGGCGATGGCGAAGACGGTGGTGGCGACGCCGCGCGCGGTGGCGGGATTGGAGCCCGAGGCCGCGAGATGGGTCGTGGTCGCGGAGGGTGTCGATGCGTTCGCGACCGCGGTCACGCAGGCGGTCGGCTCCGGCGAGGCCGGGATAATCGGCGCCCGCGCCCGGGGCTGTGTTCTCGATTTGTACAATTGGGAGAGGAATCTTCACGGCTTCCTGCCGTTGCTTGGCCGGTCCGAATGACGCCGGTCGCTTTATCTCTTCGTAACCACGATGTGCTAGAATAATTCGAGTTGCGATCCGTTCGTCTTGCCTGCACGAAGGATTAGATGCTCATCCGTTCCCGAGCCCCCTTGCGCCTCGGCCTCGCTGGCGGGGGTACGGACGTTTCGCCCTATTGCGACCTCTATGGCGGCGCCGTTCTCAATGCAACCATCGACCATTATGCCTACACGGTGATCGAGCCGACCGATAACGGTCGTGTCGTCTTCAGCGCCCCGGATCTCGAGGAGGAGGTCGAAGCTCCCAGCGATGCAATGATGGAGCTGGCTTATCCGCTGATCCTGCATCGCTCGGTCTATCGCCGCGTCGTCAACCAGTTCAACCAAGGGCGGCCGCTCTCCTGCCGCATAACGACCTACTGCGACGCCCCGCCCGGATCGGGCCTCGGCACGTCGTCGACAATCGTGGTCTCGATGCTCAAGGCGTTCGTCGAATGGCTGAACCTGCCGCTCGGCGAATACGAGATTGCTCACCTCGCATTCGAGATTGAGCGCGTGGACTCCGGACTTGCCGGCGGCCATCAAGATCAATATGCCGCGACCTTCGGCGGCGTGAACTTCATGGAATTCTACCGCGACGACCGCGTGATCGTGAATCCGCTGCGGATCAAGAACTGGATCCTGTCCGAGCTCGAGGCCTCACTCGTCCTGTTCCATTGCGGGATTTCCCGGTCCTCGGCCACGATCATCAAAGAGCAGGTCGCGAACATCGAACAGGGCAAGACGCAATCGCTCGACGCCATGCACGAGCTGAAATCCGACGCCTACGGCATGAAGGAATGCCTGCTGAAGGGCGACATCCGCGGCTTTGCCAACGTCATGGACCGGTCGTGGAGCGCCAAGAAGCGGGCGGCCCGGAACATCACCACCGCCAGGATCGACGGCATCTACGATGCCGCGAGGGGCGCGGGCGCGCTTGCGGGCAAGGTGTCGGGTGCGGGCGGCGGCGGCATCATGACACTTCTGGTCGAGCCGGTGCGGCGGATCGACGTGATCCGTTGCCTCCAGCACCAGGAGGGAAGTGTCATGACCTGCCACTTCACCAAGCAGGGTACGGAAGGCTGGAAGATATACTGACGTCACAGACCCCGGACGGCGGGACCCGGGGGCCATCGGGAGGCAGAATGGACGATCGCAACGTCTCGTTCGTGCGAGAGGAACTGGCGAAGTCCGCGGCGATGCTGAACGCGCTCATGGACGATGCGCGGATGCAGGCGGATGTCGAGCGCGTCGCCGATCTCTGCGTCGCGTCGCTGCGGCAGGGCGGCAAGGTTCTGTTTGCCGGCAACGGCGGAAGCGCCGCCGATGCGCAGCATCTGGCCGCGGAGCTGGTGGGACGGCTCGTCTTTGAACGGCCCGGCCTCGCCTCCATCGCTTTGACGACCGACACCTCGGTGCTGACGGCGATCGGCAACGACTACGGCTACGAGGAGGTATTCGCACGTCAGGTCGAGGCCTTGGGCGCCCGCGGCGACGTGATCGTCGGCATCTCGACGTCGGGCCGCTCGAAAAACGTGCTGAAGGCGTTCGCCACGGCCCGCGCGAAGGGGATCGCGACCGTCGGCATGACCGGTCGCGGCGGCGGCGAGTTTCCGCCGCTGTGCGATGTCTGTCTTTGCATGCCGTCGGCCGAAACGCAGAAGATCCAGGAAGGGCACATCGTGATCGGCCATATCTTTTGCGGCCTGATCGAACAGCGCATGTTCCCCCGCGGCGGCTGATGCAGGCCGTCATTCTCGCCGGCGGCCTGGGTACGCGACTGCGTCCAATGCTGAGCGATCTGCCCAAGTCATTGGCCCCGCTTGATGGCCGGCCGTTCCTCGATTACCTGCTGGCGTTCCTCGAACGCCAGGGCGTTACGGAGGCGGTGCTCGCGACCGGCCACTTGGGCGATCGGATCGAGGCGACAATCGGCGCCAGGCGGGGCAGGCTCAGCGTGAGGTACGCGGTCGAACGCGAGCCGTTGGGCACCGGCGGCGCGCTGCGCAATGCGCTCGGCCGCATCGAGGAATTTCCGGTGTTGGCGCTCAATGGCGACACCTTCGTCGCGCTCGATCTTGCCGACATGCTTGCCGCGCATCGGCGCGGACGGGCAGGCCTGACCGTGGCCGTACGCGAGGTGGTCGACGCCGGCCGGTTCGGCAGGGTCGTCGTTGAGGACGGGCGGATCCGCAGCTTCGATGCGGGCGGAGGATCGCGGCCCGGCATGATCAATTGCGGCGTCTATCTGTTTGACCGGAATTTGCTCGACGATCCGGCCCTGCCCGAAAAATTCTCGTTCGAGAGGGATTTTCTGCAGGCGCGCGCCGAGGAATTGCGGCCCTTGGCCTACACCGTCTCCGGCTATTTCATCGACATTGGCGTCCCGGAGGATTTACTGCGTGCCCAGCGCGAGCTTCCGAAGCGATGCTCCTGACCCTCCGAAAACAGTCCCCAATGCTCGAAGCAGGGCGGTCGCGGCGGGTGTGGCTCGCGGGCTCATGCCTCGCGCTCTCGGCCATCGCGCTCGGTGCCCTATTCCACACGGAGGTCGCCGGGGCTTATGCGGTCTGGGTCAGTTCGACCGCCTACAATCACTGCTTTCTGATCCTGCCGGTCGCGGCTTATCTCGCATGGGTCCGGCGCGGCGCGCTGGCGGGGCTGAAGCCGCAGCCGGATTTCCGGGTGCTGATCTTGCTCCTGCCGTTGTCGCTGCTGTGGCTGATGGCGGCGATGCTCAGCGTCCTCGAGGCGCAGCAGCTTCTCGTCGTCACGATGTTTCAGGTCATGGCGTTTGCCGTGCTGGGAGCAGGCATTTATCGCGCTATGCTCGCGCCGTTTCTCTATTTGTACTTCCTCGTCCCGAGCGGCTATTTCCTAGTGCCGTATCTTCAGAGCTTCACCGCCTGGTTCACGGTGATGGGTCTGCAGCTGGTACACATCCCCGTCTTCTGGGACGGGACGATCATTCAGATACCAGCCGGCACTTTCATCGTCGCCGAGGCCTGCGCGGGCCTGAGATTCCTGATTGCCTCGGTCGCATTCGGGGTGTTCTTCGCGGCACTCATGTATCGAAGCTGGGTCCGCTGGCTCATTTTCGTGGCGTTGTCGATCGTGGTTCCGATCATTGCGAACGGCCTCCGCGCCTTCGGACTCCTCGTCCTCGCCGAGATTTCCGGAAGCGCCACGATGATTATGGCCGACCACATCATCTATGGCTGGGGTTTCTTCACGTTCGTGACGTTCGTCCTGATTCTCATCGGCAAGGCGCTTGCGGACCGCGACGACGATGCCCACGAGAGCAAGCGGCTTCCTGCACATGAAGGCGCCGTGCCGCAGGCATGGAAGATCGCGCTGGTGGCAATCCTTGGCTTCAGCCTGGCGGCCGTCGGGCCGGCATACGCGCAGATGCTCGGCTGGCGTGCCGCCGCGATCGATCTTGTCGCGGCGCCGCCGCCGGGTATGGATGCAAGCTGGCAGAAGGTTTCATGGGACGTCGGCTGGAAACCGGTTATCGTCGCCCCTGATCGCGAGTCGTTCGAGCTTTTCGCGGACGAAAGCGCGCGCGTCGCCCGATATATGGCGCTCTATGTCACCGCAGGCCTGCACAACAATCTCGCGCGCGGCCAGAACCAGCTCGCGGATTTCGAACGGTGGCATATTGCCGGAGGCGGGAGGGCGCGCGCGAAGGTTGGTGGCAAGGACGTCACCGTCGACGCCACCAAGATCGAGCGGAACGGACGTCAGCTGCTTGTCTGGGATTTCTATGTCATTGATGGCGAGATCATCGCCGGCCGTACCGAAGCGAAACTCACGCAGCTGCGGGGGCTGTTCTCGAAGCAAAGCCCCATTGCCGCTTTCGTCGCGGTCGCCGCCGACAATTCCGACCCCACGCATCCCGCGGCTGCGGTCTTGGCGCGCTTCCTCGAGGACATGCCGCCGCTCGGGCCCCATCTCCAAACCTTGGCGGGAAGCCGCTAGTCTAGGTTCGTTCCATCACTTGGCGGCGAAACCGGCTGCCCAAGATTCGAAACGTCTGGCCGAGGCCTCGCCATGTGCGGGGATTCGCTGCGAATATGCCCCAACGTTCGCGCCGCTGCGGCAGCCACAGACGCTTGTATGGATCATCGCCGCGCCCGAAATTGATCTCGCTTGGCCGATCGTTCTCCAGCACCCTCTCCATCATCCGCATTGTAAGTAGGGTCCCAAGAGAGAGCTTTGCGAACCGCTCGTCATGCGCGAGCTTGTAGATGACGGCACGGCCGTGCCAGACGAGCCAAACCTGAGCTGCCGCTGGCACGTCCTGCACGTGAATAACCCCGAGCCGGAGAGCAGACGATTGTGCTGCCATGCGCATAAGCTCCGGCACGAAACTTGGATAGGGCTCACTCTTCTTCCAGCTCTTGCGATAGACATCCTCGTACGCGGCGATGAGTGAATGGAGATCGGCGCCGGGTTCATTGAAAGCAAATCGAATACCCTCGACCTCAGCGTTCTTCGCCTTGCGACGGAATGTGTTTCGCAGTATCGCCGGCCTCGTCTCGAGGTAGCGTTGGAAATCGAGCCCTCGCGTCGTCTCGAACCAATTGCCGCAATCGAAGAATGGTTGCACAAGGAGTTGCGCCCTCCGCAACCCTTCGAGCAGAGCAGCATACCCGGCATCAGCGGGATCGAGTGCCATGAAACGAAATGTGCGCCAAGAATCGCGCTCGGCAGCGATTTCGACGGCAAGGCGGATGACGGCATCATGGGCGGCGGCACCATGACCACTGACAAGAGGCGCATACTCCATCGAATAGAAATTCGCCAACCCTTCGAGCCGACCCGCACCCCGTGTACAGCATACGAGAGCCGCTGTTGGATGCGACGAATCTGCATAAATTCGGGCCGACATTCCCGGATCGCGTGCGTGTCGTCTCAGGAGATCGAACCATTCCGCCCGAGCAAAGAAGGACGTTTGACTGGCGGCGGTGAACAGCGAGCCGAATGCCGCGGGCAGGGCACTGAAATCCGGCTCCTTGTGCACGATCATTTTCGTCTATGGTCGGCAGCGGATGCGGCGGCGCGCCGCCGCTAGGCGCAGGACATCCTCGAAGAGCTCGATCTGCCCGCGCGTCGTGGCATCCCAGCTGAACCGTTCCGCATAGGCGCGAACAGCCGAGGGCTTGGGCATGCGGGCAAAAAGACGCTCGACTGCGTGGACAATGGCCGTAGGCGTCCGCTCCTCCAAGAGCTCGCCGGCATCGGGCGATGCGACGACCTCTGGCGTACCCCACACATTCGAAGCGACAACGGGAGTGCCGCACGCCATCGCTTCGAGCAGCACGTTGGCCCAACCTTCGCGACTTGACGCCAGGACAAGAATGTCGGCCGCGTTGTAGAGGCCGACAAGATCGCGCTGCGGCAGATTGCCGACAAATCGCACGCGATCCGCTACGCCGAGGTCGCGGGCGAGGCGGACCAACGTGTCGCCGAGCGGCCCTTCACCGGCGATGACGAGCTGTGTCGCGGGAAGCTGCGGCAGGGCGCGGATGATCAGGTCGTGCCCCTTACGCTCGATCAGATGGCCGACGGAGAGCAGAATGCGGCCGCCGAGCTTCATGCCGACGCGGGCGGCCTCCTTGTCCTGCGGTCGGAACAGGGCGAGGTCGACGCCGTTGCGCAGCACCCGGATCTTTTCCGATGGCACGTCCAGCTCGATCAACGCCTCCTTCAGCGCCGCGCAGACGGCCACGATTCCGGCGGCCTGTCCCGCGGCCCAGCGGATCATCGCGCGGGGAAGACGATATTGCGGAACGAGATTGATATCGGTGCCGCGCGCCGTGATGACGAGGGGGACGCCAAATTCGCGCGCCAACAGCGCCGCAGCGATCCCATCCGGATAAAAGTAGTGGGCGTCGATGAGATCGAACGAATAGCCCCCCCGTACAAGGGCGGCAATGCTTCGTCTGACGCCGAAATAGAGGAGCAGCGGTGCGATCGACATGCCGATCTTGGGTAGGAGAAGGAAGCGCGGATGCAAGATTGCAATGTCACGACGCTCTTCCCGATAGGGGACGCGGCCGAGCTTTCGGTAAAATTCGGAAACGAAGCTCAGATCCGCGGTGTAGGGAATGGGCGCGACGACCCGGGTCTGCACGGCACCGGTCGCAACGAGGTGCGCCAGCCGCGTTTCAACGAAAATCCCGTGGGAGGGCTGGCCCTCATTCGGATAAAGTGTGGTGAAGGTGAGAAGCTTAAGGCGTTCGACTGGACAGTCCATGAGCGCGCATTTCCGAGCGTCGGCGTCGCCGGTCGTAAGGTGTGGACACTCCGAGTGCAACACAAAAACAACGGTGATCTCCGACGCTTGCCGCAACTTTAGGGATTATTGAGATAAAGCTGTATAATAGCGACATGGAATTGTTGCAATGGAGTAAATCATTGTCTATCAGCCGCGTCCTCGACTGTCCCTCCATGCAGTGATGTTGGCACCTCGATCCTACGAGCATAAAATCACACTCGCCGCACGCTACAGCGATCCCCCTCTAGAGATGGCGTCGCAATCCCGGGAGCGGCTCGGTTCGACGGGGGCCATCTTGGGACGAAGCCGCCCGCTCGCCCGATTGGTCCGGCAAATTGCCGGTCCCATTCTCCGTGGACGTCATGCGCAGGAGGCCCTTCGTCCTGCCGCCAGGCGGCACCGTATCGTTTTGTCGGGTCCAATAGACGATGACGATGATCGCAAAGAAGAAACCGACGAGATAAAATGACACCATCCTTCTAGCCCTTTCAGACCCAAGCGCGAGGCGGCTTTCACGACTCGCCAAGCGAATTGGCAAAACGCATGAGACGCATGTTATCATTCGAGCGGCAAGAAATCGTAATTCATTCGGCGCGGGCCTCCGGTCCGAGCGGAATTCCTGAATGATATGCGTGCGTTAGCATTCATCGCAACGCTCCTCGCGACGCTGCCCCTTGGATTCGTCGCGCCCTATGCCGGCGTGCTGTTATGGTGCTGGCTGTCGTTCTTGAATCCGCACCAGCTCATATTCTTTTCCGGGCTTCCCGTCGTCTACATGGCCGCAGTCGTCACCGCTGTCGGCTTGGTCATGTCCCGAGAGCCGAAGCGGCTGCCGGGAAATCTAACGCCGTGGATACTCCTTCTCTTCATGTTCTGGACGACGGTGAGCACGATGTTCGCCCTCGAACCGATTAGCGCCTGGCCCGAGTGGAATCAGGACGAGAAGACTTTCGTTCTTGCGCTCACGATCATGGTCGTGATGACAAACCGCGTGAGGCTGCACGCGCTGGTCTGGGTAATCGTCCTTTCCGTTGCATATTTTTCGCTGAAAGGCGGCATCTTCGTCTTGGTGACGGGCGGCGGTTCCCACGTGCAGGGCATCGAAGGAACGGTAACCGGCGATAACAACAACCTCGGTCTGATCATGGTCATGAGTTGGCCGCTGGTCAATTACCTGCGACTGAACTCCGGCAGCAAATCGATCAGGCTTGGTCTTGCTGCATTGATGGTGTTGACGATCGTTGCCGTACTTGGGACCTATTCGCGCGGAGCCTTTTTGGCGCTATTTCCAATGCTGGCCTATTTCTGGTGGAAGACGAAGAGGAAGGTTGTAATCGGTATTATTGGCGTGATCGCCATCGTGCCGGCCGTTGCCTTCATGCCGCAAAAATGGGTCGATCGCATGAATACGATCGAAACCTATCAGCAGGACGGTTCGGCAATGAGCCGAATACAACAGTGGGGGTTCGCGCTCTCGCTTGCGCATGACCGTCCCCTTGTGGGCGGCGGGTTCAATGCCGCGCAAAGCCGCTTGGTCGTCCGGCAATATTATCCCGACGAAGTTGTTCGCGCCTATCACAGCATATGGTTTCAATCGCTCGGGGATCACGGCGTTCCCGGCCTCTTGCTATTCATATCGATCGGTCTGTTCGGATGGCGCAATGCGAGTGTCGTTCGCCGCGCGACGCGATCTCGGCCCGAGTTGGCTTGGGCGAATGATCTGGCCACGATGTCCCAGGTGTCTCTGGCAGGATATTTTCTTGCCGGATCATTACTGTCGATGGCGTACTATGATTGCTACTATGCGATCATTGCCATGTTGGCGGTCCTCCGAGACGTCGTCTCGAAACCGGTCGCGGCCGTGGCACGAAGCGAGAAACGCGACGCGGTGATGCTGCCTGCGCCACTGACGAGCGGATACGCCGCCGCTGGCGATCAATTGCCAGCGAAACGCGCCTAGCGTGACGACACCGATCGGACGACGGTTTGCGGCCGGGTTGGCCACTGTCGTGGTCGCCGTGACGTTCTTTGCGGTTTATTACGCGCAACGGCCTGGATACAACTGGGACATGATTG
>JBGPGW010000072.1:0-13066 GCA_041484095.1 Alphaproteobacteria bacterium | reverse complement strand
AGTAGCGTGAAATAGATCCAGAATCTGCACCGCAGCAGACTTAGTTCGAATGGTAAAGATCACTCAAAGCGCCGAGGTCGGTCGTTCCCGCATCTCCGCGGATTTCCTCAGCTTCTCGCTCGCGCTCTTGAGCTGCCCGCAGGCGGCCAGGATGTCGCGCCCGCGCGGGGTGCGGATGGGCGAGGGATAGCCCGCGGCCATCACGACATCGGCGAAGCGGTCGATGGCCTCGTCCGACGAACATTCGAAGGGCGCGCCGGGCCAGGCGTTGAAGGGGATGAGATTGACCTTCGCGGGGATACCGGCGATGAGGCGCACGAGCTCTTTCGCGTCCGCCGGCGAATCGTTCACCCCCTTCAGCATGACATACTCGAAGGTGATGCGCCGCGCGTTCTTCAACGGCGGATATGCCCGGCACGCCTCGAGCAATTCGGCGATCGGGTACTTCTTGTTGAGGGGCACGATGCGGTCGCGCAACTCGTCGCGCACGGCGTGGAGCGAGACGGCCAGCATCACACCCAGCTCCGCGCCTGCGCGTGGGATCATGGGCACGACGCCCGCGGTCGAGAGCGTGATCTTCCGCCGCGAGATCGCGATGCCTTCGGGGTCCATCGCGATCTTGAGCGCCTTCGCGACGTTCTCGTAGTTGTAGAGAGGTTCGCCCATCCCCATCATGACGATGTTGGTGAGCTGGCGTCCCTCATCCGGCGCCGGCCATTCGCCCAGCGCATCGCGCGCCATCATGATCTGCCCGACGATTTCCCCCGGCTCGAGGTTGCGCACGAGGCGCTGCGTCCCCGTGTGGCAAAACCGGCAGGTCAGCGTGCAGCCGACCTGGGAGGAGACGCAGAGCGTACCGCGGTCTTCTTCCGGGATGTGCACGCTCTCGACCTGGCTCGAATCGGCGAGGGACAACAGCCATTTCTGCGTGCCGTCGGAGGATTGCTGGTGATGGGCGATCGCCGGCCGGGTGACGCGAAACCGTTCGGCCAGCTGCGTCCTGAACGACTTCGCCAATGTCGTCATGCGGGTGAAATCCGTCTCCCCCTGGACGTAGAGCCAGTGCCAAAGCTGGCGCGCGCGGAAGGGGGGCGCATCGAACTCGGACAGCGCGGAGGCGATCTCCCTGCGGTCGAGGCCGATCAGGTTCCTGCGGCCGTCTTCGGTGGGCAGTGCGGCGGGCATAGGAAAGATATAGGGCCGCCAGACGCCGCCGACAAACCCCGCCGGCGGATTGGCGGCCTAGGGCTTCACCCCGCAGGCCTTGCTCATCTCGTGATAGGCCTTCTGGGCCCCGTCGAGTGAGTAGCTGTCCGTGACGGCCGCACCCTTGGCCGGCGTGCTCCGCACCACCATCGACTTTGCCTTGAACATGGCCTGAAGGACCTTGCCGTCATCGAGGGCCCATGCCGTGTCCGGCGTTTTCGGGCTCGTGTAGAACTGGAATTTTTCCGCGCCGATCTCGACGAGCGCCTCGCTGCCGTCCTTGTAGTCAAATCCGCCGTTGATGCTGACGACGCCGGCGCTGTTTGCGGCCGGACGGTGCATCACGAGCACATAGACCTTCTGGCGCTTGGGCGCGTCGCCTTCGGATTTCTTGGGGCGGCTCAGCATGTAGCAGACCTTGGCCTTGCCCTCCGTGGTGGTGACCGCATCCCACTCGCCGAAGCGGCCTTCGTGCTTGTCCTGCGGCTTCTCCGCCGCCGGTTTCTTCGTCGGCGCCGCGGCCGGCTTGGTCTGGGCGTGGACCGCAGACGCGGCAATCAACAGGGACGACGCGATCAACGTCATTGCGAGGCGGCATGTCATTCGGTACCTGTTCCTCCTTTGTGCCTGGCCGCGCGGGGATTGGCGGGGCGGCGTCGAATGAGCGGCGGGCCGAAGAGATGGGCCGGCACCGGCTCGAGCGGCCCGCCCGGTGCCACCGGCCGCGCGGCGAACCGGCCGGTGGAAATCAGGCGGTCGTACATGACCAATGCGCCCGCGAGAGCCAGGTTGATGGCAAATTTCGTCGGAATCTTGACGACGTGGCTGCAATAGGCGACGAGCGCGGGCGACAGACTGCCCCGCTCGGGCCCCAGCACATAGGCCGCCCGGTGCGGATGGCGGAAGCTCGGCAGGTCGGCGGCTCCGTCGAGAAGCTCCACCCCGACGAGCTCGCAACCCTCGGGCAGGCGCAAATCCTCGACTGCATCGAAGGCATAAAGCGGCACGTTCTGCGGCGCGTCGGACGTATCCGACCGGCCCGCTTCGCCCGGTTCGTAATTGGCGCCGATGGTGAACAGAAAGCTCGCGCCGAAGGCGTGGGCGGTCCTCATCAGACTGCCCATATTCATTTGCTTCGAAATGCCTTCGACGCCGATGCCGAAATAGCCGCGCATCGTCCGGAACCTTGCATACCCCTATCGGCCAAGGCAAGGTGTTTTGCCCACGCTCCCAAGCAATCCCATGACCCGCGCCACCGATATCAATCCTGTTCTCGTCGAAGTGCTTCGCGGCGACGAAATCGAGTCGCGCCATCGCGGCACGGCCGCCGTCGTGGACAGCGAGGGGAGGACCGTCGCCGCGTGGGGCGCGATCGCACAGCCGGTCTTTCCGCGCTCGGCGGTGAAGCCGCTCCAAGCCCTGGCTCTCGTCGAGTCGGGGGCGGCCGACGAATTCGGGGTCAGCGACGCGGAAATCGCCTTGGCCTGCGCCTCGCATAATGGTGAACCCGTTCATGTCGCGGCTGTCCGCGCCTGGCTCGCGCGCCTCGACTTGACGACGGACGCGCTCGAATGCGGCCCCCATGCGCCCTTCGACATCGAAGCCCAAGCTGCGCTGCTGCGCTCCGGCGCAGAGCCCGACCGCGCGCACAACAACTGCTCCGGCAAACACACCGGCATGTTGACGGCCGCGCGACACATGGGGGTTCCGACACAAGGCTACACGCGGCCGGACCACCCCGTTCAGCTCGCGACCCGCGCGATCATGTCCGACTTGGCGTCAATTGACCTGTCGAGCGCAGCCCTCGCGATCGACGGGTGCGGCGTTCCGACCTTGGGCCTGCCGATCGCCGCCTTGGCGCGCGCCATGGCGCGGTTTGCGCGGCCGCAGGCGCCGAGCGATGGGCGTGCGGAGGCAATCGGGCGAATTCGGCGCGCCATGGCGGCGCATCCCATGATGGTCGCCGGCCGCGGCCGCTTCTGCACCGAGGTGATGGCGGCCGCGGGCGAAGCGATCCTGGTCAAGACCGGGGCCGAGGGGGTATTTGCCGCCGCATTGCCGAACGAAGGTCTCGGCATCGCGCTCAAGATCGATGACGGCGCCACGCGCGCATCCGAATGTGCACTGGCCACCCTTCTCAAACGGTTCGCGGCTCTGTCGCCGCCGGTCGAGCCTGTTCTCCGGCGTTATGCCGCGCGCGAGCTGCGCAATTGGGCCGGCGTCGCCGTCGGCGTCGTGCGGCCAGCCGCCCAGTGGCTTAGTTGACGGGAGACGAATGATGCGCGCAGTGCTGTGCCGAGAATTAAGCGGCCCATCCGCCTTGACGATCGGCGATGTCCCGCAACCGGCTTTGCGCGGTCCGACGTCCGTCCGCATCGCGGTCCACGCCGCCGGCATCAATTTTGCGGATACGCTGATCGTCGCGGGCAAGTATCAGGAAAAGCCCGAACTCCCCTTCATTCCCGGTCTCGAAGGCGCGGGCGTGGTGATCGAGACCGGGTCAGCGGTGAAGCGCGTCAAGGTCGGCGACCGCGTGATGGCGACGTTCAACCAGGGCGCCTTTGCCGAAGAGGCCGTGACGGAAGAAAACGAAGCCTGGCCGATCCCCGCTTCGATGGACTTCGCGACCGCGGCTGGATTCAGCGTCGCCTACGGCACATCGCATGTCGGCTTGAAGCATCGCGCGGGGCTCAAGCAAGGGGAGACGCTGCTCGTTCATGGCGCCGCCGGCGGGGTGGGCCTTACGGCGGTCGAAATCGGAACGCTCATGGGCGCCACCGTGATCGCGACGGCCAGCAGCGCATCGAAGCTGGAACTCGCCCGCTCCTACGGCGCTGTCCATCTCATTGACACGTCGACCGATGATTTGCGCGAGCGCATGCGCGCCATCACCGGCGGGCGCGGCGCCGATGTGATCTACGATCCCGTGGGCGGCGATCTGTTCGATGCCTCCGTCCGCCTGTTGGCCTGGGAGGGGCGGCTGCTCGTCGTGGGTTTTGCGAGCGGCCGGATACCCCAGGCGCCGGCGAATATCCTCCTCGTGAAGAATTGCTCGGTCATGGGCTTCTTCTGGGGCGCTTATCGCAAACACGGCCCCGCTGTCATGCGCAAATCCTTCGACGAGCTTCTTGCCTGGTATGCCGAGGGACGCCTCAAGCCGCACATCTCGGAACGCCTCGACCTGGCCGAGGTCGGGCCCGCGATGATCGCCATGCAGGAGCGGCGGATTACCGGAAAGGTCGTGCTCACCACCGGACGCGCCTAGAGCCGGTCAGTTCCGGCCCTGCCCCGCTTTTTCTATCGCGTAATACAACAGGTCGAGCGGCGGCGCCGGCACGTTCGTTTGCGTCAGCATGGCATGCACCTGGCCGCGATGATGGGTCTGGTGGTTGAAGAGGTGCGAAAGGATCGTGGCGACCGGCAGCGCCCCCACCGGTCCCGCCATCGTCGTGTAGCTGAGGATGGACGCCAGCTGCGCGCCGTCGAGACCGTCGACATAGCGCTCGAGACGCTCGTCTTCCGCTTCGCGCGCGCTTCGCAGCGCCGCGAAGTCGTCATAGAGAATTTCATCCAGCCGCTTGACCCCGTGGTCCGTCTTGGCCAGGCGCGCAAGCCAAATGCGGTCGCCGATGAGGAGGTGGTTGAGCGTGTTGTGGATCGAATGGAAAAAGGCCTTCCGGTCCTTTCGGTAGTCTTCGTCGGACAATTGCGCGCATGCGGCATAAAGGCGGCGGTTGACCCAGCTGTTGTAACGCGCGAAGTCGCGAACGTGATCGAGCATCATGGCGGCATTTCCCTCAGGTCTCTTGGCGGGCCGGATCCATGTGAAAATCGAGGATATCGAGCGGCGGCGGCGTGATGCCGGATTGCGTCAGCATGACATGGACCTGGCCGCGGTGATGGGTCTGGTGATTGAACAGCGTGATCAGCAGGAGATCGAGCGGCGCCTCGGCGGGCGTGCCGTCGAGAAAGCGGTAGCCTACCGCGGTTTCGAGGCGCCCGGCGTCAAGTCCGCTGACGAGCTTCACGAGCGCGACATCCTCGGTCTCGCGGGCCGCGCGAAGATCCGCGAAATTCTCGCAGGGAACATCAGCCAGGCTCTTGATCGACGGCTTCCAGCCCTCAATCCGTCCGCGCCAAAGCTGATCGACGACGAGGATGTGGTTGAGCGTTTTATGAATCGATCCGAAGAACGCCTTGCGCTCGCGCGTGTAGTCGTCCTTGGGAAGCTCGGAGCACGACTCGTAGAGACGCTCGTTGACCCAGGCGTTGAAGTGGCCCAGGGTCTGGAACAATGCGACGGACATCGCGGCACCTCCCCGTGACGATCGGGAAGCATGGACGGGCAGATGGCCAGTGGTCAATGCGCGGCGACATCCGCCTTTCGCGCCACGACCGAGGGCGGCGCGGCGCGCCGCAACACCAGGAGATTGCCGCAAAGAATGAGGGCGATTCCGGCAAGGCCCGCGGGCGTCCAGACATACCCCTCGAAGATCGTCGAGATCACGAGCGCGATGACGGGAAACAACACCATGGCGTAGGCCGCCCGATCGGCGCCGATCCGGCCGAGCAAGGTCAGATACGTGCCGAAGGCGATGATCGAGCCGAAGACGACGAGGTAGGCGAAGGAGGCGACGTAGCGAGGCGATGCATCGAAGAGGATTGGCACGCCGATGGCAAGCGCATAGATCAGCGTGAATATTCCGCCATAGGCCATGCCGTAGGCGTTCGAGGCGAGGACCGACAGGCCCGCGCGCTGATTGCGGCTCGACAGAATATTCCCGAAGGACACGAAAACGGTCGCGATGATCGCCAGCAGGAGCCCTCGAAGACCGCCGGACTCGAGATCGAAATCGCGCACTTCCGGCCAAAACAACAGGCACATGCCGAGAAAACCGACCACCCCGCCCGAGACGACACGGGCCCGAATGGGCGTGCCGAGAAACCACGCGCCGTTGAGCACGTTGAACCAGAGAAGAATCGAGAATGCGACCGCAAGCAGACCGCTCGGCAGGTAGGCATTCGCGTTATAGAAGAGAACGTAATTGATGCAGAAGAGACAAAGGCCCTGCAGCGCGATGACGCCATGCGCGCGCCAGCCGAGCCGGACGGGACGGCCGCGCAGCACGCAATAGACCAGCAGAATCGCACCCGCGAGAATGAACCGGTAGGCGACCGACAGCTCAGGCGGAACGACGCCGAGCTGTAACCTGACCGCGAACCAGGTCGAGCCCCAAATGAGCACCGTGGCCGCATAAAGCAGCGCGTTGGTCATCGCCGATCGCTCGTTGTGCTGGAGGTCGTTGAGATCTGCCGGCGCAGACGATAGCCGCGGGCCCACGCGCTAACAAGCAAACGCCGCCATCGGCCCGTCCACGACACGCGCGATCCGCCATCCCCTGCTAAGCAAGGAGAAACCGACGCCGAGGACGAGTCCACGCATGGGCGTGGGATCGTCCTCGGGCCGGCAGGGGGCGCATCCGGGGGTCAGTTGCGCCAGAAAGGCTTCCGCGCCTCGAACTCGGCGTCCATCCGGTTGAGACCGATATCGTGGAGCGTGCGCTCGTCCAAACGAGCGAGTTCACGCCGCGTCTGGGCCCTGTCCTGCCACTCCGTGACAGTTGCCGCGATCCGGTTCACCAGCCGCGACACGCGGAGGGCAGTCCCGTCACGCTCGGCCATCGCCAAGGCGGCGCAGAATGTGGGTTCCGTGTTGACCATCTCGAGCTTCATGACACTATCCTCATCCATTCGATTTTTTGATCAGTCGGAATGGTTTAAAACCCTGTTCCCTGATCACCATGGCCTCAAAATGGCTGTTTACCCCGTCCTAAACAAACGATATGTTCTCATCGAATCTATTATAAAAAGTAATTTATGAGATTCCGATGGCGCGTCGTCTTCCGCCGCTCAACGCCCTCCGCGCCTTCGAGGCCGCCGCGCGACACCTGTCGTTCACCAAGGCCGCCGAAGAGCTGCATGTGACGCAGGCGGCGATCAGCCATCAGGTCAAGGGACTCGAAGACCGGCTCGGCGTCGCGCTGTTCCGTCGCGCCAATCGTTCGCTTCGCCTGACCGAGGCCGGCCAAAGCTACCTCCCGGCGATCCGCGACGCGTTCGATTCGATCGACGCCGCGACCGCGCGCTTGGCGACACGGGATCGATCGGGTCTTCTCAATATCACCTGCATGCCATCCTTCGCCGCGGCGTGGCTCGTCCATCGTCTGGGGCGATTTCGCGCGGCGCATCCCGATATCGACGTTCGCCTCGCGCCCGACGAGCGGCTCACCGATTTTGCGCGCGAGGATGTCGATATCGGCGTGCGATATGGGCGAGGAAACTGGTCCGGTCTCATCGCGGAGCGCTTCCTGACCGAGGACGTGTTCCCGGTGTGCAGCCCCGCGCTGCTCAGGGGCGCCCATCCGCTGCGGCGGCCGGAAGACTTGCAGCACCACACTCTCTTGCACGACGACATCGAGACGGACTGGCGGCGCTGGCTCGTCGCGGCCGGGGTCGAAGGCGTGGACCCCACGCGCGGCATCCACTTCACGAGCTCCAGCTTGATGTTGCAGGCCGCGGTCGCCGGACAGGGCGTGGCACTCGGACGGAGCGCGCTCGCATCGAACGATCTCTCCGCCGGGCGGCTGGTGCGTCCCTTCGAGGTCAGCCTGCCCGTCGAAGCGGCCTATTACATCGTCTATCCCGAAAACTACGCGAGCCGGCGGAAGGTCATCGCGTTCCGTGACTGGCTGTTGACCGAAGCCGATCGCGACGAGCGCCTGGACCACGTGGCCGCGCTTCGCGCATAAAGAATCGAGCGCGCGCCGTCAGCCGCCGCTCACGGCGCGGATCGCCTTCTGGCTATTGCATGAGTTCGACATGACCCGGCTGCTGCTTCACGCGGCCGAGCCAGGTCGCGACGTGCGGGAACTTCGACAGATCCATCCCCGCATCCGGCGCCAGGTGGACATAGGCATAAAGCGCGATGTCGGCGATCGTGTAGGTCTCGCCCGCCACGAATTTGCGGCCGCCGAGATGCCCGTCGAGAATCGCGAGCGACGCGTAACCGGCATCCTGGGCCGCGCTCAGCTCCGCCGCCCGTTCTTTCGGCGCACCCAACATCTTTCGTATGAATCGCGCGGTGCCGATCTTCGGCAGGATTTCGCTCTGCTCGAAACACATCCAGCGCAGGACTTCAGCCTGTTCCAGCGCATCATGCGGGAAAAGCGGCGTGCCTTTGGCGAGAAAGAACAGAATGGCCACCGATTCGACAAGGACCTTTCCCGGCGCCACTTCGAGCGCCGGAACCTTGCCCAATGGCGAAAGCTTGCGGAACTCGGGCGTCTTGGTTGATCCGTCGTTTCGCCCCATCTCCTTGCGCTCGTACTGTGTGCCGGTCTGCGCGAGGGCCAAGCGAATCTTGTAGCAATTGCCGGATGTCGGGAATTCGTACAAGCGCATCATCGTCAATACCTCCCTTGCATCATTCGGCATCGATCATGCATGCCGCAGGCGCACAAGGCTCGCACCGCCCGGATCCGAAAATCCGCGACGATGTCGCCGCGGCATATCGAAATCGGCCGGGGGTTGCGCTCATTCATGCCGACTGCGAACGCGGCAGCGATCATCGAAGCGATTTCGCGAAATAGGCCTCGAGCCTGTCGAGCGCCGTCGAGAGTGTCGCCGCCTTGGACGCGAAGCAAAGCCTGAGAAAGCCCTCGCTGTCCGCGCCGAACGCGGCTCCGGGCGCCAAGCCGACCTTCGCCGTTCGGACGATATCTTTCGCGACCTCCAAGCTGTCCGTGATGCCGTCGACGCTGAAGAACGCGTAAAACGCGCCCTCGGGCAAGCCGATGCGGATGCGCGGATTGGCCGCGAGGCGCTGGAAGACGAGATCGCGCCCCTGCTGATAGCGCGCGGTGCTCTCCTTGATGAAGCCTTCGCCTTCCCTAAGCGCGGCGATCGCGCCGTACTGAACGAAGGTCGTCGCGCACGACATGTTGTACTCGCCGACCATCTCGTAGATCTTGCCGAGGGAGGCGGGATGGGTGATCCAGCCCACACGCCAGCCCGTCATCGCCCAAGGCTTGGAGAAGCTGTTGATGACGATGACGCGGTCCTCGGTCTCGGCATGTTCGAGAAACGACGGTGCCGCGCGGCGGCCATAGACGATCCGCGCATAGACTTCGTCCGACATGATCCAGATGCCGCGCTTGCGGCAGAACTCGAGGAGAGCCTTCTGCTGATCCGACGACATGACCCATCCCGTCGGGTTGCTCGGCGAATTGACGACCACGAGACGCGTCTCGGGCCTGATGGCGTCGATGAGGCGATCGAAATCGAGAGTCCAGCGGCCGCCCGAGAATTCGATCCCGACCGTGCGCATCGATCCGCTCATGATGCGGATGCCGCCGGCAATGTTCGGCCAGAGGGGGCTCACGCAGACCACGTCATCCCCGGGATCGACGAGAATTTCGGTCGACTGGATGATCGCGTTCACGCCCGACGGCGTCACCGTAATCCGGTCGGGCGCGATCGGGCGGCCGTAGAGTCCGCTTTGGTATTCGGAGAGCGCTTGCCGCAGTTCCGGGATGCCGCGATTCGGATTGTAGAACGTCTTCCCCTCCGCCAGCGCTCGCACGGCCGCGTCGCAAATGAACTTGGGGGTCGGGACGTCCGGTTCGCCGAACCAGAACGGAATCACCTCGGGATCGCCCATGCCGACGATCGACACTTCGCGAATGAGCTGGGGCGGCATGTTCGCGATTGCGGCTCGGATGCCCATCGGCCGTGCCGCGTCCGCCTCTGTTCTGCCCACGCTTGTCTCGCTCATTCGGCCGGTCTCCGTCGCTCGTCAGCTCATCAACTCAGGGATGTTACGATACAGATCGAGCGCTTCCGGATTGGCAAGCGCCTCTTTGTTCTTGACGGCGCGGCCATGCACGACGTCGCGCACGGCGAGCTCCGTGATCTTGCCGGAGCGCGTGCGTGGAATGTCGCGCACCTGCACGATTCGGGCGGGCACATGGCGCGGCGTGGTGTTCTTGCGGATCTCGATCTTGATGCGCTCCCTCAAGGGATCATCCAGCGTGATCCCCGGCCGCAAAACCACGAACAGCACGACGCGGACATCGTGCTCCCAATCCTGCCCGATGACGAGGCTTTCGACCACTTCATCGATGCGTTCGACCTGGCGATAGATTTCGGCCGTGCCGATCCGCACCCCGCCCGGATTGAGGACCGCGTCCGAGCGGCCGTAGATCACCATGCCGCCATGATCCGTCAGCATCACATAGTCGCCATGGCACCACACGTCGGGGAATTTGTCGAAATAGGCCGCGCGGTATTTCTTGTCGCCGGCATCGTTCCAGAACGAGAGCGGCATGGACGGAAACGGCGCGGTGCACACCAATTCGCCCTTCTCGCCCACGACCGCATGCCCCTCGTCGTCGAATACCTCCACTTTCATGCCAAGCCCACGCGCCTGGATCTCCCCGCGCCAGACGGGGCCGATGGGATTGCCGAGGACGAAACAGCCGATGATGTCCGTCCCGCCCGAGATCGACGCGAGGTGGATATCCGGCATGATCTTTTCATAGACGTAGTCGAATCCCTCCGGCGCGAGCGGCGATCCGGTCGAGGCGAGCGCGCGGACCGTCGCGAGCTTGTGCGTCCGCCGGGGCTCGATGCCCGCCTTCGCCGCCGCGTCGAGAAACTTGGCCGACGTGCCGAACAGCGTGAATTTCTCCTCATCGGCGAAATCGAACAGCGTGTTGCCCGACGGGTGAAACGGCGATCCGTCATAGAGCATCAGGCTCGCCTCCGACGACAGCGCCGAGACGAGCCAGTTCCACATCATCCAGCCGCAAGTCGTGAAGTAGAAGACGCGATCGCCCCGGCGGATGTCGCAATGGAGGCGTTGCTCGACGAGGTGCTTCAGCAGCGTGCCGCCGATGCCGTGAACGATGCATTTCGGCACGCCCGTCGTCCCCGACGAGAACATGATGTAGAGCGGGCTGTTGAACGGCAGACGCGCGAAAGAGATCGGCCCGGCCTTATGGGACGCGACGAAATCGGCGTAGTGCACCGCCTTCGCGACCGTGCCGAGCGGCGGCTTGTCGCGGGCGTAAGAGACCACGACGACATGGGCGAGGGTCGGCAGGCCCTTCACGATCTCCGCAAGCTTGCCCAGGCAGTCGATTGTCTTGCCGTTGTAGTAGTAGCCTTCCGCGGCGATGAGGACCTTGGGCTCGATCTGGCCGAAGCGATCGAGCACGCCCTGAACGCCGAAATCCGGCGAGGAGGACGACCAGACGGCGCCGAGGCTCGCCGTGGCCAGCATGGCGATGATGGCCTCCGGCATGTTCGGGAGATAGCCGGCGACGCGGTCGCCTTGCCCAACGCCCGCGGCCCGAAGCGCCGAGGCGAGGCGCGACACGTCGTCGTAAAGCGCGCCGAAGGAGAGCGTGCGTTTCACCTTGTCTTCGCCACGGAAAACAATGGCGGTGTCGCCATCGCGGCGGCGTAGAAGATTCTCGGCGAAATTAAGCCGTGCCTCTGGGAAGAAGCGCGTCCCGGGCATCCGGCCGGGATTTTCGATCACGACATTCCCTTTGGTCTCGGCGATCACGCCGCCCTCGTCCCACACCGAGCTCCAGAATTTCTCCGGCTGCTCGATCGAAAAGCGCCAGAGCGCATCGTAGTCGGGAACCTCGGCATGCCAGGTCTTCGCGATGAGCCGCATGAACGCCGTCAAATTCGCGCGCTCGATACGCTCCTTCGACGGCTGCCAAAGCGGCACGGCCTTGCTTGTCATTCGCGAAACTCCGGGTTCGGCATCTGATCGCGGGCGCCTATAATGCCCGGACGATGTCTCGGGGGAAAGGCATCACCTCAAGCGCCCCCGCCTCCGCCCGCAGCGATAGCGCCGATGATCGAGCGTCTCGTGTCCCGATTTGCCGCCCTGCCGCCCGTCGGCCGCGGCGCCCTGTGGATGGTGTTCGCGGCGTTCGGATTCGCGTCCTCCTCCGGCATGATTCGCCACCTGTCGAGTCAACTCCATGTATTCGAAATCGCGTTCTTCCGGAGCCTTTTCGGCCTGCTCTACATGCTTCCTTGGGTGCTGCGGCACGGCGTGGCGGTCCTGCACACCGAGCGGATCGGGCTCCACGGATTGAGGGCGATCTTCGGCGTCGTGGCGATGATCAGCTGGTTCACGGCGCTCTCCCGTCTGCCGCTTGCCGATGCGATGGCCTTGAGTTTCACGACCCCGATCTTCACCACGATCCTCGCCGGGATGTTCTTGGGTGAAATCGTCCGCACGCAGCGCCGGCTCGCCGTCGCGATCGGCTTCGTCGGAACCTTGATCATCGTGCGTCCGGGCGCGACGGCGTTCGATCCGTGGAATCTCATCGCGCTCTTGTCGTCCGCCAGCTTTGCCTCTGCGGCCATCGCCATCAAACGTCTTGCGCGGACCGAGCACCCGAACGCCATCATGACGTATATGACGCTCTTCATCACCCCGCTCGCCGCGATACCGGCCGCCTTCGTCTGGCAGTGGCCCCTGCTCGACCAACTCGGTTGGCTGGCGGCAATCGGCGCGGGGACGACGGTCGGCCACATGGGGCTCACGCGGGCCTATGCCGTTGCCGATGCGACGGCCGTGCAGCCGTTTCTTTACGTGCAGCTCCCGCTCGTCGCCACGATCGGCTATGTCGCCTTCGCGCAGAAACCGACGATCTATACCTGGATCGGCGCCGCCATCATCGTCTGTGCATGCCTCTTCATCGCGCACCGGGAGGCGCGCGGCGGACGGCCTCGGGACCCGGCGATGCCTGGCGCCTGATGCCGGGGCTGCGTT
>JBGPGW010000071.1:0-13119 GCA_041484095.1 Alphaproteobacteria bacterium | reverse complement strand
GCCGCTCAACTTCCCCTTCCGCATGAAGGCGCTTCACGCGGGTGGCGCCATCGTCACGCCGGATCTCCGGATGAAGCAGATCTACCGCGAGGGCAACCGCCTCGTCGCCGTGTTCACCAACATCTACACGCAAGGGGAAGAGGAGCGCGAGGTCGACCAGATCGTCGCGGAGCACGGCACGCGCGCGCGCGACGCGATTTATCACGCGCTCGTTCCGCAATCCTCGAATCTCGGCGAGATCGATCTCGAGGCATTCTCCAAGGGGCGGCCGTGGTCGATCCGCAACAATCCGGGCGGGCGTTTCGTCGTGGTCCGCGTGGGCGATGCGGTGACGAGCCGCAACATCCACGCCGCGATCTACGACGCGCTTCGCTTCTGCAAGGAGTTCTGACGTGAAACGGGGCCCGTGAGGGCCCCGTTCCTTCGAGCGAGTCGGGCGCTTCCGGCTCAGTCGCCGGCGGCACGCCGCGCGGTAGGCTCGGCGAGCACGCCGATGTCTTCCAGGATCTCGCGGAGCTTCGCTTTCTGCTCATTCGTGAACATCAGCATGGGCGGGCGCGAATAACCGCCCGGCTTGCCCAAGATGTTCATGCATTCCTTGATCGCGATGTAGCCGCTGCCGACCGAGAAGAGATCGTAGAGCCGGCACAGCTTCTGGTGCACGTCCTGCGCGCGCTTGATGTCGCCCTTCTGCCAATGCGTGAAGACGTCGACCGCCAGCTTGCCGACGATCTGCGGCATCATCGCGACCGCGCCGACCGCGCCGACGGAAAGCGCCGGCAGATACAGGTTCTCGAGACCGACGAAGATGCGCAGCGTGTCGCCGACAGCCGCCACCAGACTGTTCATCTGGAACATGTCGAAGGAGGTGTCCTTGATGGCGACGACGCCGTCGATCGCGGCGAGCTGGGCGCAGAGAGCGGGGGTCAGGTTCGCGCGCACATAGCGCGGGCTGTTGTAGAGCATGATGGGCAGGCCGCTTTCGCCTGCGACCCGCTTGTAGAACTCGACGATCTCGCGCTCATCGAGCCCGACATAGAGCGGCGTCAGCGTCATGCCGCCCGCGCAGCCGATCTTCCGGGCATGGCTCGCGATGTCGATGACGTCCTCGGTGCGGATGCCGGCTGGCCCGCACAGCACGGGGATGCGTCCCTTCGCCTGATCGATCGCGATCTCGTGGACGCGCTTGCGCTCGTCGCTCGTCATGAGGAAGAACTCGCCCGTCGAGCCGCCGGCAATGATGCCGTGCACGCCCGCTGCGATGTTGTTCTCGACGTTCTGGCGATAGGCCTTTTCGTCGATCGCCTCATCTTTGGTGAAGGGCGTGACGATGACCGAGAACGAACCCTGCCAATCGACGCGGAGCTTGCCCATGATCATTCTCCTTCGTTAACCATGTTGTTCCGGATTGCGTCGTGAGTCTGCGCCTTCGCCCGACGCTCTGCAACTGTCCTTCAGGCGCTCGTCGGCCGGCGGTGCGTGCGGCCGAGATAGGCTTGATACGCCTCGACTTCCCGCTCGATCCGCGCGCCGTCCCAGCCGAGGATGTCGGCGACCGTTTCGGCGGCCACGCGGGCGCCTTCGCGGGCCTGGGTCTCGGTCCAGCCGACGCCGGTGCGCCGGAAGAGGAGATCGACGAGCGTCTGCGGCTGCTCGCGCTCCGCGGCGTGGCGCAGGTCCGACAGCTTGATCTGGGGGTAATGATTGAGAAGGGCGGGCGAGGTGCCGTTGTCCGGGAACTGCCGCGGCGCGTAGTCGAGCGATTGCGGCGGACCGGACGGCTTGATCCGGCGCGCGACGGCGTCGGCGAGTTGAATTCCGCCGGAGCGATGGGTGGTGACGGGCCCCGCCGTCATCGAGAACACGCCGGGCATGCCTTCGCTCGCCTGGTCGTGAAGCTGGCGCGACCGAAAGCCCTTGGGCAAGGCCGGGTCGTATTGAAGCGGCCGCACACCGGCCCATGAATAGAGCACGTCCGAGCGTTTGAGCCCGAAGCTCGGCACGAGATGATTGGCCTCGGCGAGGAGCCAATCGATATCGGCGTCCGTGGCGTGGATGTCGTCGATGTCGCCCTCATACACCGTTTCCGTCACGCCCATATAGTGGAGGCCCTGCCGCCAGGGGACGAGGTAGACGGGCTCCACCCCTTCGCGATTGAGCGTGATGACGCCGTAATCCCGGCACTCCGGCGGCAGCCGCAAGACGATATGGGCCCCCTTGGTGCCGAGGATTTTCCGCTTCGCGCCGGCGCCTGCGAGCGCGTTCACCCTATCGATCCAGATGCCGGCGGTGTTGAGCACGGTTTTCGCGCGCACGGTCACGGGCGATTCGCGCGCCTCGCGCCCGTCGGCGAGCGTGAGCGTCCAGCCGCCATCCGATGTCCGCGCGAGGCCAGTGACGGGCGTGTAGTTGCGCACGACCGCGCCCATCCGTTCGGCATCCATGGCCATGTCGACCGCGACGCGCTCGGCCCAGTCGAACTGGTATTCCCTGAACATGGCGACGCCCAAGAGCTTCTCCTGATCCCGCAGACGCCCGAAGAGCGGCGAGGCGGCGGCCTCCTCCTGGTTGAGCCGGTGGTAATCGAGCGGCGGGTCGCTGGGGCCGAGCGTCGACAACACCTTGAAGGCCAGATCGATCTGCCACGGCCGGTAGGCCCCGTCGCGGTACAAGGGGAACCCGAACTTGACCTGGCGCGTTCGCATCGCGGAGGTTTTCACGAATTCGCTTCGTGCGACCATCGCCTGGCGGGTCATGCGCAGCGCGTTCGACAGCTTCTTGGGGCTGAGGAGCAGGTCCCACATCGTGCCGCCGGGTGCGAGATAACGCAGGCCGCAATGGACAAGGCGCGTCGAGCGGCTCGAGGAGCCCGAGGCGAAGTCACCCTTCTCGACGAGGATCACCGAATAGCCGCGGGCGGCAAGCTGCTGGGCGGCGCTGCATCCGTTGATGCCGCCGCCCACGATGGCCACGTCGAATGTCCTGCCGGAAAGACCGGAAAGCACCGCTCTCATCGCTGAAATTCCCTTCGTTGATCGTTCGCTGCCTCTCCAAGAGGTCGCGGCAGCCTCCATGCTAACGAAATCGAGCGGCGGGGACGATGCCCCTTGCATCCCGTGTGCCCGCACTGCCGAGAGGCTCGATCGGAAGACCGGGACCCGGCTCGGCTTGACGGGTTTCGAAGGCGGTGGCTACTATCGCGCAGCTTTCGAGCTGCGGTGAACTGCAGCCGTAAGGGGAGGTGTCGGATTCGTCGGGCTTGTGGACGAAACACGAACAAGGGGCGATAACGCCCTGGCAGGGCGTGCGGGTGCGACGAGTTTGATTGGCAAGTTTCAGGCGTGATGCGCGCGTGTTGGCAGGTCCACATCGTGGTGGCCAGCTGTTGCGGGGCACCGGCAGAACGATCAGCGACAGGGAGGAACACAGAATGACGAAGTCAGACTTGACCGGTATCGACCGTCGGTCGTTCTTGCGGACAACTGCGGCGGCGGGTGCGGCGACGGTTCTCACGGGCTCGATGCTCTCGCGCGTGGCACTCGGCCAGCAGCGTGGCGGCACGCTCCGGGCGGCACTTCTCGGCTTCAACGTCGTGAACACGCTCGACCCGCAGAAGGCGATCTTGAACTCCGACTTCTGGGCCTTGTCCACGATGTTCAACGCGCTCGTCAAGTTCGACGGCCAGATGAAGATCGTGCCCGACCTCGCCGAGAACTGGTCGATTTCGCCCGATTTGACGACCTACACCTTCAATCTGAGAAAGGGCGTCAAGTTCCACGACGGCGGCGAGATGACGGCGGAGGACGTCAAGTTCTCCCTCGATCGCATCCGCAATCCCGACATCAAAGTGCCGAATCAAAAGAAGTTCGAGAAGATCACGGCGATCGATATCGTCAACAAATACACGGTGCGCATCAAGACATCGGAGCCGTTTGCGCCGCTCTTGACCTTCCTGTCGAGCATGCCGACAGGGGCCCAGATCATCTCGAAGACGGCCTTCGGGAAGATTGGCGAAGAAGGCTTCGCGAAGAACCCGGTCGGCACGGGAGCTTTCAAGATCAAGGAATGGCGCGCCAACGAGAAGCTCGTCTTCGTGGCGCACAAGGATTATTTCGAGAAGGGCATGCCGTATCTCGATGGCGTGGACCTTCTGCTGATCGCGGAGGAGACGAGCGGCATCACGGCCATCCTGGGCGGCCAGATCGACCTTGCCAGCACGGCGCCGTTCGCGGATGTGCCGAAACTGGAGAAGGACCCGAACATCACCGTCACAAAAGTGCCAGGCTTCAACAACCGCTTCATGGCGATGAATCTGACGAAGCCGCCCTTCAACGACGTCAATTTCCGGCGCGCCCTTTCGATGTCGATCGAGCGTCCGGCGATTGTCGAGGCGGTTCTGTTCGGCGAGGGGCGTCCGCTTGCGGGGGCCATTCCGGCGGCGTTGCCGTGGGCCTACACGAAGTCGCGCGACATCTGCACCTTCAATCCCGAACGCGCCAAGGCCGAGCTCGCGAAGTCGAGCGTGAAGCCGGGCACGGAAGTGAAGGTCATCACCTGGGGCTCGGGCTGGTGGAAGCGCTGGACGGAAATCGTCTGCGCCCAGGTCAATCAAGTGCTGGGCATGAAGTTCTCGCCCGAAGTGCTCGAGGCCAACGTGGCCTTCCAGAAGTTCCGCGCCAACGACATGGAGGCGCAGAACACGGGCTGGATCGGCCGCGTGGAGCTCGACGAGTATCTCGGCGAGTTGTTCCATTCCAAGGGTGCGCGAAACTTCAACGGCTATTCGAACCCGAAGGTCGACACGATCATCGAGGCCTCGCGGAGGGAGTTCGATCAGGCGAAGCGGGGCGATCTCGCCCGGCAGGCCGAGGATATCATCGCCGAGGAAGTCGCGTTGCTGTTCTGCTTCAATGCCAACGCCCACAGCATGATGTCCAAGAAGGTCAAGGGCTTCGTGGCATTGCCCTCGCAGTCTCTCGGTTCGCAGTTCCCGCCCGTCTCGCTCGGTTGAGCGGGCGCGCGGTCTGATGGGGACAGTCCTGGCGGCGATCGTGAGGCCGCCAGGACGGGTTTTCCGGTCCGATGAATTTTCTCTGGTATCTCGTGGTTCGATTGGGAGGCGCGCTGGCGACCATCATCGTCGGCTCGTTCCTGATTTTCCTCATCATGCAGTTGGCGCCGGGTGATCCGGCGCTGACCGTTCTCGGCGACGCCGCGACGACGGAGACCATCGCGGCCTTTCGCGAGGAGCACGGGCTCGATCAGCCCATCATCGTTCAGTACGCAATCTGGCTCGAGAAGGCGATCCAGGGCGATTTGGGCAATTCCATCGCGCTCGCCGGCAAGTTTCCGATCAGCGAGCTGTTGGGGAACCGGCTGCCGGTGACGATCTTCATCGGCATCTACGGTCTCGCCATCGCGCTCGTCATCTCGCTGACGGCGGGAACGATCGCGGCGCTCCGTCACGGTAAATTAGCGGATACGGTTGCGACGTCGATCGCGGTGCTCGGCATTTCGATGCCGGACTTCTGGCTGAGCTATGTGCTCATCCTGGCCTTTGCCCTGTCGTTCACCTGGTTTCCGTCCTACGGATTCACGACGCCGGCGCAGGATTTCTTCGGCGCGTTCTATAGCGGCTTCCTGCCGGCACTCGCGATCGCAGCGCCGATGGCCGGTGTCTTCGCGCGCATCCTTCGCGCGTCACTCCTCGAGACCGCGCGCAAGGAATATGTCACGGCGGCGCGCTCGTTCGGATTCGCGGCGCCCTTCGTCTTCATGCACTACGTCTTTCGCAACGCGATCATCCCGTTCGTGACGGTCGTGGGTTTGCAGGTGCGCTACCTCCTCGGCGGCGTCGTCATCATCGAGCGCATCTTCGGCATCTCCGGCATGGGTTCGCTCATGGTCGACGCCGCGTTCGGGCGCGACTATCCCGTCGTGCAGGCCTGCGCGCTCACCTTTCTCGGCATCGTGCTCACCGTGAACCTCGTGGTCGACATTGCATGCGCGATGCTCGACCCGCGCCGGACGCACTGACCATGGCGGCCATTTCCCTGAAGGCCACGGTGTTCGAGATCAGGCGCAATCGGGTCGTCGCGACGGGGCTGGCCATCACCGTGCTCGTCCTGTTCGCGGTGACGGTCGGGCCGTCCCTCTCGCCCTATGATCCCACGAAGATGGATTTCACCGCGCTGCTGAAGCCGCCGTCCTGGACGCATCCCTTCGGCACGAACTCCTTCGGGGTGGACGTGCTGACGCGCGTGCTCTACGGCGCGCGCAACTCGTTGCTGATCAGCTTTGCCGGCGTCTCGCTCGGCGCCTTTGCGGGCGTGCTCCTGGGCATGACCTGCGCCTATATCGGGCGCTGGGTCGATGCGACCGCGATGCGGTTCGTCGACCTGCTGTTTTCGTTCCCGATCTTCGTGCTCGCCCTCATGCTGATGCTCATTCTCGGCTTCGGCGTGCAGAGTGTGATCATCGCCATCGCGCTCGTCTACGTTCCCAATTTCGCACGCATGGCGCGGAATACGACGATGGTCGTGAAGTCGGAGCCCTATGTGCAGGCCGCGCAGCTGATGGGGCAGTCGGCCCTCCGCATCATGGTGCGCGAGATCCTGCCCAACATCGCAGCGCCCCTGTTCGTCCAGTTCACGGTCGGTCTCGCCTTCGGCATCATCATCGAGGCCGGCCTGTCCTTCCTCGGGCTCGGCGTGCAGCCGCCGACGCCGTCTTTGGGCGTCATGATGGCGGACGGCAAGGACTACTTCCATCGGGGTCCGTGGGTCCTCACGCTTACTGGTGCGGCGCTCACGGTCGCGATTCTTGGCCTCAACCTTCTTGGCGACGGGCTCCGTGACCTCCTCGACCCGCGGTTGCGCCGTAGGTCCGCAGAATGAGCGACGTGACGCTTTCCGTCCGCGGGCTCGATGCCGGCTTCTCCATGGGCGGCAGCACGGTGATGGTGGTCCGTGACGTCGATCTCGATATCCGCAAGGGCGAGATGGTCGGGATCATCGGCGAATCGGGGTCGGGCAAGACGGTCACGGGCATGTCGATCCTGCGCCTGTTGCCTGATAACGCCGTGACCCACGCGGAACGGATCGACTTCCTCGGCACCGATCTTCTGGGCCTGTCGGCCGAGGCGTTTCGCGAGCTCCGCGGCCGGCGCATCGCCATGGTCTTCCAGGACCCCGTCGGCGCATTCAATCCGGCGAAGAAGGTCGAATGGCACTTGAAGGAGATCTTCGAGCGCTCGGCCGCGAAATCGCCGGCGCATGTCGATCGCGCGAAGAACTGGCACGGCGCGGCGATCCAGCTCCTCAAGGATGTCGGCATTCCCCACGGCGCGGACGTGATGCATCTCTTTCCGCACCAGCTTTCGGGCGGGATGTTGCAGCGGACGCTCATCGCCATGGTTCTCGCCTTCGAGCCGGACCTCATCGTCGCGGATGAGCCGACGACGAATCTCGACAACATCGTCGAGAGGCAGATTCTGCGTCTCTTCCGCGACCTCCAGAATCGGCTCGACTGCGCCTTTCTCTTCATCACCCACGACATGTCGATCGCCCACATGCTGTGCGACAGGATCGCCGTGATGTATGCAGGGCGCATCGTGGAGACCGGCCCGACCAAGCAGGTCTTTGCCGATCCGAAACATCCCTACACCCAGGGCCTCCTGGCCTCGGCGCTGGCGCTCGACACCAAGACCGAGCGGCTGAAGGAGATACCGGGCGAGCTGCCGAGCCCGACGGATCTGCCGCCCGGCTGCCTTTTCGAGCCGCGGTGCGATTTCGCCAAGCCCGAGTGCCGGGCCAAGCTGCCGGCTATGAGCGATCTCGGCGGCGGTCGCGGCGTCCGCTGCGTGTTGTACAACCATGCCTGACGCCATGACCCCCCGGGACGAAGCGCCGCTCCTTGCCGTGCGCAATCTCCTTGTGCGCTTCCGCCTGCGCCAGGGCATGACGGCGGCGCTCTCCAAGGGGCCGACCTATCTCAAGGCCGTCGATGACGTGAGCTTCGATGTGCGCCGGGGAGAGGTGCTGGGTCTCGTCGGCGAGTCGGGCAGCGGCAAGACGACGATCGGCAAGACGATCCTGAGGCTCTACAAGCCGGCGGACGGCGTGATCGAGGTCAACGGGGTCGATATCACCCATCTCGGCGAGCGCCGGCTCAAGCCGTACCGGCGCGATCTGCAGATGGTGTTCCAGGACCCTCTCTCCTCGCTCAATCCCCGGCACACCGTGCGGACGGCTCTCGCGACGCCGCTTCTTCTCCATGCGATCTGTAGGGCGGACGAGGTCGAGACGCGCATCGACGAGGCGTTGTCGCGGGCTGGGTTGCCGACCAACTTCAAGCGCCGCTACCCGCACGAGATGTCGGGCGGTCAGCTTCAACGCGTTGCGATCGCGCGCGCGCTGACCATGTCGCCCGCACTCGTCGTTGCGGATGAACCGGTATCGAAGCTCGACGTCTCCGTCCGCGCCCAGATTCTCAACCTGTTCAAGGATCTCCAGCAGGCCTTCAACATCACGATCATCTTCATCACGCACGATTTGCGCGTGGCGCGGTATCTCTGCCATCGCATCGGCGTGATGTATTTCGGCAAGTTGGTCGAAATCGCGCCGACCGAGGAGCTGTTCTCGGCGCCCAAGCATCCCTATACGAAGGCGCTTCTCGGCACGCTCGATGAGAGTGCCGCCACTCTCGAAGGACAAAGCGCCGTGGCCGGAGAGGCGTTCAATCCGGCGGCCGATACGGTGGGCTGCCGCTATTTCGACCGCTGTCCGCTTCGTGTCGAGCGGTGCAGGGCGGCGCATCCCTCCTTCGAAGACGTCAAGAGCGGCCACGGCGTGGCCTGCTATGAGTGGCGCCGGTCTTGACGATCACGCTGTCGGACGCCGACCATGGCGCTTGACGGTCAACGCATCGTTCTCATCGGCGGATCCTCGGGCATCGGTCTTGCCACGGCGAAGGCGGCGGTCGCGCGCGGCGCCACGGTCGTCATCGCGGGCCGGTCGACCGAGCGTCTCGAGCGCGCGCGCCGCGCGATCGGGGAGGGGGTCGAAGCCTTTCGCCTCGACGCAAGGGAAGAGGCGTCGGTCGAGGCATTCTTCCGCCACATCGCCACGTTCGATCATCTCTCCATCCTCGTTCCCGCGACGCCCAACGGTGCGGTTCGCGCCGGCATGGGCCGCTTTCGCGAGACGCGGCAGGACGTCTTCGAGGCGATCTTCGTCAACAAGTTCTGGGCGCAGATCTATTGCGTCCGCCATGCCCTGCCGCATATGCGCGCGGACGGATCGGTCGTCTTCATCACCGGGCAGGCGCACAGAAAGGCGCTGCCGACGTATATGAGCGTCGCCGCCGCGGATGCCGCGATCGAGGCCTTGGCGCGGGTCCTCGCCGTCGAGTTGGCGCCGCTGCGCGTCAACGTGATGGCGCCGGGTCTGATCGGCACGCCGCTCATGGAGACCCTGCCGGAGGAGACGCGGCGGGCGCTCGCGGCCAAGACCGAACCGCTGCCGATCCCGCGCATGGGCACGGCCGAGGAAATCGCCGATGGCATCTTGTCGCTGATGGAGAATGCCTATGTGACGGGCACGGTGCTGGAGATCGACGGCGGCTACAAGCTAAGCTGACCGGGCGGGCGCGGCGCGTCCGCCCCACGATCTCGGACGGGGCATGACCATTGGCATTCATCACATCGGTCGAAGGCGGGCGTCGCGAGGATTGTGCCTTTCGTTGTTCGTCGCGGTTTGCCTTTCGACCCCGGAGTCCTCGGCTCAAAGCCCTGCGCCCATCGTGATCGGATTCGATGGCATGGAGCTCGGCACGGCGCCGCGCGATTTCACGCAGGGGCTGACGGGTGACGGACCGCCGGCCGAGTGGATTGTTCAGACGGACCCCGCCGATTCGTCACGGCGCCATGTGCTGGGCCAAGCCAGCACCGATCGGACCGGCCAGCGCTTTCCGATCTGCCTTTACGACGGCGTTCGCCTGCGCAATGTCGATGTCAGCGTGCGCCTGAAGCCGATCGCGGGCGAGGCGGACCAGGCCGGCGGGCTGATCGTGCGGGCCGCGGATGCCCGCAACTATTACGTCGTCGGGGCGAACGCCTTGGAGCAGACCGTTCGCCTCTATCGCGTGGTCGGCGGGATCGGGACGTTTTTCGCGGGCACGCGCGCCAAGATGCGCACCGACGAATGGCAGACCCTGCGCGTCAAGGTCGAAGGCGATCGCTTCTACGTCGTGTGGAACGGCACCCCCCTGTTCGAGGCGCGCGACGGCCAGCACACGGCGGCCGGCCGGGTGGGCCTTTGGACGAAATCCGACAGCGTGACGTTGTTCGACGAGTTGACGATCAGCCCCGGCCCCGATTGAGGGGGCACCGATCTAACAGTCGCATCGGCGCGCGTGCTGCAATAGGCTTGGCGACCCAGGCGGCACCGGGTCGATCGGGAGGCGTTTCATGTATGTCGGTCAGTCCATCAAGCGGCGCGAGGATTTCCGGTTTCTCACCGGGCGCGGCCGCTATGTCGATGACGTGAAGGCGCCCGACGCGGCGCATGCCGCGTTCCTGCGCTCGCCCCACGCCCACGCGCGCCTTCGCGCGGTGCGGACCGATCGAGCGCGCGCGATGCCGGGTGTCCTTTCCGTCGTCGCGGCGGCGGACTGGCATGCGGCGGGCCTCGGCGACTTTCCGCTCTGGGCCAAGATTCCGTCCTCCGATGGCGTCGACCGGGCCCATCTGACCCGGCCCGTCCTGTGCCGCGACGAAGTCTGTTTCGTCGGCGATACCATCGCCATGGTGATCGCAGAGACACGGGCCCAGGCGCTTGATGCCGTCGAGGCGATCGAAGTCGATTACGAGCCGCTTCTCTCGTCGACCGAAACGCGGTGCGCCCTCGACCCGAGTGCCGCGCGCGTTCATTCGCATCTCGGCGACAATCTCTGCTTCGTGACCGAAGTCGGCGACAAGGAAGCGACCGATGCCGCGTTCGCCGCGGCCGCCCATGTCGTGGAACTCGACGTGACCAACAATCGCGTGACGGCCAACTCCATGGAGACGCGGACGCTGCTCGGCCACTACGACCCGGCCGACGACCGCTACACGCTGTGGGCCTCGCACCAGTCGCCGCACATGCTTCGCCTCTCGCTCGCGGAGAACTCGCTCCGTCACCCCGAGCACAAGATCCGCGTCGTCGCACCCGATGTCGGCGGCGGATTCGGCATGAAGCTGGCCGATTACTCCGAGGAGCCCCTCGTGCTTTGGGGCTCGAAGCTGGTCGGCCGCCCGGTCCGATGGTCCGCCACCCGATCCGAGGGGATTTTGAGCGATGTCGGCGCCCGCGATCATTTTTCCCGCGCGCGCCTGGCGCTCGATGCCGAGGGCCGCTTCCTCGCCCTCTCGGTCGACACGCTGGCCTGCCTCGGCGCCTATGTCACGCATCGCGGGGCCAGCATCCCCGGTTATTTCTACGGCGCGGTGTTCGGCAGCCTCTACACGACTCCGGCGATCTATTGCCGGGTCCGCGGCGTCTACACGAACACCTCGCCGGTTCACGCCTATCGCGGCGCCGGCCGTCCGGAGGCGTTCACGGTGCTCGAGCGTCTCATCGACACGGCGGCGCACGAGCTCGGCTGCGATTCCGCCGCCCTCCGCGCGAAGAATTTGATCCCGCGCGAACGGTTCCCTTACCGCAGCGCGACCGGCCTCACGTACGACATCGGGGACCCGCCGGCGCTGCTCGCGAAGCTCAAGCGCCTCGCGAATTATGATGCGCTGCGCGCCGAGCAGAAACGGCTGCGCGAGAAGAACGTGCTGCTCGGCATCGGCATGACGAGCCTCGTCGACGTCCTCGGCGCGCCGAGCGACAAGGCCGGTGCGATTTACACGCGTTCGAGCGGCTTCGATTCCGCGACGGTCCGCGTCCATCCCACGGGCAAGGTCACCGTGTTCTCGGGCGCGCATTCGCACGGCCAAGGCCATGCGACGACATTCGCCCAAGTCGTCGCGACGCGTCTTGACGTGCCGATCGACGACGTCGAGATCGTCGAGGGCGACACCGATCGCGTGTCCTTCGGTCACGGCGCCTATGCGTCGCGGTCCACGCTGACGACCGGAATGGCGGTGGTGCGGGGGGCCGACCGCATCGTCGAGAAATGCCGGAAAATCGCGGCACATCTTCTGGAGTGCGCGGAGGCCGATCTCGTCCGCGAGAATGGCGACTTCGTCATCAAGGGGACCGATCGCCGCATCACCTTCACCGAAGTGGTGAAGACCGCGTATCGCGGCCATCGCTTTCCGGCCGGCGTCGAGCTTGGCCTGGAGGAGGTCGTCTTCTTCGACCCGGCTGCACCCACCTGCGCCTCCGGCATGCATATAGCGGTCGTCCTCGTCGATCCCGACACCGGGCGGGTCACGCTGCGCGACTATTTCGTCGTGGATGATTGCGGCGCCGTCATCAATCCGATGGTCGTGGACGGCCAGATCCACGGCGGGCTCGGCCAGGGCATCGGCCAGGCGCTGATGGAGCAGGTGGCGATCGACCACGGCACGGGCCAAGTGCTTGCGGGAAGCTTCATGGACTATGCGATGCCGCGTGCCGACGACTTGCCCACGTTCAACCTTGACCGGCACGAGACGTGGAGTCCCGCGAACGCGCTCGGCATCAAGGCCGCGGGCGAAAGCGGCACCATCGGGGCGGTCCCGGCTCTCGCCAATGCCGAGGTGGATGCGGTATGGCACCTTGGCGTGCGGCACGTCGAGCTGCCGGCGACTGCGGCCAAGGTCTGGGCCGCGATCGAATCGGCGCGCAAGTGACGCCAAGCGTCCAGCGCGAACAGAGAGGAAGAAAGCCATGACGATGCGAATGGTCCACGGGCGCGGCGGTTGCACGATGCCGGCGCTCGGCCTCGGCACCTGGAAGATGGGCGACGATCCGGCTCGACGGAAGGACGAGGTCGCGGCGCTCCAACTCGGGGTCGATCTCGGCATGACATTGATCGACACCGCGGAAATCTACGCGTCGGGCGGCGCGGAGGCGGTGACGGGCGAGGCCGTTGCCGGACGGCGCGACAAGGTGTTCATCGTCAGCAAGGTGCATCAGACCAATGCCT
>JBGPGW010000070.1:0-13132 GCA_041484095.1 Alphaproteobacteria bacterium | reverse complement strand
TCGTTTTGTCCACAGGGGTGCCGTCGGCGGCCTTGAGCCGGTACTTCATGTCCCAGATTTGCTGGGAAATACTGACGACGCGGGCCATCGGGGCACCTTCCACTCTTCTTCTCGCGACCGGGAAACGTCTTACGCCTTCGCGGGCCGGATCGCTTCCGGTTCGTCAAAGTCTACGCAATCATTTGATTTATAACATATAAATCGGATTCTGTGAATCCGAAGCCATAAGTCTAGAAACGGCCGGCTGGACCGTCAAGAAAAGGTTCCCGAAATGTTTCGGGTCTCGATGGCGGAACCGCCTCGGGCCGGCCATCCCGCATTACCGTTTCACGGCGGCCGTTCGGATGCCGATTCGACGGGTCCATTGTTTTCCACAGGTTTACGCACATACCGCGCCACGGAGCGCCTGCCATGCCCCGAGGGACGGTTGAACCGGATTGCGCCAAGCCAAGGGGCGGAGGCCTTGAGGGCTCTCCTCCGGGGGGGTCACGCACGGTACCGACAGACCCCATCGACATAGGTCGCACCGACGCGCACCTCGCGGATGGCGTCGGGGTCGACCGTGAAGTAGTCACGGTCGAGCACGGCGAAGTCCGCGACCTTTCCCGGCTCGAGCGAACCCTTGATCGCCTCCTCGCGGCCCGACCAGGCGCCGAGGGTGGTATAGGCTCTCAGCGCCTCGATTCGACTGACCGCTTCGCGCGAATCGAGCGATTGTCCCGTCGCCGTCTTGCGATTGACCATCGACCACATCGCGAGAAACGGGTTGAACTGACAGACGGCGGCATCCGAGTGTCCGGGCGCGGGAATGCCGTGGTCGATGAGTGTCCGGTGCGGCCACATGTGATGCATGGCATCGGTGCCCCGGTTCGCGATATAGGCGTCGCCTAAATCGTACATGAATCCCGTCGCCGATGAATCGACCGCGCCCAGCCGGCGCATGCGTTCCAGAATCGGCGGCGTGACGTAGCAGCAGTGTTCCACGCGCATCCGATGGTCTTCGACGGGATGTGCCGCGAGTGCCGCCTCGATCGCGTCGAGGGCGAAGTCGATCCCGCGATCGCCCACGCCTTCGATGCAGACGAGCAGCCCTGCCTTGTGGGCGGCCGTCGCCATGGCGTTCAGATCGTCGGCCTCATAGAGAAGCATGCCGCGATTGTCCCCGGGCTCGCCGAGAGCGGGCTGGCCGACATAAGGCTCGTAATAGGCGGCCGTGCGGCCGCTGGTGCTGCAGTCTGGGCACCACTCGACGCCGATCAGCCGCAGCCAATCGTCACCGAATCCGCTTTGAATCCCCGTCTTGATCAGCGAGTCGATGAGGCCCGGCTCACGCCCGCTCGCGATGATGCCGACGCGCAGCGGCAGGCGCCCTCGTTGCCGCATGAGCTGATAGGCGCGGATCGCTTTCGATGAGGTGAGCGAGTTGTAAAGCGACGTGATGCCGAACGACAGACATTCGGCAAAGACGTCTTCCATGCCGCGGGCGATGTCTTCGGGCGAATCCTCGTCCTGCATCTGTCCGAGGAACAGATGGGCCGCCGTTTCACGAACGAGGCCCGTGAACGCACCGCTCAGGGGATCGCGGTCGAATCGCCCGAAGGGCGGGTCCTCGGCGTCGGCCGCGATGCCGGCTGCTGCAATCGCGGCCGAGTTGACCAGCGCCAGATGCCCGCAGGTGCGCATGATCAAGACCGGCCGCCCGCCGCCCGCGGCATCGAGTTCGCCGATCGAGGGATATCCGCCACTTTTCTGCTCGTTGAACCGGTAGCCGATGAACCAGCGCCCCTTGGGCAAGGTCCGGGCCGATTCCGCGATCGTCCGCAGCAGTTCGGATTTCGTCCTGATGCGATCCGGGCCGAGGGCCTGCCACTTCAGCAGCCGAATCGCATAGCTGTCGGGGTGACAGTGGGAATCGACGATCCCCGGGATCACGGTCCGGCGATCGAGGTCGACGATCTCCGTCTTGGGGCCACGAAGAGGCGCGAGCGCGGCCTCGTCGCCGACGGCGATGATGCGGCCCTGGCGGACGGCCAGGGCCGAGACGAACCGATCGGCCTGGTCGAGCAGGGCGATCGTGCCGTTATGCAGCAACAGGTCGGCGGTCATCATGAACAGCGTCGGTTGCGATCGGCAAACCGTGCCATGGCGTCTTCGGGCCTGACAAGGGCGCCGAATCCCGGTGACGGGCCCGGGCATTCTGGTGCATGAATGGGGGCGGGGAGGAGGGGAGATGGCTGCGGTGTCGGGGGCAGAGGCTCGGAGAGCGGGGCGGGCTCGTCTGAGCGCGGTCCAGTTCTATTGGCTGCTCATCCTGCCGGCCGTCGTCCTCATGGCGGGGCTTTATTTCTTTCCGCTCGTCAAGGTTCTCCTCATCAGCGTGTCGGAACCGGAGCCTGGCTTCGGGAATTACGAGATGCTCATCAGCTCGGAATCGATCCATCAGACGCTGATCGTCACGCTCCGCATCTGCATCATCACGACCTTCTGCACGCTGCTTCTCGGCTATGTCGTGTCCTACGCCATGGTCCAGGCGTCGATGGCATGGCTTCGGTGGCTGATGTTCTTCGTCCTTCTGCCGCTGTGGATATCGGTTCTGGTCCGCGCCTTCTCATGGATCACGCTTCTGCGAAGCAACGGTCTCGTCAACGAGGCGCTCCTGGCCTGGGGCGTCATCGATTCGCCGTTGTCGCTGATGCGCAATGAGTTCGGCGTGTCGGTCGGCATGATCCACTACATGCTGCCCTTCGCGGTCCTGCCCCTCTACGCCAACATGCGGACCATCGATTTGAGGCTGATCGCCGCGGCCCGCGCGCTGGGCGCGCCGCCCTGGACGGCGTTTCGCCGGATCTTCCTGCCGCTCAGCATGCCGGGGGTCGTCGCATCCAGCATGCTGGTTTTCATCTTTTCGATGGGCTTCTACGTGACGCCGGCGCTGCTCGGCGGCGGGCGCGTCTTCATGGTCGCCGAATATATCGGCATCCAGATCATGCAGACGCTCCGCTGGGGGGTCGGCACGATGCTGGCGGCGGTGCTTCTGGTCAGCATCCTGCTGCTCCTGCTTCTGCTGGGACGCGTGGTCAATTTGCGAAAACTGTTTGGAGCGGAATGATGGAGGTGATTGGCGCGGACCGGGGATTGATGAAGGGCGTGGTCATCGCTCTGGCCTGCACGGTTCTCGTATTCCTCATGGCGCCGATCTTCGTCGTGCTGCCGGTGTCGGTCACGGACCAGCGGTTCCTGTCGTTTCCGCAGGAGACGATCTCGTTCAAGCACTTTGCGGACGTTCTCACGCGTCCCGACTGGCGCGGCGCGATATGGCAAAGCCTCGTCATCGCGACCACCGCCGCGGCGCTCGATGTCGTCATCGGCACGCTGTGCGCGGTCGGCTGCTGGCGTCTGGCGAGCCGATCGTCGGAGACCGTGCGCACGCTCATGCTGGCGCCGATCATCATTCCATCGATCGTCTATACGCTCGGAATCTACCGGCTCTATGTCGATCTCAACCTCATCGACAGCTTCCTCGGCATCATGCTCGCGCATATGGTGACGGGGATTCCCTATCCCGTGATCACGGTTTCGGCGAGCCTCGCCGGGTTCGACATCCGCCTCGAACAGGCGGCCCGCATTCTCGGCGCCACGCTGCCTCAGACGACATGGCGCGTGATCGTGCCCAATATCATGCCGGGGATTCTGTCCGGCGCGATCTTCTCCTTCATCCATTCATGGGACGAAACGGTGATGGTCCTGTTCATCGCCGGACGCACGGCCTTCACCCTGCCGCGCCGCATGTGGGACGACATCAACGAGAATGTCGATCCCTCCGTCGCCTCGGTCGCGGTCCTGTTGATCGGGGTCACGCTCGCCCTGCTGTTCGCCGAGATGGCGCTGCGAAAGCGCCGCAACCGGGCCTAGTTTCGCGGCAGAGCCCGCCTTGTCTTGACCCGACCAGCCGATCGGTCGAGAATTCCGCGTAGCCGGAGCGAAAGCGCGACAAGCGCGAGCAACGATCGGCATAGCCAATGGGAGGCGAGTGATGACAAGAGTCCAATCGTTCCAAGAGGATTGCATTGCGCTGGCCGAAGAGAAGCTGGCGAAGGGACAGATGACCCGCCGGCAGTTCAACGCGGCCTTGGCGCTTCTCGGCGCAGGGATGGCGAGCGGCGGGTTCGGGCGTGAGGCGTTCGCCCAGGCGAAGGAACTCGTCTACGTCAACTGGGGCGGCACGGCCAATACGGCCTACGCGAACTATTTCGGGAAGCCCTTCGAAGAGAAGAATCCGGGCGTCAAAGTGGTGATGGAGGCGTCGAGCCCGACGGCTGGCAAGATCCGCGCCATGGTCGAATCGAAGAAAGTGACCTGGGACTGCTGCGATTCCGCGGCGTACACCGCGATCCTCCTCGGCGCTGGCGGGTTCCTCGAGGCGATCGACTACAATGTCGTGAAGAAGAGCGACCTCGTGTCGGGCATGGCGTATCAATACGGTGTCGCGCCGTACACGTTCAGCAACGTGCTGATCTACGACTCGAGCAAGTTCGGCAAAGACCCGCCGAAATCATGGATGGATTTCTTCGACCTCAAGAAATATCCGGGCAAGCGCATGTTGCGCCGCGACGCCAACGCCATGCTGGAAAGCCTGGTGATGGGCGACGGCGTGGCGCCGGACAAGGTCTATCCGATCGACACGAAGCGCGGCCTCGAGGTCTTGAAGCGCATCCGGAAGGACGCGGTGTATTGGAACTCGGGCGCCGAGTCCGAGCAGCTCATGCGGACGGGCGAGGCCGTCATGGGCATCCTGTGGAACACGCGGGCGAAGGTCCTGTTCGAGGAGAGCAAGGGCAAGCTCGATTGGACCTGGAACCAGGGCATCCTACAGCCGGGAATCAACGTCGTGCCGAAAGGCAATCCGTCGGGCCCCCTCGTGCAGCAGTTTCTCTCCTTCATCTGCAGCAACGTCGACGGTCAGCTCGGCCTCTTCGGATTCTTCGGCAACGGTCCGAGCAATCCGCGCGCGGCCGCCAAGGTGTCGCCGGACCTTCGTCGCTTCAACCCGAGCGACGCCGAGAACGCCAAGGTCCAGATCGTTTATGACGGCGAGTGGTGGGGGAAGAACTACAGCGAGGTCAACCAGAAATATCTCGATACGATCGCGGGATAATTCGCCGCCGCGTCGTCACGACATTACGTCAGGAGGCCGGCACGCGCGCGTGCCGGCCTCTTCTTTGATCTGGGTCTCATCGGCCGAATGACGAGGCGCGAGAACAATTCATCGGTTTGATTCGGTCTGGCGCTTCGCTTCCTCGATCAGGTGCCGGACGGCGTCCTCGATTCGCCCCTCCAGCTTGGACGCGAAGGCATGCCGGTCGAGCCCCGGGGCGATCGCAGGCAGGAACTCGATGATGATGCGGCCCGGCCGTTTCACGAAATGGCGCCGTCCCCAATAGAGGCCCGAATTCAACGCCACCGGGACGACCGGCAGGCCGAGATGCGCGTAGAGCGCTGCGGTGCCGGGATGATAGGGCTTCTTGTCGCCCGGCGCGGTTCGCGTTCCCTCCGGGAAGATCACGATCGGTCGCCCCTCCGATGCGGCGCGTTTGGCCGCGGCGAGCATGCCCTTGAGCGCGCGGGCGCCGTCTTGCCGGTCGATCGCGATCATGCCGACCCGCCTCAGATACCAGCCGATGATGGGAATCAGGAGCAGCTCCGCCTTGAGCACATAGGCCGGATTGCGCAGGAGCAAAAAGAAGATGACCGTGTCCCATGCCGATTGGTGCTTTGATGCCAGCACCGCCGGGCCTCGGGGCAGATTCTCGAGCCCCCGCACCTCATAGCTGAGGCCGACGAGGTGCCGGAGCAGAAAGACGACCACGCTCGACCAGAGGCGCGCGATCCAGAACAGATCGCGGCCCGGCAGGAGGAGGGCCGGCCACAGGGTCAGCGACACCGCCGCCGACCAAGCGAAAAATAGGATGTTGAACAGCGCCGACCGCAGAATCATCGGGCCACGCTCATTCGGCGAGAGACAGCGGCTCGGCGGCAAACCGATTTGGCGGCTCGGTGACGGTGTTTCGCAGAAGGACGAGAAGATATTTGCCGTATTCGCTGATGATCAGGCTGGTCGTGCCCGGCCACCGCCACCATTCGCTCTGTTTGACGCGTTCGGAGAAGACGGGATGCGCGATGATCTCGATCGTCGGCATGGCGTGGCGGAATTCGAGCAAGCTGCGCGGCATGTGATAAGCCGCCGTGACGAGCCGAAGGGATTGGTAGCCTTCTTTGGCCATCCAGTCCGCGGTCTCGCGCGCGTTGCCCGTCGTGTTGTCCGCGCTGTAACCCAAGACGATGCAGCACTCGACCCGCTCGGGCGCTTGGGTCGAGAGATCCAGCAGCTTCGCCACTTCGACGCCGCGATAGACGCCGGAGACGAACAGTTTCTTGGCTCGGTTCTGCCCCAACTGGTCGAGCCCGGCTTCGAGCCGGCCGCTTCCGCCGGTCAGCACGACGACCGCGTCGGTTACGCGCGGGTCGTCGCGCGGCTCCGTCGGGATCGTTCCCACAAACCAGAGAAGTCCCATGATCCAGATGCCGCAGGCGGCGATCGTGCCGAGGCCGAGGGCAGCGAGAATGCGGGTGCGCTGCCGGCTCACGGCTGGCGTGTAAGCGTCCGCAGAACCGTCACGCGCGTCGTTGCCACCGTGATGGCCGAAGCGGCGACCGGCACCAAGACGAGCGACAGCCACTGCACGGCCGACAGCGACAGGTTGGGCAGCAGTGACGGGGCAAGGCGTTGGCTGACCTGATCGAGCCCGGCCAACGCGCCAGCGGCAAGCGCCAGGCCGATCATGCCGCCTTTGAGGCTCATGGCCAGCACATGCCGTTCGAACTGACGCGCGACATAGAAATCGCGCGCGCCGACGAGATGCAGGACTTCCACGACGTCGCGGTGAAGGAGAAGACCCGTTCTCGTCACGAGAACGATCACACCGATGCCGACGAGCGCCATGAAGACGATCACGCCGGCGGAAATAAGCTCGACCGAGCGCACGAGGTTGCGCAGGTTGCGCAGCCAATCGCGGTGGTCGTCCACCGTCGCTCCGGGTGCGACTTCGACGATCTGCCGCGCAAGCGTCACGACATCAACGCCGGCATTCGGTGCGAGCGCCACGTCGATGAGGCGCGGCAGCGGCAGGTCCCTGACGAGCGGTCCGGACCCCAGCCACGGCTCCAAGAGGCGCGCGATGGCATCCGAATCGATGGCCTCGGCTGACATCACGCCCGGCGTTTGACGCAGCACGGCGAGCGCCTTGTTGACCTGCTCATCGGACGTGGCCGGTTTTGCGTTCTCCTCAGGCGAAATCTGAATGGTGAGGGCGGCGGAGAATCCGGCGCTCCATCGTTCGATCGTCTGCTGAAGCATGAGGATTCCGCCGAGCGAGAGCGCGGCGAGGAACACCATGAGGGCGAGGATGGCCGGAACGAACCATTGCGAATCGTCGCTCGTAAAAGGCAAGTCGTAGCGGGCGCGCGCCATTCAGGCGGCGTCCCTGGGAGTGCCCGAGGGCAGGCGGGCAATCGTGCCGTTCTTCAGGACGAGCTGCGGGTGCGAGAAGCGCGACACCAAGGCCTGGTTGTGGGTGGCGATCACGATCGTGGTCCCCAGCTTGTTCAGCTCCTCGAATAAATAGAGAAGGCGCACGGCCATGCCGTCATCCACGTTGCCCGTGGGCTCATCGGCCAGGAGCAGGCTCGGTCGATTGATCACGGCACGGGCGATGGCCACACGCTGCTGCTCGCCACCCGAAAGCGTCGACGGGCGGGCCTCGATGCGATCGGCGAGCCAGACCCATTTGAGCAGCTCCGTCACCTCTTCGCGCGCCTGGGCGTAAGGAATACCGGCGACGCGGAGGGGCAGGGCGACGTTCTCGAGGGCCGACAGGTGGTCGAGAAGTCGAAAATCCTGGAAGACGACCCCGATCTGGCGGCGCAGTTGCGGGCGCTGGTCGCGCGGCAGGATCGCGAGGTCCCGCCCGAACAGCGAAACCACGCCGCGCGTCGGACGATGGGCGAGGTACATGAGCTTGAGCAGGGTCGACTTGCCGGCCCCGCTATCGCCCGTAATGAAGTGAAACGAGCCGGGATCGAGGCTGAAATTGATGTCCGCGAGCACCTCGGGGCCGCCGCCGTAACGAACGCCAACGTTGTTAAACGAAACGATGGGTTGGTTTTGGGTCTCCAACGGTCGCACGGTTGGCCTCAGCACGGCACGAGCATGGCATACGCTGTCGGTGCCCGTCCAGCGGAGCCCCGCGACTTGTGTCGATATCCGAGACCCCCTAAAGTCAGCGGCATCGATAGCGGCCCGCTGGCGTGATCCCCATGTTCGTGACTTGTCCGTCCTGCTCGACGCGCTACCAAATCGATGAATCGCGCCTTGGCTCCCGCGGCCGGACGGTCCGTTGCACGCGCTGCAAACATCAGTGGGTGCAGCCGCCCGAGGGGGGTGCCCAGCCGCGTCCGGAGGGCGACAAGGCTGCGGCGCCATCGGCTTCGGGCGAGAACGTACCGACCCTGAGCGCTCCAAGCCGCGTCGTCACGCGGCGATCCGGGGGACGCGGGGAGCTGATCATCGGTTGGTTGGCGTTCGTCATCGTCGTTGGCGGTACGATTGCGGTTCTTTGGTTCGGTCGGGCGAACATCATGGAACAATGGCCGGTGACGGCTCGCTTCTACGCCATGGTCGGGATCGAATCTCAGACAGCGCCGGGGGAAGGCCTCACATTGCAGGAGGTCAAAACCGAGACGATCGATAACGACGGCACCCCGACTCTCGTCGTTACCGGGAAGATCGTCAACACCTCGGCCGTTCCGCGCGATATTCCCAAGATGCGTGCGGCGCTTCGGGATGCGAACGCCCACGAACTCCAGCATTGGATCTTCGAGGTCGAAGCGAAACGCCTGTTGCCCGGAGAGAGCCTCCAGTTCGAGACCCACTCCCAGAACCCGTCGCCGGATGCGAAGGGGCTTTCGATCGTTTTCGTCGGCGAATCGGATTCGCAGTAGCGGCCTGCCGGCCCCGCGCACAGACCGATTCGATACCAATCGGCGTCCGGTTAAGCAAACGCTAACCACAATCATTGCTTCATCCATGGCGGAGAGGCCGGCCGGATTGCCGGTGTGCGGGCCGTGTGAGCCCGGACGCCGGAGAGGGCCGGATTCCTCCCCGGGGTTTGGGTTCAATTTGTGTTGGAGTGATCGGTGCGTTCGACGATGTCGGCCCGTATTCTCGTGGCGGAGGACGACCCGGCGGTCCGGCAATTCGTCAGCCGGGCCCTTGTTCAGCACGGCCACAGGGTCGACACGGTGAACGACGGTCTGGAGGCGCTCGATGCGCTCGCCGCCGCCGACTATGATCTCCTCATCAGCGACATTGTCATGCCTGGGCTCGATGGCATCGCTCTTGCGCTCAAGGTGACGAAGGATCATCCGCGCCTGGCCATCATGCTCATGACCGGCTACGCCCATGAGCGCCAGCGCGCCCACAATATCGAAGTCCTCAGCCAATACGTGCTGACCAAGCCGTTTACGCTCGAGCAGATTACGGCGACGGTGGACAAAATGCTCGCTGCCCGCTCGCTCTCCCAGGCCGGCTAGAACTTCGGCAACAACCGGTCGATGTAGTCTCGCTCGACGGCGGGGCGGTTTCGTTCGCCTGCGCGGCGGCGCAACTCGTCGAGAATCTCGCGCGCTCTGCGAAGCTCGATCTGGTCGGGAATGTCGATGTCTTCGGTCGAGGCGCCGAAATTGCCCGTCGCGCGGCCCTGCGGGTCGCGTCCACGTCCCGGGCGACGCGGGTCCGGCGCCCCTTCGGCTCCGCTTGCGGTGAATCGCTCGAGCAGTTGTTGCGCCATTGCGCGCCCGCCTTGGCGGAGCGATTCGAGCGCTTCGCCCTCGCGCTCGACCGCCTGCGGCAGCGTGTTGCTCCGCAGCGCGTCCACCGCGCCGCGCATGGCGCGGTCGGCCTGCCCCATCTGGTCGGGCGCCTTGCCGATAAGGGCGCCGAAGCGGCGAACGAGATCCTCGAGGGCCTGGCGAAGCGCTTCCTGCATCTCGGGCGTAACCGGTCCTCCCGGCGTGCTCCCCTGTGCGTCCGCCTGTGCGCCGGCTTGGCCGCTTTGCCGTCCGGCCTGTCCCTGCCGGCTCTCCTGAAGCTGCCGGAACGTCTGATCCAGGACGGATTGCTGCCGTCCGGCCAGGTCGCGGAGGTCGCGCATCAGCTTGCCGGCTTCGTTCTGCTGGGTGGGCATGGGATCCATGACGCCGGCACGGAGATTCTCGAGGATGTTGCGAAGCTGGGACAGAAGATTGCGTGCCGCATCACGCGCGCCCGCGCGCATCAACTCGCGCGCATCCTCGATCAGGCGTTGCAGGTCGCGCTGTTCAACGGTGAGGTCGTCGCGGTTCAGGCGTTGCCCTTCCTTTCCCGCGCGCTGTTGCTGATCGAGCTGTGCCATGAGCGCCTGCATGTAGCGGTCAAGAGCGGTCTGCAGCTCCTTGAGCATTTTCTCGATCTCGGCCTCGGAGGCATTTTGGCTGAGGGCGTCGAGAATGCGCTGCTCGAGCGCGCGCAAATCGCGCGCAGAGAGCGAGAGGTCGCCGTCTTCTGCGCGCAGCGCCAGCTCCCACAGCATCGTCTGGAGGTCCGATATCGCGGTCGGTTCTCGGTCGTAGAGAAGCCGGCCGCGGGCCGAGCTGAGGCCGAGGATCAGCACTTTGTCGCGGCCGGCCTGTGCTACGCGCGCGATGAGCGCATCGAGGGAATGGGCAATTTGCCCGCGTTCCTCCGGCGCGAGCGTCAGTCGGCGGCGATGCTCGATGATCGAGCGCGCGAGAGGATTTGTGAAGCGCCGCTCGGGCAGCGTGAAGACCAGAACGGCGCTTTGGCCGGTCTGATCGAGCGCATCGGTCGCGGCGATCTGCCCGATCACGGGAAGCCCGGCCCAGGGATGGGGTGTCAGGTCGAAATACGCCGTGCCGCGCTCCGAGGCACCGGTGCCGCTGATCGTCAGGGGCAGAATCAAAGAATCGGCGCTGGCGCCGGGCGCGTCGTCCTGGTGATCGGGGCCGAACTGCGCGAGGCGGATGGTCATCTCGAGCTTGACGAGGCCGTAATCGTCGCGCGCCTCGTAGTCGACGCGAAGCGCCTGCTGGCGCGTCGCGCCGGGAAATTCGAGGAAGGCCACGTCCGGCGCCCGGTCCGCCACGACCGAAACGGCCCAGCTCGCGAGATCGTGCCCGCGCTGCCGGATCGTCAGCCGCTTGCCCACCGTCAGCGTCGTCCGGAGCTCATGATCGGCCGTATCCACGCGCTCGAACCGCGTGCTGTCGCCGTCGACGAGAAGCCGCGGCGTGCCGCGGCCGCCATGGACGCGGGCGAGCACGGTGCTGCCGCTTGGGATCACGATTTCCGAATCGCCGGCGTTCGGCTTGAGATAGATGGGTGCAAGACCGGTGTAGTCAGGCGGGGAGATCCAGACATCGGCGGTGGCGGCGATGCGTCCGGTGCCGGAAAAATCTGGATCGAGCGCCCGTTCGATGCGCTCGAAGGCGCCTCTCCAGCCGCCCGGCAGCGCGAGGAGAAGCAACAAGACGACAAGCGCACGGATCGCACGCGGGTCGCGCGCGGGAAGGCCCGGCGACGGGATCGGTATGCGAAGGCCGTCCGCGGCCTGGGCCATGCGCTCGAGATGGGCCCGCCAGAGCGCCTCGGATTGTTTGTCCCCCGTGCCGGCGGCCATGTGGTCTTCGAGGGCACTTAACGGACGGTGCGGTTGGCCGAGGTTGTGCTCGAGCCTGCGGAGCGCATCATGGCGCCGCGGCAGCTGAAAGCCCGAAAATCCGAAGCGAAACGCCCACCACAGCGCGATCGCAAAGGCGATCAGCACGATCGCATGGGCCCATCCCGGAAGTCGCGGCAGGACATCGAACAAGGCGAGCGCCAAGAAGATGCCGGCGAGCCCGCTCGCGGGCCAGAGAGCGACCCACAGCCGTTCCCAGGCCGTGACGAGCCACGACAGCGCGATCTGTTCGCGCGATGCCCCGAACCACAGCCGACGACGACGGCGGTCGCTGAGACTCGACATCAGAATACCCGCTTGGCCTTGTTCTCGCCCGCCTGAGAGAGCCAGTCGGGAATCCGATCCTGGCCCAATAGTGCCTCGAAACTCTGCCGCGGACGCACCACGGCGAAACGCGAGCCGTCAACCAACACCTCGGGGATCAGCGGCCGGCTGTTGTACGTGGACGCCATCGCGGAACCGTAGGCGCCTGCGGACAGGAGCGCGATCAAATCGCCGTTCTCGAGCCGAGGCAGGAGGCGGTCTCTGGCAAACGTATCGCTCGATTCGCAGACCGGACCGACCACGTCGACCGGACTCAAATCCGTTCCCGCCGCATCCTTGATCGCCACGATCTCGTGATACGCATCGTAGAGAGCGGGGCGCAGGAGATCGTTCATCGCGGCATCGACGATGACGAAGCGCCGGCCCGGGTTTTCCTTGACGTAGAGGACGCGCGTCAGCAGCGCGCCGGCCTCGCCGACGATCGAGCGGCCGGGCTCGATGATGAGCGTACAGCCGAGCCCGCCGACCGAATCACGCAGCATGCGCGCGTAGTCCGCGGCGCTCGGCGGATGTTCGCCCGCATAGCGGATGCCCACGCCCCCGCCGAGATCGAGGCGGCGGATCGCATGGCCTGCCGCGCGAAGCTGTCGCACGAGATCGGCCACGCGCTCGAACGCGCGACGAAATGGATCGAGGGACAGAAGCTGGGAGCCGATGTGCACGGCAAGTCCATCGAGGGACAAGGCCGGCATCTCGGCCGCGCGCGCGAAAAGCCGGGCGGCCGAATCGTAGGGGACGCCGAACTTGTTCTCGCTGCGGCCGGTGGTGATCTTGGCGTGGGTGACGGCGTCGATGTCCGGGTTAATGCGAAGCGACACGGACAGGCGCCGGCTGCGCGCGGCGGCGAGCCGTCCGAGGGCCATCAGCTCGGGCTCCGATTCCACGTTGATCGCCGCGATTCCGGCTTCGAGCGCGAAATTCATTTCGGACTCGCTCTTGCCGACGCCGGAAAACAC
>JBGPGW010000069.1:0-13187 GCA_041484095.1 Alphaproteobacteria bacterium | reverse complement strand
GGCCTGCCGAACTGTCACCCCAAGAACCTGGTCCAGATGGGGATCGGCGGCTGGTACGGATCGCGGCCCGGCGCCATCGTCGCCAAGCGTCGCGGCACGAGCGTGATGACCGTGACCGACGTGACCGAGATGGGCCCGAAGAAGGCGGCGGAAATGGCGCTGGAGCTGGCCTGGGACGGCTGCAAGGCCGTGTATCTGTCGTTCGACATCGATTCGATCGATGCCGGGTTCGTCCCCGGCACCGGATCGCCCGAGCCGGGCGGGCTCTTGCCGCGGGAGGCGCTGGAGATCATGCGCCTCATCGCGCGCGAAGGGTTGTGCGGGATGGAGGTCGTCGAGATTTCGCCGCCCTACGACGTCAGCGACATGACCGCGCAGCTCGGCTGCCGGGCGATCCTTGACGTGCTCGGCACCTTGGTGGTCGAAGGCAAGCTCGGCCACCGCAGCAGCGTGATGACACCGGAATAAGACAGGGAGAGGCACAATGACGGGACGGACAACGATGCGACTGCGTAAATGGATGACGGCTGCTGCCGCTCTCACACTTGCGGCTGGGCCAGCCGCGGCCCACACCTTCGGCGCGCAAGGCGCGGGATTTGGGGCGGGGATCGGCCATCCGCTCGGCGGCCTCGATCACGTCCTTGCCATGGTCGCGATCGGCCTGTGGGCCGCGCAGCGCGGCGGGGCGGATCTCTGGCGGCTGCCTCTCGCCTTCATGGGCGCGATGGTCATCGGCGCCGGCCTTGCGCTTGCCGGAGTCGCACTTCCGCTCGTCGAATTCGGCATCGTCGGCTCCGTCGTGCTGCTCGGCCTCTTCATGGCGCTGGGCACGCGGCTGGCGAGCGGTGCCGCCTACGGCCTCGTCGCGCTCTTCGCGCTCTTCCATGGCCATGGGCATGGGAGCGAGCTGCCTCTGGCCGCTGCCCCCGTGCTCTATGGCTTGGGCTTCTTGGTCGCGACCGGCGCGCTTCACGCCATGGGTCTCGGGGCGGGCCTCGCCACGAAGCGCTTTGGGCCAATGGCGATGGCTTACGGCCTGAGGGCGGCTGGTGCGCTCATCGCACTCGCCGGCATGGGTCTCCTCACCCAAATCTAGGCAGATTTGAAACCGTGAACCCGGCCTTCGCGGGCGCGCTCTGCGCGCTCGCGCTCGGCTCGGCTGATTTCGCCGGCCGATTCTCGACCCGCTCGCTCGGCGCCCCCTCCGCATGGCTCGGCACGCTCGCCGTGGGGACGATCGCGCTCACGATCTGGATCGTCGCGACCGACGCGCCGTTGCTCTGGACCGTCGAGGGGCTGCCCTATGTCGCGGCCAACGGTGTCGCGACCACGGTCATGACATTGCTTCTCTACAAGGCCCTGGCGCGGGGGCCCGTATCGGTCGCGGCCCCGATCGTGGGCAGCCACCCCGTCCTCGTCGTCGCGTTCTGGGTCGTGCTGGGCGCGCGGCCGAGCACGGTGCAGTGGCTGGCCATGGCCGCGACCATCCTCGGCGCCGTTATCGTCGCGCGCTCCGCGGAGGAGCAGGCCGAAGCGCGGGAGCGGTCCGGCCTGCGCATCACGATCGGACTCGCGCTTGCCTCCTGCCTTGCCTATGCCGTGCTCGTCATCGGCGGGCAGGCCGCGGCGCCGCATTACGGCGCGCTCGAGACCCTGTGGCTCGGGCGGCTGTTCAGCATCGTCACGGTCCTCGCCGTCTTCCTCTTCACCCGGCGCGCGCCCGCGATGCCGCTCCGGTGGTGGCCGTTCCTCGGCGCGCAGGGCCTTCTCGATGCGGGCGGTTACTTGGCACTCTTCGCGGGCAGCACGGGGGAGGGCCAGGCGATCACGGCCGTCGCCGGCTCGGGGTTCGGCGCGGTGACGGTGTTGCTGGCGCGCATCGTGCTGAAGGAGCGCATGGGTTTCGTACAATGGAGCGGCATCATCCTTGTATTTGCCGGTGTCGCCGTTCTCGCCGGCCAGGGATAGCAAGAGGAGGGATCTCACAATGGGCGCATTCAAACCCGTCAGCGGACATTGCCAGTGCGGCGCGGTTCGGTTCCGCATCACCAAACCCGCCGTGCGCACCTATCACTGCCACTGCTCCATGTGCCGGCGCTGCCATGGCACGCTGTTCGCGACCTACGCGCTGGCGCTGCGCGCCGGCCTCGTCATCGAGTCCGGCGCTGACAACCTCTCGACGTTCTCAAGCTCGAAGGGAAACGATCGCAGGTTCTGCAAGACCTGCGGCTGCCAGGTCTTCATCGACGTGGCGAGCAAGCCCGATCTTGTCTGGACCATGCCCGGGATCATGGACGGCCATCCCGGCCATCCGCCCGAGATGGAATCGCATATCTACGTCGATTCGAAGGTCGATTGGTACGACATCCACGGCCCGCTGCCCCAACACGTCAAGGGCACCTTGTCGCCGCTGAAGAGGCGCCAAGCCAAACGCCGCCCTGCCGCGAAAGCAGCCGCGAGCCGCCCGTCACGGCGGCCTGCCGCCAAACGGCGGGCGAAACGCCGGCGCTGAGACGCTATGACGTTGGAGCAGGATGACGATGGAGCGGGCACGCCGGCCGAGCCCGCCCGCTCCCGTTGCGATGCGACGGCGATCTAGAACTTCACGAGATACTGATCGATCTCCCACTGGGAAACCGTGTTGTGGTAGGTCCACCACTCGCGGGTCTTGAGATCGATGAAGGATTTGTAGAGGTCCTCCCCGAAGACCTTCTTCCCGAGCGAATCGGCCGCAAACACGTCGACCGCTTCCAAGAGCGTACGCGGCAGGGTCTTGATCTTGCGGCGAGCCAACTCCGCCTCGGACACGAGATAGAGGTTTTCCTGGCTGGGTGCGCCCGGGTCGAGCTTGCGCTCGATCCCATCGAGGCCTGCGGCCAGCATCATCGCCGCCGCGAGATACGGGTTGCACGCGGTGTCGACCGCACGGCATTCGAGGCGCGCCGCGGAGAGATAGACGCCGTGCCGCTCGCTCGCCGGGCCTTCGATCTCCGGCCTGATCCACGGCACGCGCATCATGTTGGTGCGATTGTTATAGCCATAGGACACGTAGATCGGCGCCCAGGTGAATCCGGTCATGGAGCCTGTTTTCACCAGCCGCTTGTAGGAATTGACGATGGGGCACGCGACGGCCGCGACGGCCGGCCCGTGTGCCAGCACGCCGGCGATGAATTGATAGGCCAGCTTGGACAGGCCGCAGCCGCGCTTGTCGCTGGAATCGCCGAATAAATTCTTGCCGGTCTTCAAATCCTCGATCGACATGTTGAAGTGGGCGCCGCTGCCCGTCTTGTCGGCCCAGGGCTTCGGCATGAAGGTCGCCTCGTAGCCGTACCGGCGCGCGATTTCCTTCGTCATCATGCGGAACAGCGTGAAGCGGTCCGCCATGGTCAGGACGTCCGAGTATGCAAAGTCGAACTCGAACTGACTGTTGGCGTCCTCATGATCGAAGGAATGCACGTCCCAGCCGAGCTGGTTCATGTAGCGCACGATTTCGTCGCACCAATCGAGCTCTTCGAGCAGGCCGATCACGTCGTAGGCGGCGCGCGGCATCGTGTCCTTGGGATTGGCCTGGACGATGCCGTTGCCGTCGCGACGGACGATGTATATCTCGCACTCGATGCCGAGGTTGAAGCGGAATCCCATCTTCTCCGCGCGCGCGACTTGGTGTGACAGGATGGTGCGCGCGCACATCGGCCACGGGTCTTGGTGGAACCTGAGATTGCCCGGGCACCAGGCGACGTCGGGCCGCCAGGGAAGCTGCGTCACGGCGCCGAGATCGGGGAAGATCGCCAACTCGTCCTCGTTCGGCCCCTGCCCCAGCCCGTCGATGGCGGCCCCGGTGAACAGCTCCGATCCACGCATCATGCGCTCGAAATGCTCGACCGGGACGGCCTTCGCCTTCGGCACGCCGTGCATGTCGACATAGGCGGCCAGGCAGTACTTCACGCCCTTCTCGATCAACTCGCGCTTCTTGGCCTTCACCGCCGCCTCGCCCCCGCGCGGCGCCTGTTTTCCCCCCGATCGCTTCACGCTGTCCTCCCTTGCGGCGCGTCACGCGCGCCTTTGCATTACAGTCTCCGCCCGGCCCTCAGGCGGCCTTGCGCAGCCAAAAGATTCCGCGCACTCTCCCGCGCGGTCGGCATGATGCCCAAGCGATCGCAGCCGGTCAATTCACGGGACTTGCCAGGGGATTCGCCAGTGACGACAGCGGACGACGCGCGCGCCAAAGCCAATGCCGAAGTGTTCCGCCGTTTCGTCGAATCGGAACCGGTTCTGGAGGACGTGCGTCCCGCGATCGAGGTCATGCCCGGCTTCACGCGCGAGACGATCCTGACCTCGGGCCCGCCGCTGGCCTATGGGGATTACGAGGGCGGTCAACGCGCAGCCATCATCGGCGGGGCATTGTTCGAGGGGCTTGCCAAGGACCGGGCCGAGGCCGAGGCCAAGCTCGCCTCGGGCACCATTCGCGTCCGCGGCTGCGGCGACTTCGCGGCGGTCGGCTCGCTGGCCGGCATCTATACGGCGTCCATGCCGGTGTTCGTCGTGCGCAACGCCGCCTTCGGGAATGTCGGCTTCTGCAATTTCTACGAAGGCACCAATCCGCGCCGGCTCAACTACGGCGTCTATGACGACGACGTCCGGGAGCGGCTTCTCTACGTGCACGACGTGGTGGCGCCGGTCCTCGGCGAAGCCGTGCGCCGGTCGGGCGGGATCGCGCTCAAGCCGATCATGAAGCGCGCGCTGCATATGAGCGACGAATTGCACAGCCGCAATACCGCCGCGTCCCTTTTGTTCACGCGCGAGTTGTTCCCGCACCTCCTCACCGTCGCCGCGACCAAGCCGAAGGAAGTCGAGCGCTGCGTGCACGCGTTGACGGAGGACCATTATTTTTTCCTCCGTCTTTCCATGGCGGCGGCCAAAGCGACGGCCGATGCCGGACACGGCGTCGAGCGCGCGAGCGTCGTCAGCGCCATGGGCTTCAGTTGTCGCGAGTTCGGCATCCGGGTGAGCGGCCTCGGCGAATCCTGGTACACAGGCCCCCACCCCAAGGTCCAGGCCAAGCTCTTCGATGGTCACACCGAGGACGAGATCAGCTGGATGGGCGGTGAAAGCATCATCGCGGAGACCATCGGCCTCGGCGGGTTCGCGCAAGCGGCGGCCTTCCCCTTGCAGGCCTATCAGGGCGGGGAGCCGATGGCGATGGTCGAGCGCAATCTGGAAATGTACGGAATCACGGTCGGCGAGAATAAGGACTTCCACATCCCCTTCCTCAAATATCGCGGCACGCCGACGGGCATCGACGTTTTCCGCGTGCTGGAGACAGGGACCACGCCGGTGATGAACATCGGCATCGCAGGCCGCGACGGCGGGCAGATCGGCGCCGGAATCGTCCGGGCCCATCGCGCTTGTTTCGAGCGCGCCGCCGAAGCCTACCGCGCGCGCTATGATTGACGCGGAATCGCGTTAAAGGAAAAAATCGGACGCCGGCCGTTGGAAAAACGGGTGGGAAAACGGGAGCGAGCTCGACCGTTGAGCTCTGTCCCGCCGCTTTGATCTCCAGCCGGAAGGGAACGACGTGCTTGACCTCGATGCCCGATAATCGACCATGAAAAATTCGGGCACTCCCGCGGCTTGGCGCGGGCACCTGCCGCTTTTCGCCGTCGCGACCACGGCGGCCTTATGGGGTGCGTGGTGGATCCCGCTGCGGGCGTTCGATGCGCGCGGCCTGGCCGGGGACTGGGTGACGGTGGCATTCTCAAGCGCCGCGGCATTGATCGTGCTGCCGGTTGCGATCCTGCGGTGGCGCCGGATGGCCGAATCGGCCGCGGCGCTGGTGTTGAGCGGTCTCCTGGCCGGTCTGTCCTCCGCCGCCTACAACCACGGCGTGATGACGGGCGACATTGTGCGCGTGAGCCTGCTGTTCTACCTCACGCCGATCTGGGCAAGCCTGTTCGGTGCGGCCTGTCTCGGGGAGCGGCTGGGCCTCTTCCGCATCACGTCGATCGCGCTCGGCTTTGCAGGCGCCGCCGTCGTGTTGCGTCATGAAAGCGGGCTGCCCATTCCCGAATTGCGCGCGGAATGGATGGGCTTCGCCGCAGGCATCCTATGGGCCGCGGCCCTGACCGTGTTCCGAAAGACGCATGAGGTGCCCGCCTTCGAAAAAACCTTCGCCACCTTCATCGGCTCGGCCGCGGCCGCTTCCGCCTTCGCGGCCTTCATCCCGGGGACACCAACGCCCGGCTGGACCGTGACACTGAGCCTCCTGCCCTATGTCGTTGCCCTTTCGTTGGCTTGGCTGATCCCCATGGTTCTCGTCGAATTATGGGCGTCGAGCCGCCTCGACCCCGGCCGGGTCGGCGTGGTGCTGCTGATGGAGGTCGCGGTCGCCGCGATCACCGCGACGCTCATCGCCGGTGAGGCGTTCGAATGGCGGGATGCGGCCGGCTGCCTCCTTGTCGTGGGCGCGGGTCTCGTCGAGCTGCGGGCACATGCGCGGGAGACCGCGCTGGCGCGGTGATTGTCGCGGCCACGCGAAGCTCCTATGCTTGGGGCCTCAGGGAACGCGTGGGCGTGTCATGGGAAAACTGGAGATCACCGAGCGCGATATCGCCACCTACGAGAGCGACGGGGTGGTGTGCGTGCGCCGCGCCTTCGCGCCCGAATGGATCAGGCTTGCGGCCGAGGGCATCGAGAAGGACATCGCATCGCCCGGCCCCCTCCATACGATGCAGAACGCGCCGGGCGAGCCCGGTTACTTCCTCACCGATTTCTGCATGGCGCAGCGTCTGCCCGAGTTTCGCGCCTTCGTCTACGACTCGCCGGCGGGCGAGATCGCCGCGCGCCTCATGCGCTCGACGCGCACGAATTTTTTCTATGACGGAATCTGGGTCAAGGACCGCGGCACGCCGAAACGGACGCGCTGGCACCAGGATCAGCCCTACTATCCCGTCGACGGCGAACACATGTGCATCATCTGGTTGCCGCTCGATCCCATCAGCAAAGACGTCTGTCTCGAGTTGATCCGCGGCTCCCACAAATGGAACCGGTGGTTCCAGCCCGAACTCACGCGCAGCGGCAAGGACCTTTATCCCGCGAACACGGTCTTCGAGCGGATGCCGGACATCCAGGCCGACCGAAGCGCCTATGACATCGTCACCTTCGATCTGGAGCCGGGCGACTGCATCGCGTTCCACGGCATGGTGGTTCACGGCGCACCCGGCAATGCGCGCCAGGAGCACCGGCGCCGCGCGCTTACCACCGTCTGGCTGGGCGACGACGCCGTCTTCACGGAGCGGCCGGGTCCCGTGCGCCCGCGCTTCGAGGGCCACGGCCTGAAACCCGGCGATCCCATGGACTCCCCCTATTTCCCACGCGTCTGGCCGCGCGTGCCGGGGCGCGACCCCGTGGGCGAGCCGCGGTTCGCCGACACGGCGTTCCGCATCAGCGTGTGATCGGCACATGGGCGTTTCAGTCAGCCCCGAACAGGTCGAGGCACTCGCGCAAGACGGCGTGGTGTGCGTGCGCGGTGCCTTCGATCGCGATTGGCTCGACTGCGTCGCCCGCGGCATCGAGGCCGAGCTCAGGGCGCCAGGCATAGGCTTCGTCGAACAAGCGGCCGGCCTGCCCGGCCGTTTCGTCACGGATTACTGCGCCGCCCAGCAGATCGCGGAGTTCCAGGATTTCGTCCTTCATTCGCCGGCCGCAGAATTGGCGGGCCGCTTGATGGGTGCCGCGAGCGCGCGCTTCCTCATGGACGTCTTGTGGATCAAGGAGCCCGGCACCTCCAAGCCGACCGCCTGGCACCAAGACCAGCCCTATTTCTGCGTCGACGGCCACGAGATGTGTTCGATCTGGCTGCCGGTCGATCCCGTTCCCGCATCCGTGGCGCTCCGTTTCATCCGCGGCTCGCATCGCTGGGGCAAATGGTACCGGCCGCAGCTCACGAGCGGGAAAGAGCTCTACGCCTTCTCCGATCCGGACTCCAAGTGGGAGACCATCCCCGATTTCGACGCCGAATTGGATAAGCACGAGATCCTGTCATGGGATTTGGCGCCCGGCGACTGCCTCGTCTTCCATGCGCTGACCGTGCATGGCGCGCCGGGCAATCCGCAGGCCGCGAACCGCCGGCGCGTTCTCACGACCGTGTGGTTCGGGGACGACGCGACCTTCGGCGTGCGGCCTTCCCCGCCGCGCCCGCTCTTCGAAGGCCATGGCCTCCGGGCGGGCGAGCGCATGGAGTCGCCCTATTTCCCGCGCATCTGGCCGGCCCCGGACACAGCGTCACGCCGCTTCGCGCGCGACTCGGCGCTGCGAATCAGCATCTGAGCGGGGCAGCCTGTGGACGGCGGACCGGCACGATCCATCACCGATGCGGAAGTCCAGCGGTTCCGCGACGACGGGATCGTTCACTTGAAAGGCGTCGTCGGACGCGAATGGGTCGAGATCCTGGCGCGCGGCGTCGATCAGAGCATCCGGCATCCGGGCCCACGTCACACCGTGCAGACGCGCGAGGGGGAAAAAGGGTTCTTCCTCTCCGACATTTGCATGGCGCAGGACATCGAAGAATACCGGACCTTCATGCTGAACGGACCGCCGCCGGTCATTGCCGCGCGCCTCATGGGTGCGTCGCGCGTCAACTTTTTCGCCGACACGTTGTGGGTGAAGGACGGCGGGACGGACAAGCGCACGCGCTGGCACCAGGATCAGCCGTTCTTCTGGGTCGACGGGCCGATGTGCGTGATCTGGTTTCCGCTCGACCCCGTCGCGAAGGAGAGCGCGCTCGAACTCATCCGCGGCTCGCATGGATGGGGCAAATCATTCGCGCCGGAGCTAAGCCGAGACGGCCGGGATCTCTACGCGGCGCCCGGCCCCCAGACCTTGGCGCGCATGCCCGACATCCAGGCCGATCGCGCGGCCTACGAAATCCTGGCCTTCGCGGTCGAGCCCGGCGATTGCATCGCGTTTCACGGCCTGACCGTGCATGGCGCCGCCGGCAACGCATCGGCCCGGAGGCGGCGCGCCGTCTCCTCCATTTGGATGGGCGAGAGCGCCCGCTACGCGGCGCGCCCCTCGCCCGGCCGCCCGCATTTCGAGGGCCACGGTCTCAAGCCCGGCGACGCCATGGATTGCGACTATTTTCCCCGTGTCTGGCCGCGTGCCGAACCGCTCGACCCTTCGGCCCTGGCCCGGTTCGCCGATTCGCGGCTCAAGATCACGAAATAGCGCCGAGCCATCCCGGTCTTGAAGCGCCCGGTCGCTTCCCCCGAGCGCGGCCTCAGATATTCATCACCAGGATTCCGCTCGCCACGATCGTCGCCGCGATCACGCGGCGGGTGCCGAACGGCTCCCCCAGCACGATCGTCCCGATGAGCGCCGCGAACACCACGCTTGTCTCGCGCAACGCCGAAATGGGCGCGACCGTCCCAAGCCCATAGCACCACACGACGATGCTGTAGCCCGCGACCGCCAAGACCCCGCCGATCAGGGACGGCTTCCACCCCGTCGCGAGGAAGGCGAAGAACGGCCGCCGCCGGTAGGCGGTCGAGAACCCGATCATCATGAGACCGTCAAGCAGCCATAGCCATGCGAGATAGCCGAGCGCGCTCCCTGACAGCCGCACGCCGAGCGCGTCGACCGCGCTGTAGGACGCGATGAAGCACGCCGTTCCGACGGCATAAAGAATCGCACGCACATTTCCGCGTCCGAAAGAGAGACTCGCCAATCCAAGCGATATGAGCAGAACCCCGGCATATTGCTGCTCCGAGAGGTGCTCGCCGATGAGCGGGCCGGACACGAGGGCCAGCAGGAGCGGCGATCCTCCGCGCGCGATCGGATAGACCTGGCTCAGGTCGCCCGTCCGATAGGCCCGAAGAAGAAACAGGTAGTAGCCCGCGTGAACGGCCGTGGTCAGCCCGAGATAGGGCCAGCTTGCCGTCGCCGGTGCCGCGGCGAAGGCCAGAAACGCGAAGCCGGCCGGGATTCCGACCGCGCTCATGGCCGACATCATGAACAGGCGGTCGTTCGCCTGCTTGATCAGCGCGTTCCAGGCCGCGTGCATGATCGCGGCCGACAACACCAGGAGAAGGACCGTGATGCTCACTCAGCCCGACGACGCCGGGACGGTGGGCGGACGGTCAGTATTGCCATTTCGGATCGACGACGTTGACGAAACGTTTGCCCGCGAGCATGCGTTCGATGTTGCCGAGCACGATTTCGAGCGTCCGAGGGGTGTAGGCGTCCGTATCGTCCGACGAGCAATGCGGCGACATGATCAGGTTCGGCGTCTTCCATAGGGGGGAAGACGACGGTAGCGGCTCCGGATTGAAGACGTCGAGCACGGCGGTCAACTCGCCCTTCACGAGCCGCTTTCTGAGCGCGTCGTAGTCGACGAGATCGGCGCGGCTGTAATTCACGAAGCCGGCTCCCTCGCGCATCAGGTTGATCTCTTTGCGGCCCAGGAGATGCTTCGTGAATTTGGTCGAGGGCGCGCACATCATGACGAAATCGGCCTTCGGCAGAAGCGAGCGGAGCGCGCTCGGCTTGTACATCCGGTCGACCGAAGGATGCGACTTTCCCGTGCGCCGGATGCCCCACACCGTCATGCCGAACTTCTTGGCCCAATCGGCCGCCGAGCCGCCGATGTTGCCGACCCCGATGATGAGGACCGTCTTGCCGGTGATGACGGAGTTATAGACCTGTTTCCACTGCGATTTACGCTGGTTCGTCACCATTTCCGGCACGCGGTTGTTGAGCATCAACAGCGCCATGATCGTGTATTCGGCGGCGCGCGGGCCGTGCACGCCGCGGCTGTTGGTGAGCTTCACGCCCTTCGGCAGCCAGGTGAGCGGCATCAGATGATTGACGCCCGCGCCATGCGCGTGGATGAGCTTCAGCTTGGGTGCGCGCTGCGCGAGGTCGGTGCGATCGAAGTTCCAGCCGAAGAGGACGCTCGCCGTCCGGATGGCCTTCGGAAAGATATTGCCGTCGTAGCCGATCGTGACGCGAACCTTGCCCTTCAGCTTCGGGTGCCGGCGCAGGGCCGCACGCACGCGCTCGGGCGAGATTTCGAACACCTCGCCGAGCGCGCTCGTGTTCTCGCAATGAAGATGGATCTTGCCGTTCTGTTGAGCGCGGCGTTTCGTTCGTGCCATTGCATTGTCCCCCTGCGGTGTCCTTTGTGACCCGCGCTTGCCCGCGCGGCGGGGCCATGATGACGAGGTGCGCGCGCAAGGCAAGGACGATCAGCAGGGCGCGGGGCTGTCGATCAGTACTGCCGCTTCGGGTCGACCATGTTCTTCGGCCTCCGGCCCGCGATAACGCGCTCGATGTTCCCCATGAGAAGATCGAGACTGCCGGGCACGAAGGTCGCGGGATCGTCCGAACAGCAGTGGTAGGTCATCACGAGATTGCGGGTGGTCCAGAGGGGGGACGAAGGCGGCAGGGGTTCCGGGTCGAACACGTCGAGGATTGCCGTCAAGTCCCCCGCGTTCAGTCGTTCGCGCAACGCGTCGTAGTCCACGAGGTCGGCACGGGCGAAATTGACCAGGCCGGCGCCTTTGCGCATGAGGCGGAACTCCCGCCGGCCGAGCATCTGTTTGGTGTCCTCGGTCGCGGGGGCCGCGACGATCACGAAGTCGGCTTTGGGCAGGAGGCGCGGCAGGTCCTTGGGCTTGTACATGCGATGGACGGAGCGGTGCGGCTTGCCGCTCCGGCGGATGCCCAGCACGTTCATGCCGAACTTCCTGGCCCAGTCGGCGCCGGCACCCCCCATCGTCCCGACGCCGATGATGAGAACCGTTTTCCCGACCATGGCGCTGGTGTAGCAGCTCCCCCACCGGGACGCGCGCTGGAGCGTGCTCATCTCCGGCATCCGGTTGTTGAGCATGAGAAGCGCCATGATCAGATACTCGCCCGCACGAGGCCCGTGGATGCCGATGCAGTTGGACAGCAGGCACCCCTCGGGCATCCAGTCCAGCGGATAGAGGTGGTTCACACCCGCGCCGGAGACTTGAACCAGCTTCAGATTGGGCGCGCGCCGCTTGAGATCCGTGCGGTCGAAGGTCCAGCCGAACAAAAAATCCGCCGTCGCAAGCGCGTCCCCATAGGGCTCCGTCTCGCGCGTCCGCGTGATCGTGAGCTTGCCCTTCAGTTTCGGATGGCGCTTGAGGGCCCCCGCGATCAAGGCCGGAGTCAGGGCGTAGAGCGGGCCGAGGGCGTCTGAGTCCACGCAATGCAGGTGGAATTTGCGGTCGTGCGCTGTTCGTCGAGACCGATCGGTCGTTCGGGTCATCGATCACTTTTCCTCACGGCGAACGTTGTCGGCAGTCGCGACACTACGAAAAGCCATGATGACGGCGCGATCGCGCAAGACAAGCGTGATCGGCGCGCGTCGCGTCGCCCAATGCGGCTTCGACGAAACAAGAAGGGCCGCGGCGATGCCGCGGCCCCTGCCGCGCTCTTTCGGGCTATCGCCTGAAGAGCCGGATTTGCTCGGCTTAGAAGTCGCCGTGCGAGTGGTCGTGACCGCCCGCGGCCGGTGCCTTCTTCTCCGGCCTCTCGGCCACCATGGCCTCGGTCGTGATGAGGAGACCCGCGACCGACGCCGCATCCTGAAGTGCCGTCCGTACGACCTTGGTCGGGTCGACGATGCCGCGTTTTATGAGGTCCGTATACTCTTCGCGCTGCGCATCGAATCCGAAGGTCACGTTCTTCTGCTCGAGGAGCTTGCCGGCGACGACAGCGCCGTCCACGCCCGAATTCTCGGCGATCTGGCGGACCGGCGCCTGAAGGGCCCGGCGCACGATGTCGATGCCCATGCGCTGGTCGTCGTTTGCCGGCTTGATCTTCTCCAGCGCACGCACGGCGTAGAGAAGAGCCACGCCGCCGCCCGGCACGATGCCTTCCTCGACCGCGGCGCGAGTCGCATGCATCGCGTCTTCGACGCGGTCCTTGCGCTCCTTCACCTCGACCTCGGTCGCGCCGCCCACGCGAATGACGGCGACGCCGCCTGCGAGCTTCGCCAAACGCTCCTGCAGCTTCTCGCGGTCGTAGTCCGAGGTCGTCTCCTCGATCTGCTTGCGGATCTCGTTGCAGCGGCCCTCGATGTCCTTGCGGGTGCCGGCGCCGTCGATGAGCGTCGTGTCGTCCTTGTCGATCACGACCCGCTTTGCACGGCCGAGGTCCTTCAG
>JBGPGW010000068.1:0-13397 GCA_041484095.1 Alphaproteobacteria bacterium | reverse complement strand
GGCATCGGCTTTTCCGGAATCTTCGTCCGCCTGGCCGAGGTGGGGCCGACGGCCTCGGCGTTCTGGCGCATGATCATCGCGCTCCCGCCGCTCGCTCTCTGGATGATGCGGGAGCGCGCGCGCAGTCCGGCGCCGCGCCTCGCGTTCCATGACCGCTTCATCCTCGCGCTCGCCGGCGCGCTCTACGCGGCCGAGCTCTTTCTCTGGCATTGGTCGCTCGGCTGGACATCCGTCGCGAACGCGACCGTCATCGCCAACATCTATCCCGTCTTCGTGACTCTCGGCGCCTGGGTGCTGTTCCGTCAGCGCACGACCGCCCGATTCCTTCTCGGCCTCGCCGTCGCCATCGCCGGCATGATCGTGCTGATCGGCGACAAGCTGCGCCTCGGCGGCGGCGGGCTCGAGGGCGAGGCGCTCTGCGTCGCCACTGCGGTGTTCTACGGCGGCTATTTCCTCGTCGTCGTTCGGCTGCGCCGGGCGCATTCGGTGGCGACGGTCATGACCTGGTGCGCCGCGGTGGCGGCGCTGATCCTGTTCCCGCTGGCACTCGCCGCCGGCGAGCGCGTGGTGCCGCCATCGGGCGCGGGCTGGATCGCGCTCATCCTCCTCGGTCTCGTCTGCCAGGCCGGCGCGCAAGGGGCCATCGCCTACGCGCTGGCCCACCTGCCGGCGTCGCTCTCGGCCGTGACGCTCTTGATCCAGCCGCTCACCGCCGCCGTGATGGCATGGCTCATCCTGGCCGAGCCGATCGGCGCGTTTCAATTCGCGGGCGGTGCTATCCTGCTCGCCGGTATCTTCATCGCGCGCCGCGGCACGAGGACGTCATGAGATCGATACGCCCGTGGATCGTCTGGGCCCCTTCCGCGCTCTTTTTCAGCTACGCCTTCTTCATGCGCGTCTCGCCGTCGGTCATGGCGTCCGACCTCATGCGGGAGTTCGCGGTCGGCGCGGCGCTTCTCGGCAACCTCGCCGCCTTCTATTTCTATGCCTACGCGTCCATCCAGATCCCCGTCGGCGTGCTGGTCGACAATTTCGGCCCGCGCCGGGTGATCACGATCGCGACGCTGCTGACCGCCATCGGCTGCCTCGTCTTCGCGACCGCGGGCACGCTGCACGCGGCCTATGCAGGGCGGCTGCTGATCGGCGCCGGCGCCGCGTTCAGTTGGGTTACGGGCCTGGCGCTCATCGCGCGCTGGTTCCCGCCCCGGCGTTATGCCTTCGTCAGCGGTCTCTCCAACATCGCGGGCATGCTGGGTGCCGCCTCTGCCCAGGCGCCGCTGGCGGCCCTCGTCGAGGCGGCGGGCTGGCGCGCGCCCATCATCGGCGCAGCGCTTTTCGGCATCGCCTTGGCGCTCGCCTCCTGGCTGCTCATCCGCGACCGGCCCGAGAACGCCGACGGCACGCTGTCCACCCCGCCGCGGCGCGCCTTCCTCCACAGCCTGCGCCTCGCGGCTTCGAACCGGCAGACCTGGATCGTGTCGGCCTATACCGGTGCCGTGATCGCGCCGTTCCTCGGTCTCTCGTCGCTCTGGGGCGTGCCGTATCTCATGCATGTCCATGGCTTCGCGCGGCCGAGCGCCGCGCTCGTCATGTCGTCCATGATCGCCGGCATGGCGGTGGGCGGGATGGCGATCGGCTGGATCTCGGATTATATCGGCCGGCGCAAACCCATGATGTTCGTCGCGATCATCGGACAGGCGCTCTCGATTCTCGTCACTTTCTACTGGCAGCCGGTGGCGAAGGAATGGCTGTTCGTGCCCATCGCGGCGATCGGGCTCTTTGCCTCCGGACTCATCATCGGCTTCGCGACCGTCCGCGAATCGAACGCGCCCGAGGCGACCGGGGCCGCAAGCGGCATGGTCAACACGGCGGTGATCGGCGGCGGCGCCTTGATCCAGCCGCTCATCGGGCTCATTCTCGATCGCGGCTGGGACGGGGCGACGGTGGGAGGAACGCGTGTCTATTCGTCAGCAATCTACGAATCCGCATTCATGACGCTCTTCGCCTCGCTCGCGCTGTCCTTCCTCGCCGCCTTGCTCGTGAAGGAAACCTGGTGCGGCGAATCCCCGTCCCAACGGGGAGAGCGCTGAGCCATGCCGCGCTTCGCTGCGAACCTGTCCTGGCTCTTCACGGAGCTGCCGTTTCTCGACCGCTTCGCCGCCGCCGCCGCCGCGGGCTTCAGGGCGATCGAGATCCAGTTTCCTTACGTCGCGCCCAAGGACGCGATCGCCCGGCGGCTCGCCGATCACGATCTCGAAATCGTGCTCCACAACGTGCCGCCCGGACGGGAAGGAGACCGCGGCCTCGCCTGTCTTCCCGACCGGCGTGCGGAGTTCCGCGATACGGTTGCGCTGGCTCTCGACTACGCCGTCGCGCTCAAGACGCCGCGCCTGCACTGCATGGCGGGCACGGCGCCGGCCCATGCCGACCCCGCGCGTTTGCGCGCGACCTATGTCGAGAACATCCGCTTCGCGGCCGAGGTCGCCGCGCAAGCCGGCGTCACCATCACTATCGAGCCGCTCAACACGCGCGACAATCCGGGATACTTCCTCAACCGGTCCGCGCAGGCGGTTGCCCTTCTCGACGAGATCGGCGCGCCGAACGTGAAGCTGCAATACGACGTCTATCACATGCAGATCATGGAGGGCGATCTCGTACCGACGATCGCACGCCTCTTGCCGCGGATCGGCCACATCCAGGTCGCCGACACGCCCGGGCGGCACGAGCCGGGAACGGGCGAGATCAATTACCCCTTCGTGCTCGCCCAAATCGACGCGCTGGGCTACGAGGGCTGGGTGAGCTGCGAGTACCGCCCCACGACGACGACGGCAGAGAGCCTCCGCTGGCTCGCGCCATGGCTCGAGGGCCATTGATTGTGCGTCCCATGATCGCGCTTCCCATTTCCGCGCGGCACTTCTAACAATGGCGGACGATCCATCGACGCACGAACGACGCCAGATCCCCGCCATGATCCCGCACGAGACTCTTTTCGACCCGACACTCTATCGCAACGTCCGCAAACCCCTCCTCGAGGCCGAGACGCTGCCCCGCTGGTGCTATACCTCCGAGGCGTTCCACGCGGGCGAGGTCGAGCACATCTTCCTCAAGATGTGGTGCTTCGTCGGGCGCTTGGACGAGCTTCCCAATCCCGGCGACTACATGGCGGTCGACCTTCCCGGCGGACCGGTCCTCATCATGCGGGGCCGCGACGGGGCCGTGCGCGCCTTCGCCAACACCTGCCGGCATCGCGGGGCGAAGCTGCTCGATGGGCGCGGGAACTGCCGCTCGGGCGTGGTGTGCCCCTATCACAGCTGGACCTACGGGCTCGACGGGCGGCTCGCGGGCGCGCCGGACATGGCCAAGACCCATGGCTTCGACAAGACGCGCTACGGTCTCGAGCCGATCCGCCTCGATCACTGGGCCGGGTTCATGTTCGTGAACTTCGCCAAGGACGGACCGGCGCTTCTCGAGCAGCTCGGCGACATGCCGCAGCAGCTCGGCCCCTACCGTCTCGAGGACATGGTGTGCGTGAAGCGCTTCGACTTCGAGGTCAAGTGCAACTGGAAGTTTCTGCTGGAGAACGCGCTCGAATCCTATCACACCGCGACCGTGCATCGGGACACGCTGGGCGAACAGTGGGCCGAGGACGTCGAGACGACGGGCGATTGGCGGGCGATCTTCCTGCCCGGCGAGAAGAGCGTGTCGGTCCTGCCCGGCGAGATGCCGCCGTTCCCGCGCATCGACGGGCTTAACGGGCGCGCGGCCGGCGGCACCTATTTCACCGCGACGTTTCCCTCGACCCAGTTCGCCTGCGCGGTCGATTCCATGTGGTGGCTCCGCATGTATCCGAAGGGGCCCGGCGTGACGCTGCACAATTTCGGATTTTGCTTTCCGAAATCGGCGGTGGCCGATCCCGATTTCGAGCGCAAGGCGGAGCCGTACTTCCGGCGCTGGCTCGCGGGCGCGCTCGAAGACAATCTCATTTCCGAGGCCCAGCACGCCGGCGCCATGTCGGTCGCGCACCGGCCGGGGCCGTTCTCACACCGTGAGCGCGCGGTGCACGCGATCGCCAACTGGCTCCTTGACCGCGTGCTCGACAGGCCCGGCGCGCCGCAGCGAGTCGTGGGGCATCCGGCGGTGGCGCCGCGCCGGCGCCAACTCGGCACCCGACGATCGAGCCGCTCCTGAGCACCCGGCGGCATCTTCTCGAGATCTTCGAAGCGGCGATCCGTTCGGCCGATCCGGCGGCGTGCGTTCCGCCGCACCTTCCACCCCCGCCCAAGGGACGCACGATCGTCGTCGGGGCCGGCAAGGCCGCCGCCGCGATGGCGCGGGCGGTGGAAGAGCATTGGACGGGCGCGCTCTCGGGCCTCGTCGTCACGCGCGACGGCCACGGGGTGCCGTGCCGCACGATCGAGGTGATCGAAGCCGCCCATCCCGTGCCGGATTCGCGCGGCCGCGCCGCAGCGGGGCGCATTCTCGAAGCGGTGACGGGGCTCAGCCCCGACGATCTCGTGCTGTGTCTGATTTCGGGCGGCGGCTCGGCGCTCCTGACCTTGCCCGCATCCGGCATCGCGCTCGAGGACAAGCAGGCGATCAATCGCGCGCTGCTGCGAAGCGGGGCGGCGATCGGCGAGATCAACACGGTGCGAAAACATCTCTCGGCGATCAAGGGCGGGCGGCTCGCCGCCGCGGCCTCTCCCGCGCACGTCGTGACGCTGCTCATCTCCGACGTGCCGGGCGACGATCCCGCGACGATCGCCTCCGGGCCCACCGTTCCCGACCCCACCACGAGCGCCGACGCGCTGGCCGTCATCGAGAAATACAAGATCGCGCTGACGCCGGCGATACGGCGTCGCCTCGAGGACGGCGCCGACGAATCGCCGAAACCGGGCGATGCGCGGCTCGCGAACGCGCGGGCGATCGTCGTCGCGACGCCGCGCCAGGCGGTCGATGCGGCGATCGCGGCGGCCCGCGCGCGGGGATACGTGACGGTCGATCTCGGCGACCGGCTCGAAGGCGAGGCGCGAATCGTCGCGAGAAGCCACGCGGCACTCGCCCTCAAGATCGCGCGGGCGGGCGATTCCGCTGCGCTTCCTGCGGCGATCATCTCGGGCGGCGAGCTGACGGTGACAATAAAAGGCAAGGGCCGCGGCGGCCCCAACGCCGAATATCTCCTCGCCCTCGCCAGGGCCCTCGACGGGCATGCCGGCATCTACGCGCTCGCCTGCGACACCGATGGCATCGACGGCAGCGAGGACAATGCCGGCGCGCTCATCGAACCGGACACCCTGGCGCGGGCGAAGGCGCTCGGCCTCGACCCCGTCGCCATGCTGGCCGACAATGACAGCTACGGATTCTTCGACCGGCTCGACGACCTCATCGTCACCGGCCCCACGCGCACCAATGTCAACGACCTCCGCGCGATTCTGATTGAGAGGCCAATTGGTTAGACACACCGAAACGCTTGGCGGCCGCCTGGCTCGCTTGTAGGGTGGCGGCATGCGACGCGAACGCAACGCCAAGATCATCGCCACGCTCGGCCCCGCCTCCGAGACGGCCGAGACCATCGGCCAATTGTTCGAGGCCGGCGCCGACGTCTTCCGCCTCAACTTCAGCCATGGCAAGCCGGCCGACCACCAGAAGCGCTATGCCGAGGTGCGCGCGCTCGAAACCCGCTACGGCCGGCCCATCGGCATACTCATGGACCTGCAGGGGCCTAAACTGCGCGTCGGCCAGATCAAGGGCGGCGAAGTCGAACTCCGGGAGGGCGCGCGGTTCCGGCTCGATCTCGACAACGCGTGGGGCGATGCGAACCGTGCGCCGCTGCCGCACCCCGAAATCTTCCAGGCGCTCCGGCCCGGTCTCGATCTTCTGCTCGACGACGGGAAAATTCGCCTGCACGTCGTCGCGTGTGCGAGCGACTACGCCGAAACGGAGGTCGTGACCGGCGGGGTTCTCAAGGATCGGAAGGGCGTGAACGTGCCCGGCGCCGTCCTGCCTCTTTCCCCCCTCACCAAGAAAGATCACGCCGATCTCCGTTACGGCCTCGAGCTCGGCGTCGACTGGGTCGCCCTGTCGTTCGTGCAGCGTCCCGACGACGTCGCCGAGGCGCGCAAGATCGTCGCCGGCCGGGCCGGCATCATGGCCAAGCTGGAGAAGCCCGCCGCCTTCGAATGGCTCGACGAAATCGTGGAACAGGCGGATGCGGTGATGGTCGCGCGCGGCGATCTCGGCGTCGAGCTGCCGCCGGAGCACGTGCCGAGTCTCCAGAAGCAGATTGTCCGGGCCTGCCGGCGCGCGGGCAAACCCGTCGTCGTCGCGACACAGATGCTGGAATCGATGATCAGCTCGCCGACGCCGACGCGCGCCGAGGCATCCGACGTCGCCACCGCCGTCTATGAAGGTGCCGATGCGGTGATGCTGTCGGCCGAGACCGCGTCCGGAAAATATCCGGTCGAGGCGGTCACCATGATGAACCGGATCGTCGCCCAGGTCGAACGCGACACGCATTTCCGCCAGATCATGGACGCGGAGCATCCCGACCCGCAGGCGACCGCCAACGACGCGATCACCGCCGCCGCGCGGCAAGTGGCCCACACGGTCTCCGCGGCCGCGATCGTGACCTATACGACGTCGGGCTCGACCAGTCTTCGGGCCGCGCGCGAGCGGCCCGACGTCCCGATCCTGTCGCTCACGCCCTCGGTCGGGACGGCGCGGCGGCTCACCCTTGCCTGGGGCATTCATTGCGTCCATACGCACGACGTGCAGGACGTCGACGAGATGGTCAAACGCGCGACGGAACATGCCATCGCCGACGGCTTCGGCAAGGCGGGCAGCCGTCTCGTCATCACCGCCGGCATGCCGTTCGGCACGCCGGGGGCGACCAACCTCCTGCGCATCGCCTGGATCGCGGGCTGAGGGCGGCGGCGGGCCCGGCCGCTGGCGCCAGGGCCTCCATGACAAAAGTTTCATGTCCCCGTCAGGATCGCGACAGGGCCAATCCCCTAATAACTGGGGCGAGACGGCCACACCGGCCGTTCGTCGAGGACCCCCTCGAACCCCCAGACCAAAGGATTGTCTCAGCCATGAAGAAAACTCTCACCATCGCGGCCGCCGTGGCGGCCCTGGCCATCGGCGCGCAGGCCTACGCGGCCGGCCCGACCCCGGTTGCCGGCAGTGCGACGACCGCGCCCGCCGCGACCACACCCTCGACCGTCGCGCCCGTAGCCGGTACCACGGCCAGCGGCCAGACGGCAGCGCCGGCAGCCTCCTCGACCGCGGCCCCCGCCGCAGCCTCGAGCAAGCACGCCGCGACCGGTTTGCAGGCGTCTGCCGGCTCGAAGCTCGATGCGATGACCTGCACCGACTATCAGAAGCGCGTCGATGACGCGATTGCGGGCAGCAAGGACGCTGCCAAACTTGAGCACGCCAAGAAGAACCGCGACGAAGGTGCGAAGCTCTGCAGCAGCGGCAAGCATGAAGCGGGCGTCAAGCACTTCCGGACGGCGCTTCGGGAACTCGGCGTCAGCAAGACGCAGTAACGGCCTACACCGAGGACGGGGCGGGAGCATCCCTCCCCCGCTCGTTCACCGTCCCGCCTAAGGTGTCGTGAAGGCGGTCCGCGATGGGTGCGTCGCGGACCGCTTTCGCATTCCAGCATCCGCTCACGATTCCGCCGCACCGAATCGAGCGCCCGAGGCCGCGTTTCCTATCCCCCACTCTTGCGCGAAGCCGCGGCCAGACCTGCCGCGGTCGCACCGCGCGGGAAACTCAGCGTGACCTTGAGCCCCGACGTTCCGCTTTCGCTCGGGCGTTGCCCCGGACCGGTGAGCCCGCTGTCGGTCAGGTCGAGTGCGGCGTCATGCAGCCGCGCGACTGCCGCCACGAGACTCAGGCCGAGACCGTAGCCCGGGGTCTCGCTCGAGCCGATCCGGCCGAAGCGTTCGAGCGCCCGCCCTCGCTCCGCCGCCGGAACACCGGGGCCGCTGTCCGCCACCTCGAGAACGACTTGCCGTTCGTCGCCGCGGATGCCCACGCGAATCTGCCCGCCGCGCGGGACGTACTTCACGGCATTGTCGAGCAGGTTCACGACGAGCTGCGAGAGAAGCTGGCGATGGCCGCGAATCGAGCCGTCTTCCCCCAGGATCGAGACGAGGGCGAGGCCCTTCTCCTCCGCCAGGGGCTCATAGAGCTCGACGGCATCCTCGACGATGGGACGAAGCAGCAGAGGCTCCATCGAACCGCGGCTCGCCCCCGATTCGGCCTGTGCCACCGCGATGAGCGCGTTGAACAAGGCGAGCACCCGATCGGCCTCGGCCAGAACGGCGACGAGCGCGCTGCGGTCCGCCTCGACGTCGGCGGGATTGCGCAGCGTGAGTTCGATCCGGCTCTTGAGCCGCGTCAACGGCCCGCGCAGATCGTGGGCGACGCTGTCGGTCACGAGACGCATCCCGGTCATGAGCTGCTCGATCCGGTCGAGCATGACGTTGAGGCTTTGCGAGAGGCGGTCGAATTCGTCGCCGCTCTCCCCCACCGGCATCCGGCGCGACAGCGCACCTTCGTTGATCTCCCGGCTCGTCTCGGCGATCCGCTCGACGCGGCGGAGGACCCGGCGGCTCATCCAGACTCCGCCGGGCAGGCCGAGGCCGATCGCGAGGACCAGCGCCCAGGCCAAGGCGCGCGTCACCACGTGCTCGACCCGAATGCTGTCGTGAATATCGCGGCCCACGAGGAGAAACCCATCGCCCCCAAGCGGTACGACGAGCGCGCGGATGCGGTGCGTCGTGTCGACCCCGCCTTGGATCGACTGAACCCGGAAGCGCAGCCACTTGCCCTCGGACGCGCCTTCCAAGGGCCATTCCAGGATATTGCCCGCGAGCGGCTTCAACTGCGCATCGGCCAGCAAATACACCGCGTCCGGATCGACCGGATCCATGCTGCGCGTGTTGAGAATCTCGACCAGACTATCGAGGCCGAGACGCGCGTAGTCGTCCTCGAGCGAGCGCAACTCGGCCTCCATGCCCGAATTCGTCTCGCTATTGATCGCGCCGACCGTGGTGCGGTAGATGAGCGCGAAGGCAACCCCGATCGAGACGACGAACACGGCCGTGTAGAGAAGCGTCAGCCGGAAGAACGAACTCTTGAAAAGCCTACTCGGTCGCACGAAGCGTGTATCCCGCGCCGCGCACCGTATGGAGAAGCGGTGTCGCGAATCCCTTGTCGATCTTCTGGCGGAGGCGGCTGATGTGGACGTCGATGACGTTGGTCTGGGGATCGAAGTGATAATCCCAGACGCCTTCCAAGAGCATCGTGCGCGTCACGACCTGCCCGGCGTGACGCATCAAGTATTCGAGCAGCCGGAATTCGCGCGGCTTCAGGTCGATCGCCTTGCCCGCGCGCGTCGCCGTCCGGCCCAAGAGGTCGAGCGCGAGATCGCTGACGCGCAGCGACGTCTCCGTGCTGGGCATCGGCCCGCGCCGCAAGAGCGCGTCCACCCGCGCCGTCAGCTCGGCGAAGGCGTAGGGCTTCGGCAGATAGTCGTCCGCGCCCGCCGTCAGGCCTTTGACCCGATCATCGACCTGCCCCAAGGCAGAAAGGATGAGAATGGGCGTCTTGATTCCGTCGCTGCGCAGAACCTTGACGATGGAGAGACCATCGATGCCGGGCAGCATGCGGTCGACGATGAGCAGATCGTAATGCTCGCTCGTCGCCATATAGAGGCCGTCGCGCCCGTCCTTGCTCCAATCGACGGCGTGACCGCCCTCCTTCAAGCCCTTGCGGAGATAGCTCGCGGTCTGTTCGTCGTCTTCGATGACGAGAATGCGCATGGGTCCGGCGGCCTTTCCTTGGCGCCGGACCCTACACCAGGTCGGTCGTGCGCGTCACCCGCAGCGCTAAGCCAGGAGGCTTCGCAGCATCCACGCATTCTTCTCGTGGACGTCCAGGCGCTGCGTGATGAGATCGATCGTCGCCTGGTCGTTCGCGCGCTCCGCGGCGGGAAGAGCCTTCCGGGCCGTGCGGACGACCGCCTCCTGCCCTTCGACCAGGCGTGCCACCATGCCGTCCGCCGAGGGCACGTCGTCTTCTTCCTCGATCGACGAGAGCGTGGCGTAGGCCTTGTAACTGCCCGGCGCGAAATGGCCGAGCGCGCGAATCCGCTCCGCCACAAGATCGACCGCCAGCGCCATCTCCGAATACTGCGCCATGAACATGGCGTGCAGCGAATTGAAATGCGGACCGGTCACGTTCCAGTGGTAGTTGTGGGTCTTGAGGTAGAGCGTGTAGGTGTCCGCGAGCAGCCGCGAGAGACCATCCGCGATCGCCTTCCGGTCCTTGGGCGTGATCCCGATGTTGACGGGCATCATCCCTTGCGCCTTTGCCTGCTTTGCCATGTCGTCCTCCACTTCTTTGCGTCGGGAATATATAAATTAGAACGATTCCAATATATGCCTCGCCGCAATATCTTCAAGCCCCCGCGGACAACACCTAATACTCTGAATTATAAAGCGAAACAGTAATACGGCCATTACTAGGCGCGCCGTGCTGCCGACACGTCTACATCATCCCGGCCGGCTTCGCCACGGAGGGGATGTCCGCATTGGTCCCTTCGGGCCAATCCGGCGGGATGTAGGCGTTGAGCGACCAGTCCGGCGGCACGCGGCAATGCACGGTTTCGAAATGCGCCGCCGGCGCGGGCCTGCCGCGCACGATCTGCCAGGTGCGCTTGCTGTACATGGAGGGCGGCGTTGCGGTGTAGGGGAAGGCATCGGCCGCGGCATAACCGATGACGAGCACCGGCCGGTCGCGCGGCGTGGTGTTCGGCGCCGAGCCGTGAAGCATGCAGGAATCGAAAACGACCACCGTCCCCGCTGGACCCGCCTGCGGCCGCGCGCGGTTCTCTACGGCCCGCTCGTAATCCTCATCGGTCAGCCGGCCGCTCCAGCGCCCCTCTCCGTCGTAATGATCGTAGATCGCGCCGCGATGGCTTCCGGGAACGACCTCGATCGGGCCCATCTCCGGCGTCACGTCCTCGAGATAGGTCAGCACCGTGATCATCGCCCTGTTGGTCAGCGGGAAGAACGGAAAGTCCTGGTGCCAACTGACCGCCTCGCCCTCGCTCGCGCGCTTGAAATTCAGGTAGGCCTCGCGGAACTTCACGTTCGGACCGACGAGGTCGGACGCAAGGTCGGCAAGGCGCGACCGCGCGGCATAGTCCCAGAAGGCGGGATGGAGATCGTGCACGCGCCGCGCCGTCACGAGGCGCGGCGTCGATCGGCTATGACCGGGAGCGACCGTGAAATCCTCGTCCGTGCCGGGCCGCTCGCGGCAGAGTTCGATTATGTCGCCGAGCGCCGCCTGAAGACGGCCGCACATCGTGCGGTCGACCCAGCCGGAAAGCGTGAGAAAGCCGTCGCGAAAGAAATTGCGGCGCTGCTCGTCCGAAAGGACTCGCGATGTCTGCGACAGAATATCGTCGGGCGTCATCGATCATCGCTCCGGCAATCCAACGAAAACCGAGCCGGCGGACCGCCTCATGTGAAGGTCGTGGTCACCGTGCCCCAGGGGCCGAAATCCGAAACCGCCACGGCCGGCGACGGACAGCGATAGACGCCGGAGGCGCTGCTGGTGCACACGAACATGCCGCGCTTCAACCCGTCGCCGCGCTTGCGGCGGTCGTTCGCGAGCCAGACGAGCGGCAGGATCGGGTGGCCGCCGGCCTCCTCGCCCGTGCCTTCGGAGACGACCTTGCCGTCGACGAGGAGCTTCACGGGCTGGCCCGCGAGATCGGCCTGGCGCCAGTTGGGAATCGCGGGGCCGATGACGAAGGCCGTGCCGATGGCGTTATCTGCGACCAAGCTCGGCGGATCCATGCCGAGACCATTCTTGTAGCGCGAATCCGCGAGCTCCTGGCTGCAATGAACGGCCTCGACGGCATCTTCGACCTCGGCGCGCGTATACGCGGCCGCGCGCGGCGGCAGATCGCGGCCGAGCTTGAAGCCGAACTCCGACTCGACGATGCGAAGATGAAACGCGCGACCATCGAGCGTGACCGGGTTCTGATACATGTAGGGCCGGAAAAGGCGCCCGGCGATCGGCTCCTTCACGCCGACCTTTTCCTGCCAGAACGGCGTCGTGGCGCCGATCTTCCAGCCGCCGACCTCGAGACCCCAGACCGCGACCATGGCGTCCTGGATGGCATAGCCGTCCTCGATGGTCCTGGGGCGGCAGGCCTCGGGCAGCGCGTCGATCGTCCGGTGATCGCCGCGTGCCGAGAGCAGTATGCGTGCGGCCTCTCGTGCAGTCTCTGGGGTCATGGCCAGCTTGCTCCCGATTGCTCTCCGTGGATGCAAACATTAGTAGTGGGGCCGCCGGCGCTTTGCAAATCCGGCACCAAGACCCGCCGATTGACCGGCTGCGCGGCGCCCTGTAGCGTCGTCGGCGATGGGGATGGGGTCCCCCGATAACCGCCGAAGAGGCTGATGACTCCTGCCGCGCGATCTCTCGCGGTGGGAATCCGTCCAACCCGCTGCAAGGCGGGTTTTTTGTCGATCGCGCGGCAACCGGCGATGGGAGCACGCGATGGAAGATCTTTGGTTCGCCTCGGCCGTCTGGATCGGCCTCGCTCTTCTCGCCTCGATCATATCGATCAAGCTCGCGACGTCGGTCGTTCTCCTCGAGATCGTGATCGGTGCGCTCGCGGGCAACCTCATCGGGCTGCAGCCAACGCCGTGGGTCGACTTCCTCTCGGGCTTCGGCGCCATCCTCATCATTTTTCTCGCCGGGACCGAAGTCGATCATGCGCTCATCCGGTCCCATTTCCGCCGGTATGCGTGCGTCGGCCTCGCCAGCTTTCTCGTCCCCTATCTCGGCGTGACCGCGGTCGCGCGCTACGCGATGGAATGGACATGGCCCGCTTCGCACATCGCGGGCCTGGCGCTCTCCGAGACATCGGTCGCCATCATCTACACGGTTCTGCTCGAGGGCGGCCTCAACAAGACGAAGATCGGTCAAACGATCCTGGCCGCGAGTTTCATCACCAATCTCTGCATGATCGTCCTCTTGGGATTGCTGTATTCGCGGTTCGACGAAACGCTCTTCGTGCTGGGCGCGGCGACGGCGTTCGCGATGTGGGCGGTGCCGCGCCTCGCCCGCTGGTCGGGCCCGCGCGTCGCGCGCAGCCTCAGCGACCCGCAGTTCCGGTTTCTTGCCTTGATTCTTCTGGCGCTCGGCGGGCTTGCGGGCCATGCCCATAGCGAGGCGGTGCTGCCGGCCTACCTTCTCGGTCTTGCGTTGGCGCCGCTCTTCGCCTTGGATGTCGAGCTCAATCTGCGCGTGCGGGCGATCGCCTTCGGGCTCCTGACGCCGTTCTTCTTTCTCAAGGCGGGCGCGCTGAT
>JBGPGW010000067.1:0-13649 GCA_041484095.1 Alphaproteobacteria bacterium | reverse complement strand
TGCAATCTCGTCGCCGCCGGGCTCGCGGGCGCGCTCATCCCGCTCGGGCTTCATTTCATCAAGGTCGATCCCGCCATTTCCTCGGTCGTTTTCCTCACCACGGTGACGGATGTGGTGGGTTTCTTCGCCTTCCTCGGCCTCGCGGCCTGGCTGCTGCTCTGAGGCGAGGCGGCGGCTGATAGCCGGCCTCGTCGGCCGTGTTTTTCCTTGATCTTACATTTACGTAAACGTAAACTTATATCATCAACAATATGGGCAAGACGCGCAACATGTCGCCAGGCTTCACGATAAGGGATTTGCGACGGGAATTCGGGCTGACCGCGCGCACGATCCGCCACTACGAGGATTGCGGCCTGCTGCGGCCCGAGCGGCGCGGCACGGCGCGTATCTATGGAGAGAGCGACCGCAAGCGCCTGCGCCTCATTATGCGGGGCAAGCGCCTCGGTTTCAGCCTCGACGAGATCCGGGAGACGCTCGAACTCTATTATGCCCGGCCGGGCGAAATCGCGGACCCGCGGCACCATCTCGGCCGCATTGGCGATTACCGCGCGAAGCTTACAGCGCTCCGCGACGATGTCCGGATAGCGCTCGATTGGCTCGATACGCTTGAGGCCCGCTGCGCCGCGCATTGGCGCAAGGGGGCCTAGCGTGGCGCCACTCCCCGATCACCCATTACCTGCCGCATGGATCCAACGCGATGCCCGATTCACTGTTTGAGCCAAGGGATCCAGCCTACGCCCAGCGCTGCCGCGACAGTTTTGCCCGCCAGCCCTTCATGGCGCTTCTCGGTGCGACACTGAGAACGATCCGCCCCGGCTTCGCCGAGATCGCGCTCCCGGCGGGGCCCAACCTGCGCCAGCAGCATGGCTACTACCACGGCGGCGTGATCGCCTCTGTCCTCGACAGCGCGGCCGGCTATGCCGCCTTCAGCCTCATGCCTCAAGGGATGAGCATCCTGACCGTCGAGTACAAGCTCAACTTTCTCTTGCCCGGAGAGGGCGACGAACTCATCGCGCGCGGCCAGGTGGTGCGGCCCGGACGGACCCTGACGGTGGTTCAGGCGGATGCGTTCGGCGGGGCTGGCGGGGCCGAGCGGATGTGCGCGACCTCGATCCAGACGCTGATGGCGATTGCCGAGCGCGCGGACGGGACGCGCGGTTCCTAACGTCTGTTTCGCCGCGCCCGCCATTGGCGCTAAGGTCACGGGAGGGGTTGTCATGATCACCAATCGTCCACCGTCTCTCGATTTCGGCCTCGGCGAGGCGGCCGACGCGATCCGCGACACGGTCGCGCGCTTCGCGTCCGACGAAATCGCGCCGCGCGCCGATGCGATCGACCGCAGCAACGAGTTTCCGCGCGATCTCTGGCCGAAGCTCGGCGCGCTCGGCGTCCTCGGCGTCACCGTCGAGGAGGACTATGGCGGCGCGGGTCTCGGCTATCTCGAGCATTGCGTCGCGATGGAGGAGATCAGCCGCGCCTCCGCCTCGGTCGGCCTTTCCTACGGCGCGCATTCGAATCTGTGCGTCAACCAAATCCGCCGGAACGGCACCGAGGCGCAGCGCCGTCGCTACCTGCCGAAGCTCATCTCGGGCGAGCATGTGGGCGCGCTCGCCATGAGCGAGCCGGGTGCGGGCTCCGACGTCGTCGGCATGCGCACGCGCGCGGAGAAGAAGGGCGACCGCTACGTGCTGAACGGCGGCAAGATGTGGATCACCAACGGTCCGGATGCCGAGACCCTCGTCGTCTACGCCAAGACCGATCCCGATGCCGGCGCGCGCGGCATCACCGCCTTCCTCATCGAGAAGGGCTGGAAGGGCTTCCGCACCGCGCAGAAGCTCGACAAGCTCGGCATGCGCGGCTCCAACACCGCAGAGCTCATCTTCGAAGACTGCGAAGTCCCGGAGGAGAACGTGCTCGGCCAGGTCGGCAAGGGCGTCGCCGTGCTGATGGGCGGGCTCGACTATGAGCGCGTCGTGCTCGCGGCGGGCCCCCTCGGCATCATGCAATCCTGCATGGACGTGGTCGTGCCCTATCTCCACCAGCGAAAACAGTTCGGCGAGCCGATCGGCAGCTTCCAGCTCATGCAGGGCAAGCTGGCCGACATGTACACGACCATGAACGCGGCGAAGGCCTATGTGTATGCGGTCGCGCGCGCCTGCGACCGGGGTGCGACCACCCGCAAGGACGCGGCCGGCGCGATCCTCTATGCGGGCGAGCGCGCGACCTGGATGGCGCTCGAAGCGATCCAGTGTCTCGGCGGCATGGGCTATGTCAACGACTCGCCGACCGGGCGCTTTTTGCGCGACGCGAAGCTCTACGAGATCGGCGCCGGCACGAGCGAGATCCGCCGTTGGCTCATCGGCCGGGAGCTGTTCGAGGAGACGGCGTAGAATGCCGGCGTTCGCGGAGGGAAATCCTTGTTGACCCCGTTCCTCACTCGATAAGGTGCGAACATGACCGTTGATCCCATCGTCATCGTCGGCGCCGTGCGGACGCCCCTGGGCGGCTTCCAGGGCGAGCTCAAGGACGCGACGGCGCCCTCTCTCGGCGCGGCCGCCATTCGCGCGGCCCTCGATCGTGCGGGCATCAAGGCGGGCGATGTCGACGAGGTCATCATGGGCTGTGTGCTGCCCGCGGGCCAAGGCCAGGCGCCAGCGCGCCAGGCCTCGCGCGGTGCCGGCATTCCCGATTCGGTCGGCTGCACGACGATCAACAAGATGTGCGGCTCGGGCATGAAGGCGGCGATGCTGGCGCATGATCTGATCGCCGCCGGCACGAACACGGTCATGGTCGCGGGCGGCATGGAGAGCATGACCAACGCCCCCTATCTCCTCGACCGCGCGCGGAGCGGCTACCGGATGGGCCATGGCCGCGTGCTCGACCACATGTTCCTCGACGGCCTCGAAGACGCCTACGACAAGGGCCGCCTCATGGGCACCTACGCGGAGGACACCGCGCAGCACTATCAATTCACGCGCGAACAGCAGGACGGCTTTGCGCTGGCTTCGCTCGCGCGCGCGAAGAAGGCGGTCGAGGACGGCACCTTCGCGCGCGAGGTGACGCCCGTCGCCGTGAAGGGCCGCAAGGGCACCGTGAGCGTCGACAAGGACGAGCAGCCGCGTTCGGCCGATCCCTCGAAGATTCCGACCCTCAAGCCCGCCTTCCGCGACGGCGGCACGGTGACGGCGGCGAATTCGAGCTCGATCTCCGACGGGGCGGCGGCGCTGGTTCTGATGCGGCGTTCCGAGGCCGAGCGGCGGCGGCTCCACCCCCTCGCGATCATCCACGGGCACACGACCTTCGCCCAGGCGCCGGCCTGGTTCACGACGGCGCCGGTGGGTGCGATGAAGGCGCTCTTCGACAAATTGGGCTGGCGCGCGGGCGAGGTCGACCTCTTCGAGATCAACGAGGCCTTTGCGGTCGTCACCATGGCGGCGATGCGCGATCTCGCGCTGCCGCACGAGAAGGTGAACGTCCATGGCGGGGCCTGCGCGCTCGGCCATCCCATCGGGGCCTCGGGTGCCCGCATCATCGTCACGCTGATCAATGCGCTCGCGACATACGGCTTGAAGCGCGGCGTCGCCTCGCTCTGCATCGGCGGCGGCGAGGCGACGGCCATCGCAATCGAGAGGATCAACTGACCATGGCACGCAAACGGATTTCCTCGGGATCGGCGTTCGAGAAGCTGCTGGGTTATTCGCGCGCGGTGCGCGACGGCAACTGGGTGTTCCATGCCGGCACGACGGGCTTCGACTACAAGCGCCACACGATCTCGCTCGACGTGATCGATCAGACGAAGCAGATGCTGGCCAACATGGAGTGGGGATTGAAGGAAGCGGGCGCCACCTTCGACGACGTCGTGCGGATCAACCTCTACCTGACCGATCACAAGGATTTCGAGCGGGTCGCCCGCCTCATTCAGAAGAAGATCGGCCGCGCGCGGCCGGCGGCGACGATGATCACGGCCACGTTCGCCGACCCGCGCATTCTCGTGGAGATGGACGCGACCGCGTTGCTCCAGGAGAAAGCCAAGCGGCAAGCGGCGCGGGCCAAGCCATCCAAGAAACGCGCACGGCGTTAACGCAACGACACCCGAAGCAGAGGATACGATGACAGCACAGACCATACCGGCCCGGCGCGGCCTCGCACTGCGCGTGAAGAAGGGCCAGCACTACCGGGTCATCAACACGCACGGCTATCAGGTCGTCGACCACTGGGCCTTCAATGCCGCCGACATCAAGGAATTCATGTCGATGGAGCATAGCCACGTCGCCATCGACAAGCTGTCGCCGCTGGTCGGGGACTCCATGGTGACCAACAAGCGCCGGCCCATCATCACGCTGGTCGAGGACACGACGCCCGGCGTGCACGATACGCTGATCGCGGCCTGCGACATCTATCGCTATGAGGGGCTGGGCGTGAAGGGCTATCACGACAATTGCACGGACAATCTCGCGGCCGCGCTGAAGGCGATCGGCCTCACGGTGCCGGAGACGCCGGCGCCCTTCAATCTCTTTCAGAACACGCAGTACGCGCCGGGCAAGGGCTTCGCCTGGCTGCCGCCGGTCTCGAAGCCCGGCCAGTATGTGCGGTTTCGCGCGGAGATGGACGCGGTCGTCGTGTGTTCGTGCTGCCCGCAGGACATCATGAAGATCAACGACGGCAATTCGACGGACGCGGCGATCGAACTCGAGTAGAGGCAGCGAGCAACCCGTATCGGAGAAGGGGGAGGCTATGGCGGAACGGCACACGATTCCGGCGCGCAAGGGCCTGGCGCTTCGCGTGAAGAAAGGCCAGCGCTACAAGGTGGTCAACACCCACGGCACGCAGATCGTCGATCACTGGGCGTTCAATGCCGACGACATCAAGGAATTCATGTCGATGGAGCATTGCCGCGTCGCCATCGACAAGCTGTCGCCCGCGATCGGCGATGCCATGGTGACGAACAAGCGCCGTCCGATCATCACGCTCTTGGAGGACACCTCGCCCGGGGTTCACGATACGCTGGTCGCGGCCTGCGACATCCATCGCTATCGTCAGCTCGGCGCCAAGGACTATCACGACAATTGCACGGACAATCTGTCTAACGCGATGAAGGCGGCCGGCCTCACGGTGCCGGAGACGCCGTGCCCCTTCAATCTGTTCCAGAACACGCAGTATGTGCCGGGCAAGGGCATTCAGTACCTGCCGACGGTCTCGAAGCCGGGGCAGTACGTCGTCTTCCGCGCGGAGATGGATGCGGTCGTCGTCTTCTCCGCGTGTCCGCAGGACATGCTGCCGGTGAACAGCGGCGCGCCGACCGAGGCGCATGTCGAAACCATGTGAGAGGCAAGAGCGCGCGGCGCGACGCGCCGCGGCACAAGAGGGGAAAGCGAGATGGCGAAAGGCAAACTCATCGAGATTCCGGCGCGCCAGGGCAAGGCCGCTTTCGTGAAGAAGGGCCAGAAGATCAAGGTCATCAACACCCATGGCACGCAAGTGGTCGACACCTGGGCGTTCAACGCCGATGATTTGCGCGAATTCATGTCGATGGAACATGTCCGCGTGTGGATCGGCCGCTATCGCGCGAAGAAGGGCGACGCGCTCATCACCAACAAGCGCCGCCCCATCCTCAAATGGATCGAGGACAGCTCGCCCGGCGTCCATGACACGATGATGGCGGCCTGCGACCGCTATCGCTATCAGCTTCTGGGCTGCAAGACCTATCACCGCAACTGCAACGACAATTTGTGGGAGGCCATGATCGAGGCCGGCTATCACATCAGCGAGACGCCGTCGCCCCTCAACCTGTGGCAGAACACGCCGGTCGAGAGCGCCGGCAAGATCGGCCAATACCCGACCGTCTCGAAGAAGGGCGACTACGTTCTGTTCCGCGCGGAGATGGATCTCGTGATGGCCTTCTCGGCCTGTCCGCAGGACATCATGCCCATCAACTCGAAGTCGCCGAAATCCGCTCACTTCATGGTTGCGTGAGGGAACGGCTCGCGAAGCGATCATGCCAAGCGTCCTCGTCACGGGGGCGAACCGGGGCCTCGGTCTCGAATTCGCCCGGCAATACGCCGCCGAGGGCTGGCGCGTCTTCGCCACCTGCCGCGATCCCGCGAACGCCGCGGCGCTGAAGGCGCTTGCGGGACAGGTGAGCGTCCATCGGCTCGACGTCGGCGACCCCGCGCATGCTGCCGATCTCGCGCGCGAGCTCAAGGGCGCGCCGATCGACGAGCTCATCAACAACGCGGGGATCTACGGGCCGCGCGGCGTGAAGCTTGGTGCCTTCGACTTCGAGGCCTGGCACGAGGTGATGCGGGTCAATGTCATCGGGCCGATCGCGGTTGCCGATGCGCTGATCGAGAACGTCGCGAAGAGCGATCGCAAACTCATCGTCGCCGTCTCGAGCGGCATGGGCAGCATCGGCCGCAACGCGAGCGGGACGGAATACAAATACCGGTCGAGCAAGGCCGCGCTCAACATGGCCATGAAGTGCCTGGCGATCGAAACCGCGCCGCTTGGCGTTATCTGCGCGATCCTCTCGCCGGGTTGGGTCCGGACCGACATGGGCGGGCCGAAGGCGGCCATCTCGCCCGAGGAAAGCGTCGTCGCCATGCGCAAGGTCATGGCGCGGCTGACACTCGCCGACAGCGGCCGGTTCTTCAATCACGAGGGTGCGGAGTTGCCATGGTAGGAGACAGCATGACGAATCGCCGGCACATCGCGCAGCTCAACAGCGTCCGCGCTTCCGAGCCGCTCGACAGTCCGCTGCTTGCCGGTCCCGAGCGGTTTTGCGTCGGCTGGTCGTAGAGTTCCTGGGGCGGGCATGATCCTCACCGAGCAACAGGTCATGATTCGGGACGCGGCGCGCGCCTTCGCGGGCGAGCGTCTTGCGCCGTTTGCCGCGTCGCGCGAACGAAAGGGCGAATTCCCCCGCGACGCGATGGCGGAGATCGGCGCGCTCGGCTTCCTCGGCATGCTGGTGCCGGAGGAATGGGGCGGCGCCGGCACCGATCACGTCGCCTATGCCGCGGCACTCGAGGAAATCGCGGTCGGCGACGGCGGCCTCGGCGGCGCCATGAGCGTGCAGAATTCCGTCGTGTGCATGCCGATCCTCGGCTTCGGCACCGAGGAGCAGAAGCGGCGCTATCTCCGGCCCTTGGCGACGGGCGAGTTCCTGGGCGCGTTCTGCCTGACCGAGCCGCAGGCGGGGTCGGACGCGTCCAATCTCAGGACGCGCGCCCGGCGCGACGGCAACGGCTACCTGCTCGAAGGCACGAAGCAGTTCGTGACCATGGGCGCCAATGCCGATGTCGCCATCGTCTTTGCCGTGACCGATCCCCAAGCGGGAAAGCGCGGAATCAGCGCCTTCCTGGTGCCGACGGATATGGCGGGATTCGAGGTCGCGCGGGTCGAGGATAAGCTCGGCCAGCGCCATATCGACGCGGCGCAGATACGGCTGAACGAGGTCCGGCTTCCCGGCGAGAGTCTCCTGGGCCGGGAAGGGGAGGGCTACCGGATCGCGCTCGCCAATCTGGAGGGCGGGCGCATCGGCATCGCAGCCCAGGCCCTGGGCATCGCGCGCGCGGCGTTCGAGGCGGCCCGCGCCTACGCCAAGGAGCGCGAATCCTTCGGCTCGAAGCTGATCGATCATCAGGCCATCGCGTTCAAGCTCGCGGACATGGCGACATCGCTCGAAGCCGCGCGCCTTCTCATCCATCACGCGGCCCAGCTCCGCGACGCGGGCCGGCCCTGCCTCAAGGAAGCGTCGATGGCCAAGCTGTTTGCGACTGAATCCGCCGAGTCCGTTTGCTCGGCGGCGATCCAGATCCACGGCGGCTACGGCTACACCGAAGACTATCCGGTCGCGCGCTATTACCGTGACGTCCGCGTGTGCACGATCTACGAAGGTGCCAGCGAGATCCAGCGCATGGTGATCGGGCGCGCGCTTGCGGCCGAGTGAGGGGAGGAATGGATGGCCGGACCGATTGAATTCTATTTCGATTTCTCCTCGCCCTACGGGTATCTCGCGGCGGCGGCGATCGATGCGCTGGCCGCGGAGCATCATCGCGCCGTCATGTGGCGGCCGATCCTGCTCGGCGTCGTGCTGAGGGAAACCGGCGGCCGTCCGCTCGTCGATGTCCCGATGAAGGGTGATTACATGCGCCGCGACGTGCCGCGCGCGGCACGCCGCCTCAAGATCGCGTTCACCTGGCCGGCGGTGTTTCCCTTCCCGGCGATCGCCGCGAGCCGGGCCTTCTACTGGCTGCTCGGGCGCGATGAGACCCTGGCCAAGCTGTTCGCATCCGCCGTGTTCAGGGCCTATTTCGGCGCCGGCCGCGACATGACGGCGCCCGAAGCCGTGGCCGACGTGGCGGGGCAGCTCGGCATCGGCCGCGACGATCTCCTCGCCGCGATCCAGCAGCCGGCCGTCAAGGAGCGGCTGCGCCAGGAGACCGAGGCCGCGATGAAAAAAGGCGTCTTCGGGTCGCCCTTCTTCATCGTCGACGGCGAGCCGTTCTGGGGCCACGACCGGATTCCGGAATTGGCCCAATGGCTGAAGTCCGGGGGCTGGTGATGACGTTCGGGGCAGCACCATGACCGTCATTCGCAGCGCGATCGACACGCGATCGGAGGCCTTCGCTGCCAACGCCAAGGCGATGCACGGGCTCGTCGAGGAGCTTCGTGCCAAGGTCACGACGATCAAGCAGGGCGGGCCGAAGGCCGCGCGCGAGCGGCATCTCTCCCGCGGCAAGCTCCTGCCGCGGGAACGGGTGCGCACATTGCTCGATTCCGGCGCGCCGTTTCTCGAGCTGTCGCAGCTCGCGGCCTACGAGATGTATGGCGGCGAGGTCCCGGCCGCCGGGCTCATCACCGGCATCGGCCGTGTTGCGGGGCAGGAATGCGTCATCGTCGCCAACGATGCGACGGTCAAGGGCGGGACCTACTATCCCGTCACGGTGAAAAAACACGTGCGCGCGCAGGAAATCGCGGCCGAGAACAACCTGCCCTGCATCTACCTCGTCGATTCCGGCGGCGCCAACCTGCCGAACCAGGACGAGGTGTTCCCCGATCGCGACCATTTCGGGCGGATCTTCTACAACCAGGCGACCATGTCTTCGCGCGGCATTCCGCAGATCGCGGTCGTCATGGGATCGTGCACGGCGGGCGGCGCCTATGTGCCGGCCATGTCGGACGAGGCCATCATCGTGCGCAATCAGGGCACGATCTTCCTGGGCGGGCCGCCCTTGGTGAAGGCCGCGATCGGTGAAGTGGTGACGGCCGAGGAATTGGGCGGGGCGGACGTGCACACGCGGGTCTCGGGCGTGGCCGATCACGCGGCAGAGAACGACTCGCACGCCCTTGCCATCGCCCGCCGGATCGTGTCGAACCTCGCCCGCACGAAGACGCTGACGCTTCCCGTGCGGCCGCCCAGGGAGCCCCTCTACGATCCCGAGGAAATCTACGGCATCGTGCCCATCGACGTGCGCAAGCCCTACGACGTCCGCGAGGTCATCGCGCGGCTCGTCGACGGCAGCGAGCTCGACGAGTTCAAGGCGCTTTACGGCACGACGCTCGTCTGCGGCTTTGCCCATATTTACGGCTATCCCGTCGGGATCCTCGCCAACAACGGCATCCTGTTTTCGGAATCGGCGCTGAAAGCGACCCATTTCATCGAGCTGTGCTGCCAGCGCGGCATCCCGCTCGTCTTCCTTCAGAACATCGCGGGCTTCATGGTCGGCAAAAAGTACGAATCGGGCGGCATCGCGCGCGATGGTGCCAAGATGGTGACGGCCGTCGCCTGCGCGCGCGTGCCCAAATTCACCGTCATCATCGGTGGCAGTTTCGGTGCGGGAAACTACGGCATGTGCGGGCGCGCCTACCAGCCGCGCTTTCTCTGGATGTGGCCGGGCGCGCGCATCTCCGTCATGGGCGGCGAGCAGGCGGCGAGCGTGCTCGCGACCATCCGGCGCGACAATGTCGAGGCCCAGGGCAAGACCTGGCCCGCGGCCGACGAGGAGGCCTTCAAGGCGCCGATTCGCGCCCAGTACGAGGCGCAGGGGCATCCCTATTATGCGAGCGCGCGGCTCTGGGACGACGGCGTGCTCGACCCCGCCGATACACGCATGGCCTTGGCGCTCGGGCTTTCGGCCGCGCTGAACGCGCCGATCGAGCGCACGACCTTCGGCGTCTTCAGGATGTGATGCATGGCGGACGACACGGTCCCGTTGCGTTATGCGGATGGAGAGGCGGTCGTGACCCTCAATCGTCCCGATGTCCACAATGCGTTCGACGATGCCCTCATCGCGCGGCTCGGCGACGTCCTCGATCAGCTCGCAAGGCGAAGCGATGTGCGCGTGGTCGTGCTCGCCGGCGCGGGCAAGAGCTTTTCGGCCGGCGCCGATCTCGGCTGGATGCGGCGCATGGCCGGCTACACGGAAGCCGAGAATCTCGCCGACGCGTCCCGCCTCGCGCGGCTCATGCACCGGCTCGACACGATGCCCATGCCGACCGTGGCGCGCGTTCATGGGGCTGCGATCGGCGGCGGGGTCGGGCTCGTCGCCTGTTGCGACGTGGCACTGGCCAGCACCGCGGCCGGATTCGCCTTGAGCGAGGTCCGGCTCGGGCTCATCCCCGCCGTCATCAGCCCTTATGTGATCGGGGCGATCGGTCCGCGCGCGGCACGGCGCTACATGCTGACGGCCGAGCGGTTCGATGCCGGCGAAGCGCGCCGAATCGGCCTCGTCCACCAGGTGGCGGAGCCGGATCACCTGGACGCGCTCGTCAAGACGGTGGTCGATGCCCTCAAGCTCGGCGGCCCCAAGGCGCTGGCCGAGACCAAGCGCCTCGCGCTCGATGTCGGCGGTGCGCCGAGCGAAGCGCTGCGCGCCGACACGGCGGAGCGCATTGCGCGCCTCAGGGCTTCGCCCGAGGGCCGTGAAGGCGTCACGGCGTTTCTCGAGAAACGCAAGCCCGGCTGGCAAGCGTGACCGACGAGCCGATCATCCTCTCGGCCATCGATGGGCGCGGCGTCGCGACGGTGACGCTCAACCGGCCGGCGATTCACAACGCTTATAACGGCGCGCTGATCGACGAGCTGACCGCGGCGCTCGGCGCTCTCTCATCGGACTCGCATCTGCGGGCGCTCGTCCTGAGGGCGAACGGCAAGAATTTCTCCGCCGGCGCCGATCTCGGCTGGCTGCGGCGCGCCGCCGATTTCACGCCGGCCGAGAATCTGGACTTCTCCCTCCGCACGACGCGCGCGGTGAAGGCGCTGGCCGAATTGCGCGTGCCGACGGTCGTGGCCGTCCACGGCGCATGCTTCGGGGGCGGCGTCGGCCTCGTTGCGGCCTGCGACATTGCCCTCGCGAGCGAGGATGCGAGCTTCGCGCTCACCGAAGTGCGGGTGGGCGTCCTGCCCGCGCCGATCGCGCCGGCCCTCGATGCCGCGATCGGAACGCGGCAGGTGCGGCGCTATGCCCTGACGGCCGAGCGCTTCGATGCGGCGGAGGCGCGGCGCATCGGACTGATCCATGACGTGGTGCCGCGCGAGGCTCTTGAAAGCCGGACGCAGGACATCGTCGCGGCGTTGCTTCTCGGCGGGCCGCAGGCCCTCGCAGAGACGAAGGCCCTCATCTTCGCCGTGGCGGCGCTAGCGCTCGACGATCGCCAGGTCGAATCGCTGGCCCGATGGGCGGCGGAGCGCCGCGCCTCCGATGAGGCCCGTGAGGGGCTCGGGGCGTTCCTCGGCAAGCGGGCGCCGGCCTGGGTCCGGGAGCGTGCGACATGACGGCCGCGAGCCGCCACCGGCTGGGCGCGGTCCTCTTCACCGCGGCGCTCATCCTTCTCATCGCGTTTTCCGTCACCGATGCGTTCGACTATTTCCTGTTCGTGGTGCTCGCCGTCGTCATCGGGGCGGTCGTCACCTTCCTGGCCCTCTTTCCCGGCAGCCTGTTCTTCGCGCTGTCGTTCGCGAGCTTCCTCGGCGTCTATGCCTGTCTCTTCACCTTCCTGCGGCTCACCAATTTCGAGGTGATCTCGCGTCTCGCCGTCTATGCCGGCTTCGCCATGCCGGTCATCGGATTCGTCGCGGGCGCGATCTGGCACCGGCGCGAAATTCGCGCCATCGTGACCGAGGAACGGATGCGCGACGTCACCCATTTCGGCCAGGTCATCGGCTGGCTCGTGCCCGTTTTCGTGATCGGCGCGCTGACATTCATGGTTCCCGGGCGCGCGTTTGCGAGCGGGACCGAGGACCTGGTCTTCCTTGCCGCGATGGCTCTCGTGTCGCTGGTGGTGCTCTCCGGCAGCCGTCACGTCTCGATCTTTCTCGTCGATACGGGCCTCCTGTTCGAGGGATTCTTTCAGCATATCGGCCGGCTCGTCGTTCCGGCGTTCGCCTTCCTCACCTTGTATTCGCTGCTCACCATCATCTTCGCCTGCGTCTACCGAATCATCGATCGCGTGGAGGATGGGACGCTGTTTCGCATCGTGGGTGTGATACGGGAGATCACGTTTCCCGAGGCGCTCTATTTCTCCATCGTGACGCTGAGCACCGTGGGTTACGGGGACATCGTTCCGATCACGAATCTCGCGCGGCTCATCGCCGTGACCGAGGTCGTGTGCGGCATCCTGCTGCTCATGTTCGGAGTGAGCGAGTTGATCACCTATGCGCGCGATCGCCGGCGCGACGGCACGAGGGAGCGGGGCTAGGACATGTTCGGATCCCTGCTCATCGCGAACCGGGGCGAGATCGCCTGCCGGGTCATCCGCACCGCGCGGCGGATGGGTCTGCGCACGATCGCGGTCTATTCCGAAGCCGATGCAGGGGCGCAGCATGTCGCGCTGGCGGATGATGCCCGGTGCATCGGACCCGCGCCGGCGCGAGAGAGTTACCTCTCGATCGAGCGCATCATCGCCGCCGCGCGCCAATCCGGCGCCGAGGCCGTGCATCCCGGCTATGGCTTCCTGTCGGAGAATGCGGCCTTCGCCGAGGCATGCGTGAACGCGGGTCTCGTCTTCGTCGGGCCGCCCGCCTCGGCCATTCGCGCGATGGGATCGAAGAGCGCGGCCAAGACCATCATGGAGAAGGCCGGCGTCCCCGTCGTTCCCGGCTATCACGGCGAGGCGCAGGACCTGCCGACGCTCGCGCGGGAAGCCAAACGCATCGGCTTTCCCGTCCTCATCAAGGCCTCGGCCGGCGGCGGCGGGCGCGGCATGCGCGTCGTCGCTTCGGCCGCGGCGTTCGGCGAGGCTCTCGAATCCGCGCGCCGCGAATCCGCCGCTGCCTTCGGCGACGACCGCGTGCTGATCGAGCGTTATCTCGACCGCCCGCGCCACATCGAGATGCAAATCTTCGCCGATCTCCATGGCCGGGCCGTGCACCTTTTCGAGCGCGAATGCTCGATCCAGCGGCGCCATCAAAAGGTGATCGAGGAGGCGCCCGCGCCCGGGCTGCCCGAGGCGACGCGCCGCGCGATGGGCGAGGCCGCGGTGGCCGCGGCGTCGGCCATCGGCTATGTCGGCGCCGGAACGGTCGAGTTCATCCTTGCCGAGGACGGCCAGTTCTACTTCATGGAGATGAACACCCGCCTTCAGGTCGAGCATCCCGTGACGGAGATGATCACGGGGCAAGACCTCGTGGAATGGCAGTTGCGCGTGGC
>JBGPGW010000066.1:0-13654 GCA_041484095.1 Alphaproteobacteria bacterium | reverse complement strand
GAAAGCGCACATGCGTGGCCCCCACCGTGCCGAGCGAGGCGATGAGGCCGCGCTGCATGGTGTTGCGCGCGGTCTGGCAGGCCGCGGCGACGATGGTGAAGGCGATCCAGAGCCAGGGAGCGACGGTCATGACAAAAGGGGACGAGGGGAACGGGACGGCGGAAGACTGACCGCTTTCATGCGCGTTGGCCAATTCTTCCTGCGCCCGCGCGGCGCGTCGTTTTCGCCGCCCGATCGCTCAGCGCGGCACGCGTTCGCGGTTGGCGCCGGCCCGCACGCGCGCGAAGGTGCCGCGGAAGGCCTCCCAATTCTCCCTGAACCCGTTGAGCCAGGCATGGCGCCAGGCGCGGAAGCCGCGCGCGTCGATCGCGGGGGCGCCCGCGAGACGCATGCCGAGGGCGCGCGCGGGATGGCCGAGCTTGCGCCGCCGGTGGTCGCCGTGCTGGATCGCCATCTCCTCGATCGTGCAGGGGGCGAGGACGAGCGCGCCCGCCGCCGCGGCGCGCTCGACGAGGCGCGTGCCTTTCTCGGTGCGCGCGACCGCGAGGTTGATTCCGGGCGCCTCGCGAAAGATGCGCTGGCCGCCCTCGATGATCCAGCCGTCGGGGCACGCCACGTCGGCCAGCTCGCCGATCGCATCCGGGCAGATCTTGCAGCGGAACTGGAGGTCGTAGGTCCAGGGCTTGTCCGTCTCGAACCAGGTCTGCACATAGGTGAGGTCGAAGATGCGGCCGTCCCTGGTCTCGACATGCGTCGGGCCCGGCCAGCCTTCGCCGCGCCAGCGGAAGACCTGGACGTCCTGCGGCTCGACGCCGTGATAGCGCGCGATCTTCTCCGCCGTCTGGACGTTCGCGACACCGCCGCAGAAGATGGAGAGGAGATAGGGGATCTGCGTCGCCACGCGCGAATCCTGGCGCGCGAGGTTCCGGATCCCAGCGACGTCGCAGGGCTTGCCGATGAATGCGAAGCGCCGTCCCTCGTCGAGAAGGCGCATGACATGGGCGAGGGGTGCGGCGGGGCCATAGCGCGACTGGGCGCCCGCGAGCACCTCATCGGGCGTCCGGCTTACCTGCGCATCCGTCAGCATCGGGTCGCTCAGGGATGCCTGCACGTGAAGGATGGCATCGACCTCGCCGCTTCTGAGGAGATACTGGCCGAGCGCCGTCAGCGCGCCGCCCGCCGCCGCCTTGTGGCGCACAGGCGCATCTCCCGCCCAGCACCGGCGGAGCGAATGGATCGGCCCCCACATCGTGTGCATGACGGCGCCCTCGGCCTTGGCCTGGCGCCGATCGGGGCCGGTGAGGCTGATGCCGGGACAGGCGTCGAGGATGCGGCGAAGAAGCCTGTCGTCCAGTGGGCGCTTGGTGACGGGGCGGAGCTGGCCGATCTCCGTCAGCGTCATCGCGACGGCATCGCGCCCGGCCATGCTCTCGCAGAGCCCGCAGCCGATGCAGAGGCCGTGACGGACGATATCGTCGAGATCGCGAACGCGTGCCATGGGCGCGCAGCCTAGCGTGCGCCGCGCGTTTGGTCCAAGGGTGACGATCGGCCGGGGTCAGGCCGCGCGCGTTAGCGTCCGGGCCGCCGTTCGGGCCGCGAGGCGCCGATCGCTGCGCCCTTGACGATGCTCAGCCCCGTCGCGCGCTGATACATGAGAAGGTCGAGGGACGGCGCTTCGCCCGCGATTGCGGTGAGCAGCCCATGCGCCTGGCCGCGGTGGTGCGTCTGGTGATTGAAGACATGCATCAGAAGGGGTGCGAGCTGCTGCTCGATGTCCATGGGGCTGCGCGTCGAGCGATACGTGACGACTCCGGTCGCCAAATCCGAATCGCCGAGCGAGGCGACATAGCGGATGAGGCGGGAATCCTCGTGGCGGCGCGCCGCATGGAGCGAAGCGAGGTCGTCATGGAGAATCGCTTCGAGTTCCCGCGGCTCGGTGCCCTCGCCCGTGAGGCGATGCAGCCAGATGAGATCGCCCGTGAGCAGGTGGTTCAACGTGCCGTGGAGCGAGCCGAAGAAGGCGCCGTGATCGGCGCGGTAGTCACGATCGGACACTTTGGCCGCGGCCGCGAAGAGGCGCTCATTGGCCCACGCGTTGTAATCCGCGAGCATCGTGAACAGCGATTTCATGCGGCGAACCTCGTCGCGACGCTTACGGATTCTTCGCCGTGCCCCAGGGCGTCCAGGTCTTGCCGCCGTCGTGGCTCGCGATCACGACCTGTCCGTGCGGCGCGAGGACGGCGACGGCGTAGAGGCTGTTCGCGTCGCCGGCATCGAGGTGGAGAATCGGGCCGCCGGCGAAGCCGGGGCCGACCACGCGCCATTCGAGCGCGGGCTCGCTCGCCATGACGAGGCCCGTCCCGACGATGAAGGCGATGACCTCGCCCGATTTGCGCACATGCACCGCCGTCACGGGCGCCTCGGCCGGATGCGCGCGTTTCCAATTGCGTCCGCGATCCGTGCTTTTGAAGAGGCCGGTGCTCGCCGCCGCGTAGAGCGTGTTCTTGTCCTTCGCGGAGGCCGCGAGGTCGATGATCTCGAGCGGCGCAGGCGCGGCGACCGTCCATGTCCGCCCGCCATCCTCGCTCATTTGCAGCTCGCGGCGGTAGGTGCCGAAGATCAGATTGGGGTCGGCGGGGCTGACGGCGATCTGATGAAAATCGACCGGCCCGCCGACGCCGGACGAAAGCTGGCGCCAGTTCCGCCCGCTATCGGTCGAGACGAGGAAGCCGACATTGCCGCCGCCGGCGGGATGCCCGCTCGCGAAGAGGCGCGCGGGGTCGCTGGGATTGGTCGAGAACCCCATGAAATCGTCCTCGGTGAGCGAGATGCGTCGCGCGCGCCCATCGGCCGTGACCGCGTAGATGCCCTGATGCGTCGCGAGCAGGATGCGCGAGGAATCCTGCGGGTCGACCGCGATGCCGTGAAAATGCGCGCCCGCGCCGAGCTTCGCGACCGTCGTGATGCCCTCGGCGCGCGCTCCCGCGATGGGCGCGCTCAGCAGAAGAAGCGCCGCCAGGACCGCTAGCGCGGCAAGCCTGCCGAGGCCACGCGGCCGCACGGAAGTCTCGGAGCGGCTTGGCCCAGCCATCACGAGACCCTCTTTGTCCCTTCGCGCTCGAACACGATGACGCGCATCGGCTTCGCCTTGAAATTGTTGCAGGGGTTGCGTTCCTGCGGGCAGACCGAGAGCGAGAGAAGCACGTCCATCTGTGCCTCGAGGTCCATATAGTCGCCGGCCTTGGAGGCGGGTGCCCGGATCTCGCAGACCCCGTCGGGGTCGAAGCCGACATGCATGAAGATCGCGAATTCGCCGGACTCGGCGACGTGGTAGCGCGGCACGCCGAAGGGCGCCAGCGCGTTCGCGAGATTGTCGCCGCAGTTCCGCGTGTGCGGCACGCCGTAGCGCGTGTGATTGGACTCCATGGTGCAGAACCCGCCGCCGGAATAGTTCAGGCCAACCGTGTCTTCGACAATCCTAAACATGGGCCGGCAGCGGATCGAATAGATCGTGTGGCCCTTCGTCAGGCGCCAGCGGCGGTTGAGGAAGTTGGTCCAGGGCATCGAGGAATGGTCGCTGTGGTCATGCGCGTTGAGCGTGATCGTGTCCATGACCTGCTCGCCCTCCGTGTCGATGACCCGGACGGTCTGGCCGGCTTTGATCAAGAGGCCCTGATACTCCATCTTGGGGATCACCTGATCGTGGAGCGTCCGGCCCGGGACGGAGATCGCATCTTGTGTGTTCACAATCGCCATGGTCGTTGTTCCCTCTTCTCGTCGCACCCCGCCGGATGGGCGGTTCCCCGAAGGGTTACGCCGGTTCCGCGCGGCGGCCGGCATTATAGGTCGAGAGGTCGCGCGCTGGCCTCGGCAAAAATCGTTCTGGGAGCGCTGGCCCGGATCGCGGGCCGGCCGATCCCGGGATGCGCGCGGGATGGCGCGCCCGGCGCGGATGAGCCAAGGAAGATGGACGGGGAGGTCTGGCCCGGAACCCCTCTTGTCCTCGATCGCCCGTCCATTGCCGGCCTATGCCCCGGGCTCGCCTGTATTCGCGACTCTCTAGCATAAGCCATTGAAAACCCTAAGTGTTTAATCTGAATGGGGGTCGGCGGATTTCATAGCCGGTTAAACATCGATTGTTAGCATCGTACGTCTGCTGGCTGTTGCATATCGCGTTCGGGGCGAGCCGTCATGGGCGTGGCGATCGACTGATGAATTTCTTCCGGTTCGAGACCTTCACACAGGGCAAAGGGCGTCACGGTTTCGCCCGGCGAATGTTGCTCGCGTTCGGCCTCATGACCGCCGCCCTGATCGGGATCGGAGCCCCGGCCGGCTTCCTCGCCTTGTCGCTCAACTATCACGCCGAACTTCTCGACCACGAGGCCGAGGAACTGGCGCTCGACGTCGCCAGCCGCGCGCGGCTCGATCCCAAGATTTGGCGTGAAGACGAGTCCCGCCTCACCGGTCCGCTCCGAAAGTTCCGGAGCGACGACGACCAACGGCGAGCGCGAGTCGTCGACGCCGACGGCCGCGTTCTCGCCGTCGCCGGCGACGCGCCGGAGGGGTTCACGGTCTCCAGGCGGGCGATCGCACAAATCGGCCCGGATGAGGCCGCAGTCGTCGAGATCACGGCGGGTGTGAACGACCTCTACGCGGAGGCCTTGATCTGCGCCGTCTTCTCGCTCGGGGTCGCGGGCGGCATCCTCTATCTCCTCTGGGTTGGGTTGCGCGCGATCCGCACGCGGGAGGTCGATGACGATCGGCATCGCGAAAACCTGGAGCGTCTGGTCGCGGAACGCACGGGGACTCTGGTCGCGCGGACGGAATCGCTCCTTGCGGAAGTCGAACGCCGGGAGGCGATGGAGAACGGCCTCCGCGCGGCGAAGGCCGATGCGGATCATCTGCGTCTGCGCCTGACCGAGGCCATCGAATCCATCACGGAGGGGTTCGTTCTGTATGGGCGGGATCGGCGGCTTCTTCTTTGCAACGAGAAGTTCAGGACGATCCACGCTCCCATCGCGGACATCCTCAAGCCGGGCGTGACGTTGAAAGAGGTCTTGAGCGCGATCGTCGCCAACAACCTGATCGATTTCGGCGACGCCGATCCCGAGCAATGGATCCAGTGGCGTCTCGAACGACCCGAAGGTATGGCGGACATGCGCTATGCCAACGGCATGTGGCTGCGGCGCAGCACCCGGCGCACCCATGACGGCGGCCATGTCTTCGTGTTCACGGACATCACGAATCTCAAGGAAAGCCAAGTGGCGCTCACGGACGCCTGGGACCAGGCGGAGGACGCGCGCGTCCAGCTCGAGGAGGCCATCGAGTCGGTCACGGAGGGCTTCGCCCTTTTCGATTCCGATCAGCGCCTTGTCATCTGCAACTCAAAATACCAGGCCATTAGTGGGATGAGAGCCAAGCCGGGCACCGCGCGCCGCGATCTTCTCCGGGCGATCGCGCGTGCGGGCCTCGTCGATCTCGGCGGGATGGATCCGGCACGCTGGGTCGATCACCGTCTCGAGAATCCGGTGGGCAGCGGCGACATACGCTACGCCGACGGGACCTGGCTGCGCTGCAATTCCCACCGGACGGCCGACGGCGGATTCGTTTTGCTGTTCATGGACATTACAAATCTCAAGGACAGCGAGACGGCGCTCGCGGCTGCCCGGGACGACGCGGAGAATGCGCGCCGGCGCCTCATCGACGCGATCGAGGCGATCGACGAAGGGTTCGTGCTCTATGATGCGGACGATCGTCTCGTCATCTGCAATACGAAGTTCAAGATCATGAATCCGGGGGTCGGCGACATTCTTCGGCCCAGTGTCGCGCGGAAGGAGATTGTCGAACGGCTGGTGCGCGGCGGGCACATCGATACCGGCGGCGTCGACCCCGAGCGTTGGATCACGCAACGCATTACCTATACGGACCGTTCGCGCGATGTGCGCTACGCCGATGGGACGTGGCAGCGCGGCATATCCCGCCGCACGCAGGATGGCGGGCTCGTCGTCGCCTTCATGGACATCACGAACCTCAAGGAGAGCGAGGCGGCGCTCGCGGAGGCCCGCGACAATGCCGAGGATGCGCGCCTGCAGCTCGTCGAGGCGATCGAGTCGATCACCGAGGGGTTCGCGCTCTTCGACGGAGACCAGCGGCTCGTCATCTGCAACGAGAAGTTCCGGAGCATTCACGCGGCAGTCGCCGGAATCATGCGGCCCGGCGTCTCGCGGCAGGAGATTCTCGACGCGGTCGCGCGCAGCGATCTGATCGACAAACGCGATCTGCCCCCTGATCGCTGGGTCGAGCAGCGCTTCGCCCATGTCGGCGAGTTCCGCGATCTGCGCTATGCGAACGGGACCTGGCTCAGATGCAGCACCCGTCAGACCCATAATGGCGGGACCGTCGTCGTCTTCACCGACATCACGAACCTCAAGGAGGGCGAGGCGGCTCTGATCACGGCCAGGGACGATGCGGAAAACGCGCGGCTGCGCCTCACCGAAGCCATCGAGGCGATCGACGAAGGGTTCGTGCTCTACGACCGGGACGGTCGCCTCGTCATCTGCAACTCGAAGTTCAGGGTCATGCACCAGGGGGCTGCCGGCATCCTGCAGCCCGGGATCACGCGCCGGCAGATTGTCGAGCGACTGGTGAGCGATGGCCTCATCGATATCGGCGATAGCGATCCGGCCGGGTGGGTTGAGGAGCGCCTCACCAGTTCGGACTATACGCGCGACGTGCGATTCTTGAATGGAACATGGCAGCGATGCATATTCCGGCGGACGCTGGACGGCGGCACCGTCGTCGTCTTCATGGACATCACGAATCTGAAGGACAGTGAAGCGGCGCTGCAGGGCGCCAAAGAGGAGGCCGAGGCCGCCAACCGGTCCAAGTCGCAGTTCCTCGCGAACATGAGCCACGAGATCCGCACGCCGATGAGCGGCATCATCGGCATGGCGGAGCTCATGGCGCGCTCGGGGCTCAACGACCGGCAGAAGAAATACGTTCGCACGATCCGCGAATCCGGCATGACGCTTCTCACCATCATCAACGACATCCTGGATTTCTCGCGCATCGAGGCCGGACGCCTCGAGCTCGGCCGGGGCGAGTTCGACCTCCGGGATACGACGGAAGACGTCGCGGCCCTGCTGGCGCCGATCGCGGCCAAGAAGAACATCGACCTGACCTGCCGTGTGGAGGAGAGCGTGCCGGAGATCGTCTGGGGCGACCGGACGCGGCTCCAGCAGGTCCTCACCAATCTCGTCAGCAACGCGATCAAGTTCACCGAGCGCGGCGCGGTCCATGTCGACGTCGCGGCGTCGGCGACGGGCGAGCGAATCGTGCCGGTCAGGTTTGCGATTCGCGATACCGGAATCGGCGTCGATGCCGAAGCGAAGGCGCGCCTGTTCAAGCCTTTCGAGCAGGCGGACGGATCGATCACGCGGCGGTTCGGCGGCACGGGTCTCGGCCTCTCGATCTCCCAGGAAATCGTCTCCCTCATGGGGGGGCGGATCGAGGTGGACAGCGTTCCGGGCAGGGGCTCGACATTCACCTTCACCATTCCCTTCGATCGCGGCCGCACGTCCGGCGCGGGGCGGCTGCGCCCCGGAATCGGCCCTTGGCCGAAGCGCGCTCTCGTCATCGACGGGAACGAAGCCAGCCGGTCCGTGCTGGTGTCCGCCTTCAAGAGCTGGGAGGCCGAGGTTGAGACCGTTACGGATTCGGCCGCGGCGATCGATCGTCTCGACGGGGCATGGCAGACAGGCCAGCCGTTCGACCTCGTCGTGCTCGACGCCGCGACGCCCGGAGACGGCGGCGTCGCGTTCGCTGCGGCTCTTGCGGCGAATCCCGCGGCGGACGCGATGCGCCTGATCGTGGTCGAGGCGGTCGACCGGCCCTCGCCCGCCGCGGTCACGAACGGACAATTCGTCGGCGTCGTCACGAAACCCGTGCGGCATTCCGATTTGTACGACGCGGTCATGGATCTGTTCGAACGGCGATCGGATGGAGCGAGACGATCGGAGCAAAAGGAACGCCGGCAACCCGACGTGGCGCCCTTCACGTCGGCCTCTGTCCTCTTGGTCGAGGACAATTCCGTCAATCAGGAGGTCAACACCGAACTTTTGGCGAGCCTTGGCTGCACGGTCGAGCTTGCGACGACGGGGTGGGAGGCGATCGCGGCTTTCGAGCGCGGGCGCTACGACCTCATCCTCATGGACTGCCAGATGCCGGAGCTGGACGGGCTCGAAGCGACAAAACGGATTCGGGAGCAGGAGGCGCTCGCGGGTGCGGATTCGCGAACGCCGATCGTCGCGCTGACCGCCCACGCGTTCGAGGAGCATCGCCAGCGCTGCTTTGCGGCAGGCATGGACGACTATCTCACGAAGCCGCTGACCATGGACATGCTGATCGCGGCGCTCAAGCGCTGGGTCCGGCTTGAGGCGCCGGCGATTCCTGGGGCATCGCCGCTTGCGGTCGGCTCAGCGGGGGCCGATGCGTCGTCCCATCCTCTCATCGCGTTGCGCGACCAGGCGGGGCCGGAGGTCGTCGTTTCGGTGGTCAACACCTATCTTTCGGATACGCCAAAGCAGCTGGCTCTCTTGCGCGAAGCACTCGACAGGTCCGACGCCGTTGTCGTCCAGCGGACGGCGCATTCGCTGAAATCGAGCAGCGCGATCGTGGGCGGCAGCGCGCTCTCGGACGTCTGCCGCGAGATCGAACGCATCGGTCATGACGGCGACTTGAATGCCGCCGGTACATTGATCGCGAAGGCGGAGCAGGCCTTCACTGCGCTTCAGGCCGCGCTTCGCGCGGAATTCCTGGGATCGGATGGCGCATCGTGACGACCACGCGCGCCAAGCCCCTCATTCTGGTCGTCGAGGATGACGAGACCCAGCGCCTCGTGGCCACGGAAGTTCTCCGCGCGCAGGGATTCCGGGCCGAGGGTGCCATGGACGGCGAAGACGGCTTGCGGAAGGCGAGGCGCCTCAAACCCGACGTCGTGATGCTGGACGTCTTGATGCCCGGTCTCGACGGTTTCGCCGTGTGCAGGACAATGCGGGACGATCCCGATCTCAACGCGATCCCTGTCCTGATCGTGACCGGCCGCGAGGATACGCGCTCGGTCGAGCACGGCTTCGAATCCGGCGCCAAGGACTTCATGGCCAAGCCGATCAATTGGGGTCTTCTCGCCTATCGGATTCGATTCATCCTGCGATCGAGCGAGATGAGCCGGGATCTGCGGGTCGCGCGGGATCTGGCCGAAGCGGGAAGTGCGGCCAAATCGGCCTTCCTCGCCATGGTGACGCATGAGCTGCGCACGCCGCTCAACGCCATCATCGGATTTTCCGAACTCATGCGCCTCGGCGTCGGCGGCGAAACGCTGTCCCAGATCTATCGGAGCTATGTCGACGACATCCATCTGAGCGGAAAGCAGCTTCTCTCGCTCATCAACGACGTGCTCGAGATCTCGCGCCTCGATGGCGGCGCGGTCGAGCTCGGGGAAGACACGGTCGATCCCGGCGCCATGCTGGGCGCCGCGCTCGATGAGATCCGGCCAAGCGCCGAAGCCGGCGGCGTCCGGCTCCTGTCGGAGATCGCCGGCGACCTGCCCATGCTTTGGGCCGATCCGCGCCGTCTGCAGGACGCCGTCGTCCGGCTGCTGTCGAACGCGGTCAAGTTCACGCCCAAGGACGGCACGGTCCGGATCCGGGCCGAGGTGGCGCCCGATGGCCGGGCGCGCATTGCGATCAACGACTCCGGCATCGGGATGAGCACGGCGGATATCGCCCGCATCGGCCAGCCGTTCCAGCAGGCCGACATGCGGCTCGGGCGGAACTATGGCGGGCTCGGCCTCGGCGTGCCGCTGTCCCAGAGGATCATCAAGCTTCATGGCGGCTCTCTCGACTACGAGAGCGCGCCGGGCCACGGCACGACGGCGATCATCACGCTGCCGGCGGAGCGTGTCCTGCGGGTTTCCGAACGCGGCGCCGATGGCAGCGAATCCGCGGCACCGGGGCAGTCTTCGGGCAACGGCCCTCTGCCGGCAGGCGGCGCGCGCTCGGAGATCTGAGCGGCGAGGCACGATTGTCGTGCGCTCTCCGCGATTTCGGCGCTAGCATGAAGCGGAATTCACGTGGTTCATGGGGGTGAGCCATGCTGACGCGCCTTCTCGCCGCGGCTTTTCTTGTTTTGGGTCTGTCGCTCGGTCCATCGGCGCGGCCATGGGCCGACGAGATCGCCGGCCGGGCGAGGGTGATCGACGGCGACACCATCGAGATCGCGGGCAAGCGCATTCGCCTCTACGGCATCGATGCGCCGGAGAGCCGCCAGACATGCCTGCGCGAGGCCACGACGTCGCGCTGCGGCGAGGACGCGACCTCGGCGCTGTCGAATCGCCTCGGGTCGGAAATCGTCATGTGCGACGACAGGGGGCGCGACCGCTACGGCCGGATCATCGCGGTGTGCCGCCTCGGCGGGCGGGCGGGCCCCGACATCAATGCCTGGATGGTCCGGGAGGGCTGGGCGCTCGCCTACCGGCATTATTCCCGCGACTACGTCCAGGAGGAAGGGGAGGCGCAGGCGGCCAGGCGCGGCCTCTGGTCCAGCACCTTCGAGGCGCCCTGGGACTGGCGGCGCCAACGGCGGCCATGACGATCGGCGCGCTGGTAGCCATGCGCGCCCGGTGACGGCGGCGCTCGCTTTGTGCTGAGATGAGACGCGCCGGGCGAGGGAGCCCGGCCGCGTGTTCATCGGCGCGAAGACGGGGGCCCCATGGCAGAGACGCAACCGACCACGCTCATCAAGGGCGGCTGGATCGTCGCCTTCGACGGGACCGAGCACCGCATCCTCACGGACGGCGTCGTCGTCTTCGCGGGCGACACGATCCGCCATGTCGGCGCGCGCTATGACGGGCCGGTCGACCGCGTGATCGACGCCTCGCGCCATCTCGTCATGCCCGGCCTCGTCAACGTCCATGTCCATATCGGCGCGCATGCGGGCGACCGCATGATTCTCGACGCGGGACGGCGCGATCTCTTCCGCTCGGGCTTTCTCAACTACTGTCCGACCAAGGGCATCAACGGCAAGACCATCTTCAGCTTCGAGCAACCGAAGGCGACGATCCGCTACAGCCTGGCCTCGCTTCTCAAATACGGCTCGACGACGGTCGTCGAGATGGGCGGCGACTTCGCGGCGGGCGATCTGTCCCTGATCGCAAATCTCGCGGGCGAGCTGGGATTGCGGCTCTATACGTGTCCCGGCTTCTCCTCGGGTGCCCATTACTTCGACCAGGCCGGACGGCACGACATCCATTGGGACGAATCGAAGGGCATTCGCGACCTCGAACGCGCCTGCGAATTCGCCGAGAAACATGACGGTTCGTATGACGGGCGCATCAAGACCATTCTCGTGCCCTTCGAATATCATCTGTGCACGCCCGATCTCCTGCGCCGGACCAAGGCGGCGGCCGAGCGGCTCAAGATCGGCATCACGCTCCACTGCGCGGAATCGCTGCCGGAATTCCAGGACAGCGTGCGCGAGACGGGACGCACGCCCGTCCATGTCCTCGACGATCTCGGCTTCCTCGGGCCCGAGGTCATTCTCGGCCATTGCCTCTATCTCTCCGGCCACAGCCAGACCGCCTATCCCTATGGCGGCGACATCGAGCGCCTGGCTGCGAGCGGGGCCAATGTCGCGCATTGCCCGCTCGTCTTCGGGCGGCGCGGCGTCACGCTCGAATCCTTCCAGCGCTACCGCGACGCCGGAATCAACATCGGCCTCGGCACCGATTCCTATCCGCAGGACCTCATCGGCGAGATGGCCTTCGCCTCGGTTCTCGCCAAGGTGACGGATCGCAGCATGGAGGCGGCGAAGGCGCGCGACATCTTCAACGCGGCGACGCTCGGCGGGGCCAAGGCCTTGGGGCGCGACGATCTCGGGCGCCTCGCGGCCGGCGCCAAGGCCGACATCGTCATGCTCGATTTCTCGCGTCTTCGCATCGGCCCCTTCCTCGATCCGATCAAGGCGTTCATCCATTGCGGCAACGGCGACCTCGTCGATCGCGTCATCGTCGCGGGCCGGATGCTCGTCGAGGGCGGGCGCCTTCTCGTCTGGGATGAAGCGGCGCTGCTCCGCGACGTCCGGGAATCCACCGCCAACGCGTGGAGCCATTTCGGCGAATACCACCCCCTGAACGAGCCGATCGACCAGGCCTTCCCGCCGGCGTTCCGGGCGTGGGCGTGACGCGCGGGTCCACGACGGCGGCTAGACCCGCGCCGCCGTCACCACCCACAACGAATCCGACGCGCCGGGTTCGGGCGTGATGTCGCGGGCGTCCATGTCGCGGAATCCGCCGGCTTCGGCGCAATAGATCGAGACGAGGCGCCCGCGATCCGCCATGCCGATCGCGCGCCACAGCGCCACCGCCTTGGTCGGGAAGAGGCGATTGGAATAGGCGACGGCAAGCACGCCGCCGGGCCTAAGGATTCGCGCCACGGACCGGAACAATCGGATGGGCTCCGTGACGTACTGGATCGATACGCTGATGATGCAGGCATCGAAGGCGGCATCGGCGAAGGGCAGCTCGGGCGTGCGGTTGACGTCATGGATGACGCTCGCGCTCAACCGTTCATTGGCCGCGAGCTCGACCGCGTTCATGCCGAGACCGACGACCGCGCGGCAGGCTCCATCCTCCGGGAGATGCGAGTAACAGCTCGCCATGAGGTCGAGCACCGCGCCATCCCGGGGGAGAAACGATCCGTAGAAGCGCGCGAGCGCGCCCTGCGCCGCGTCGTCGATATGGGCGACGAGGCGCGGCTCCCGGTAGAAGAGGGAATCGTCCGCCTCGTCGACGCGCTGGAAATGTTCGGGTTGGAACGGGCCGTCGGTCATATCGGCTTGCCTAGTCCCGAAATTGGCAGAAACGTGTCCTGTGATCTTGGCTCTCATGCTTCGACAAGCTCAGCATGAGGGAACTCATTACCCGGTCCTCATCCTGAGCCTGTCGAAGGATGAGAGGGCTGATTGACATCTCAACGAGCTGGCATCTCAACAAGTATGTACCTAGCGCTCGAGAGGTCCGTCGTAACTCTGGCCCCAGCGGTCGAGCGCCGCCGTCACCATGATCCGCGCGACGGCGGCGACATCGCTTTCGTTCGTCTCGTAGAACGCCACGGCCTCCCACAGACGCGTGCCCGGCTGATCTTCGAGCGTGAGCGAGATCTGATAGGTGTTCGGCCTCAGGGGGTCATCGCTGAAATCCGGCAGGCGCAAGGTCAGGCGTGTCGTGCTGCGGCTCGCGCTGCCGGCGCTGCCGTAAAGGCGCAGCCACGCATTGTCGCCCTTCACGCGGCTGAACGTGCCCTCGGCCTGATAGAGCACGATATGGGGCGCGCCGATCTCGATGACGTAGCCGCGGCGCTGCAAGGCATCGATCAGCACCGCCTCGACCACGAAATTGCGCTGCCGCAAGGCGTGCGGGCGCACGTCGATCGCCTTCAGTTCGGGCAGGGCGCCATGCGCGACGGCCTCGATGCGGCCCGTGGCGGCCTCGGCCGGCGCCAGGGGCCCGAGCGCCAGAAAGACGAACGCCAGAAAGACGGGCGCGAGAAAGACGAGCCAGCCCGTTCGTGCTAGACTGCTTTTTGCTTGGTGCCGCGTT
>JBGPGW010000065.1:0-14067 GCA_041484095.1 Alphaproteobacteria bacterium | reverse complement strand
TTTTCTACCTGATCGACGGATTCCGGTACGGCTTCGTCGGCCATGCGGAGGCGCCCCTCGAGATCGGCCTCGCGATGCTCGCGATAGCCAATGTCGGCCTGTGGGCGCTCGCCTACGCGATGATCGCGCGGGGTTACAAGCTGAAGGTGTAAGTCGGCGCTGCCCGGCACTTTCTTGACAGAGCCCGACCCAGCGCGAATACTCCCGTTCATTCCGACTTTTCAGCGTATTTTTGCACTCTCAGGCAAGGGACGGAGTCTGCCGTGATCACCCCATCGATGCCGGTTTTCAAGCGGATCGACATAGCGTTCGACCGTGGCGAAGGCGCTTATCTCTTCGGCACCGACGGCCGACGTTATCTCGATTTCGCGAGCGGCATCGCGGTGACGATGCTGGGTCATGCGCACCCTCATCTTGTGGCTGCGCTTGAGAACCAGGCACGCAAGCTGTGGCACTGCTCGAACCTCTATCGCATCCCCGAGCAGGAGCGCCTCGCCGAGCGGCTGGTGGCGCATAGTTTCGCCGATACGGTGTTTTTCGCGAACTCCGGCGCTGAAGCCGTCGAGTGCGGACTCAAGCTCGTGCGCAAGTACCACGACGCGACCGGAAACCCGGGCCGCTACCGCATGATTTGCGCGACGGGCGCGTTTCACGGACGCACGCTGGCCACGATCGCCGCCGGCGGGCAGGAGAAGCACATCAAGGGCTTCGAGCCGCTCGTCGATGGCTTCGACCACGTCAGCTTCAACAACCTGAACGAGTTGCGCGCGGCCATCACCGAGGAGACCGCCGGCATCCTGATGGAGCCTGTCATCGGCGAGGGCGGTATCCGGCCTGCGACGCTCGAATACCTGCAGGGCGTGCGCAAGGTCGCGGACGAGTTCGGTCTTCTCGTGTTCTTCGACGAGGTCCAAACCGGGGCGGGCCGCATGGGCTCGCTGTTCGCCTACGAGGCGTTCGGCGTGAAGCCCGACGTCATGGCGATCGCCAAGGGTTTCGGCGGCGGCTTCCCCGTCGGCGCCTGCCTCGCGACCGAACGCGCGGCCGTCGGCATGACGGCCGGCACGCATGGCTCGACCTTCGGCGGCAATCCCCTCGCCATGGCGGTGGGTAATGCGGTGCTCGATGTCCTCTTGAGCGAGGGGTTTCTCGACAACGTCAAGCGCATGGCGAAGCTGACGCGGTCCCGTCTTCAGGCGCTCGCATCGAAGTATCCCGACCATTTCGAGGAGGTCCGGGGCATGGGCATGATGCTGGGTCTCAAATGCCGCGTGCCGAGCGAGACCATGATCGACCGGCTGCTGAAGGGCGGCCTTCTCACGGTCGGGGCCGCCGAGAACGTGGTCCGGCTTGCGCCGCCCCTCATCGTCGACGAACGGCATGTCGACGAAGCAATCGCGAGTCTCGAGCGGAGCTGCGCGACCTGGAACGAGGTCCATGGGTAAAGCACGGCACTTCCTCGATCTCGATCAGCTCGAGACTTCGGTGCTTCGGGACATCCTCGATCGTGCGGCGGCGTTCAAGCGCGCCAAGCGCGCGGGGGGTCTCGACCGGCCGCTCGCGGGCAAGATGCTGGCGCTCATCTTCGAGCGGCCCTCGACGCGCACGCGAGTCTCGTTCGAGGTCGGCATGCGCCAGCTCGGAGGCGACGTGATCGTGTTGGAACGGCAAGGCACGCAGCTCGGCCGCGGGGAGACGATCGGCGACACGGCACGCGTCCTCTCGCGCTACGTGGACGCGATCATGCTGCGGACGGACGATCACGACAAACTCCGCGAACTCGCCGCCCATGCGACGGTGCCGGTGATCAATGGCCTGACGAACCGCACGCATCCCTGCCAGCTCATGGCCGACATCCTGACCTTCGAGGAGCATCGGGGTTCGATCGACGGCAAGACCGTCGCCTGGCTCGGCGACATGAACAACATGTCCACGACCTGGATTCAGGCGGCCGCGCGGTTTCATTTCGACTTGCGTCTCGCCAGTCCCGAGCCGTTGGCGCCGCCCGAGACGGTGGTTCAGTGGGCCCGGAAGGAAGGTGCCCGCATCGAGATCGGGCGCAGCGCGGAAGCCGCGGCGCGGGGTGCCGATTGCATCGTGACCGACACCTGGGTCTCGATGGGGCAGGAAGGGGCGGAAGGCCGCAAGAAGATGTTCGAGCGGTTCCGCGTCGACAGTCATGTGATGTCGCTCGCCAAGCCGAATGCGATTTTCATGCATTGCCTGCCGGCGCACCGGGACGAGGAAGTCGCGACGGACGTCATCGACGGTCCCCAGTCCGTCGTGTGGGACGAAGCGGAAAACCGCCTGCACGCGCAGAAGGGTATCCTGACCTGGTGCCTGCAATAGATCCGCGCCTCGCATCGGCAGGCGGCCAGGCCATCGTCCAAGATCTCGTCCAGCCGTTTCGCATCGAAGGAACCGACCTGCGGGGACGGCTCGTCCGTTTGGGGCCGGCGATCGACGAGGTGCTCACCCGGCACGACTACCCAGTCGCGGTCGCAGGTCTGCTTGGCGAGGCTTCGGCGCTGGCCTCGGCGCTGGCGGCCGTCCTCAAATACGACGGCGTCTTCACGTTCCAAGCCAAAGGCGACGGGCCCGTCAGGCTGCTCGTCGCCGACGTGACGACGAAGGGGGCGGTTCGCGGCTACGCCCAGCACGATTCGGCGCGGCTCGCAGGCGCGGTCGAGGGCCTGGCGCAGGGGGCCGGCATGGCCGATGCGGTGCCGCGGCTTCTCGGCAAGGGCTACCTGGCCTTTACGGTCGACCAAGGCACCCACACCGAGCTCTATCAGGGAATCGTCGAGCTGTCCGGCGCCACGCTGGCGGATTGCGTGCGCCACTATTTCACCCGTTCGGAGCAGATCGAGACGGACATCCTCGTCGCGGCGGGACGGATCGACGGGGCGTGGCGGGCGGCATCGCTGGTCATCCAGCGCATGCCCGAGCCCGCGGTGGAAGGGGCGGCGTTTCGGGACGCGGAGGAAGAATGGCGTCGCGCGCGCGCGCTTTTGCAGACCTGCACGCGTGATGAATTGCTCGATTTCTCGCTCACGCCCGGGGCGCTCCTGTTCTGCTTGTTTCATGAGGATGGCGTGCGCGTCTATCAGCCCTCGCCGCTGCACTTTGGCTGCCGCTGCTCGCGGGAGCGGGCGGTCCGCGTGCTGAAATCGATTTCCGCGGACCAGCTCGACGAATTCAAGGTCGACGGGCGCGTGGTCATGACCTGCGAATTCTGCGGGACCCACTATGAGTTCGACGACGACGCGATCGCCCGCCTCGCCGCGGGATAGCGCGCGCATTGCAACGCGCCCGCGCGGCCCCCATATGCTGCGATGACAAGGTGGATGAGGCGCGTGATGGACCGAAGACGGTTGCTCTTTGCGGCGTGCGTGGGGCTCATAAGCCTCGCTGGCTGCAATACGCCGCCGCCCCAGCAGAAATTGCCCGAGATCACCTATGCCGAGATGGCGCCGATCCCGCTCGATGTCCGGGCCGTCGAGGTGATCTGGTCATACGCGCCGTCCTACAAGGCGCCGAACGTCGATCACCTGTTTGCGGTGCCGCCCGGACGGGCGGCCGAGCGGTGGGCGAACGACCGGCTGAAGCCCGAGGGCAGCCAGGGCCTGGCGCGTTTCATCATCCGCAACGCAAGCGTCGTCCAGACCCGGCTCAAGACGACGGGCGGCGTCTCCGGTCTCTTCAAGACGGAGCAGAGCGACCGGTATGACGCGGTTCTCGAAGTGGAACTAAGGGTTCAGGACGCGTCAGGGCAGAAGGACGGCGTTGTCGGCGCGCGCGCCACCATCACCCAGACCGTGCCCGAGAACATCACGCTCAACGACCTCGAGAAGACGTGGTTCGGCATGACCGAGGCCCTGATGCGCGAGCTCAACAAGCAGCTCGAGACGAACATCCGAGCGCATCTGCAACCGTTCTTGCGGGCGCCCTAAGGCGGCGCCGTCCGTGGATGGCGGGGGATCAGCGCCCGAGATGGGCGTGCGCGACCATCTCGACGACGATGTTGGGGACGACCAGCGCCGTCACGATCACGGTCGCCCGGTTGGGATAGGGTGCCGAGAAATAGCGCGGCCACACCTCGTTCAGCGCTGCGGCGTGCTCGGCCCCCGTGAGATAGACAAGCACCTGCGCCACGTCCGCCATGCTCCCGCCGGCGGCCTCGACGGTCGTCTTGAGGTTCGCGAGCGTGAGGTCGACCTGCGCGCGGGCCTCGCCCGTCTCGATCGAGCCGTCGGCCCGGATGGGAATCTGCGCGGTGTAGAGGACGTCGCCCGCGACGGTCGCCCATTCGAGGGGCGCCTTCAGTTTCGGTAGACCCGTGTCGACGACCCGCTTCATCGCAGTCTCTCCCTGGAAAAAATTTCTGTGCTCCTGGGGAGCCCTTAATTCTCGGTTGCCCATTGGATGAGGCGGCGCTGGAACGTGATCGCCGCCTCGATCTGATCGAGGGCGATGTATTCGTTCGGCTTGTGCGCCTCAAGGATCCGCCCGGGGCCGCAGATGACGGTCGGGATGCCGGCGCTCTGAAACTGTCCGCCTTCGGTTCCGAACGAGATCACGGTGGTCCCGTTCGCCCCCGTCAGCCTGAGGCACAGCGCCTCGGCGGGCGATCCGGGTTCGGGCCGGAGACCCGGAACCCCGAAGATCGATTCGGTGACGACGTTCGCCTCCGGGCTCACCGCGCGCATCTTCGGCAGGATCGATTGGTCGATGAAGCCTCTGACGCGGCCCTCGATTTCTTCGAGAACGGCGCCGGGCAGGAGGCGGATGTCCCAATGGAAGCAACAGTGGCGCGGAATGATGTTGATGGCCGTGCCGCCCTCGATGACGCCCACGCTGAGGGTCGTGTAGGGCGGATCGAAATCCGTGCCCGGCCTGGCGCGCGCGCGGAATTCGGCCGCGAGCTCATTGATGAAATGGATGATCTCCGCGGCATGGATGACGGCGCTCACGCCCTTGTGCGTGGCGCTCGAATGCGCCTCGAGGCCCGTCACCGTGGTCCGGTAGCCGAACGATCCCTTATGCGCGTTGGCGACCTTCATCTCGGTCGGCTCGCCGATGACGACCATGGCCGGGCGCGGCAGACGCTTGCCGATTTCGGCGATCATGACGGGCGCGCCGAGACAGCCGATCTCCTCGTCATAGGACAAGGCCAGGTGGATGGGACGCTTGAGCCGCGCGGCCTTCATCTCGGGCACAAGCGCGAGCGCGATGGCGATGAAGCTCTTCATGTCTGACGTGCCTCGCCCGAAGAGCTTGCCGTCGCGCTCGACCACCGTGAAGGGATCGCTCGTCCAGGGCTGTCCCTCGACGGGAACGACGTCGGTATGGCCGGACAGCGCCACGCCGCCCGGCGCATCGGGGCCGATCGTCGCGAAGAGGTTCGCCTTGGTCCGATCGGCGTTGTGGATAAGGTCGACCTTGATTCCCTGCCCGGAGAGATAGTCGGCGGCATCGTCGATCAGGTTGAGGTTCGACTTGATCGACGTGGTGTCGAAGCCGATGAGGCGCTCGATCATTGCGCGCGGGCTTTGGGTCTTGCTGGCCATCATCCGTATGTCCTCGATGGGCCGCTCCTGGTCGCGCGGCCGGTCAACCCGTTGCGCTAGACGTTGGGCAGTCCCGCGGCGGGGCTTGCGATCATGCTGAGGAACTCGCGCCGCGTCTTGGGGTCGGTGCGGAACGTGCCGAGCATCCGGCTCGTGACCAACGTTCCGCCCGGCTTGTGCACGCCGCGCGTGGTCATGCACTGATGCGCGCCCTCGACGACGACGCCGACGCCCAAGGGCTGCAACACCTCATTGATCGTATTGGCGACTTCGGTCGTGAATTTCTCCTGAATCTGCAGGCGCCGCGCGAACGCGTCGACGACGCGCGCGATCTTGCTGATGCCGATCACGCGCCGGTTCGGCAAATAGCCGACATGGACCTTCCCGATGATCGGCACCATGTGGTGCTCGCAGTGCGAATTGAAGCGAATGTCGCGCAGCACGATCATCTCGTCGTAGCCGTTGGTTTCGTCGAAGGTGCGGCTCAGGAACGAGACGGGATCGACGGTGTAGCCCGAGAAGAACTCCTCGTAGGAGCGCGCGACGCGCGCGGGCGTATCGAGCAGCCCCTCCCGGTTGGGGTCGTCGCCGGCCCACTCGATGAGCACGCGCACCGCCGCTTCGGCGGCCTCGCGGCTCGGCCGCTCACGCGCCGTGGCCTTCGCGGCACCCGGGGTCTCGCTCGGATTCTTGCGAATCTTGTTCGGCGAATCGCTGTTCATTCGATGTCCTGTTCTGTGGCGGAGCCGTCGGGCCCCTGGCCTGCCGCGCGCCGGGTCTGAGCCGCGCTTCTCGCCTGGCCTCAATGAACCTTGACGTTCTGGCCGGGGCTGTCGAGCGAAAATGTCGGTATGGTGATGCTGAACCGTTCGCCGCCCGTTCCTTCCATCTCATAGGTGCCGCCCATGATACCGGACGGCGTCGGCAAAGGCGTGCCGCTCGTATACTCGAAGGTCTCGCCGGGCTTGAGCACCGGCTGCTCGCCGATGACCCCCGCGCCCCGGACCTCTTGGACCCGGCCGAGGGAATCGACGATCTTCCAGTGGCGGTTGAGCAGCTGGACCGTCTCGGGCCCTCGGTTCTCGATTCGGACCTGGTAGGCCCAGACGAAATGGCTGCGGTCGGGCTCCGATTGGTCCTCGAGATAGTACGGCTTCACGGTGACGCGAATCTCGCGCGTGATCGCCTCGTACATGACTTCAGCACTCCAAGGCCGTTCGGATTCGCGGGACGCTCTGTCCCCGGACAGGTGTCATTTAGCTTCGCGGCCTGACTTTGTCCAGGCAGCGAAACCCTGCCCTCACCGTGCCGCGAGCGCGGCCCCCAGATCCTGTTTCACGTCTTCGGGGTCCTCGAGGCCGACGGACAAGCGCAGCAGCCCATCGCCGATCCCGAGACGCGCACGCTCCTCCGCCGGAAGACGCTGATGGGTCGTCGTCGCGGGGTGCGTGATGAGGCTCTTGGTGTCGCCGAGATTGTTCGAAATGTCGACGAGCCGCAGGAGGTTGAGCGTGCGGAACGCCGCTGCCTTGCCGCCTTCGATCTCGAAGGCGACGACGGTGCCGCCGCCGCGCATCTGGCGCATCGCGAGCGCATGCTGGGGGTGCGACGCCAGTTCGGGGTAGAGAACCTTCTTCACGCCCGGACAGCCCGCGAGGAACTCGGCGACCATGCGCGCGTTCTCGCCATGCCGCGTCATACGCAACTCGAGCGTTTCGAGACTCTTGAGGAGCAGCCACGCGTTGAACGGACTCATCGCCGGACCGGTGTGGCGCAGGAAGTTCTTGAGGTGCGTGTCGGCGAATTCCGTGCTGGACAGAATGACGCCGCCCAGGCTGCGCCCCTGGCCGTCGATGTGCTTTGTCGCGGAGTAGACGACGACATCGGCGCCGTAGTCGAGCGGACGCTGGAGGATGGGACTGGCAAAGACGTTGTCGACGACGACGATCGCGCCCGCGGCGTGGGCCAGCGTTGCCACGGCGGCCATGTCGATGATCTCGAGCGTCGGATTCGACGGCGTCTCGAAGAACACGGCGGCAGCGGGGCGGGCGAGCGCCTTTTGCCATTGATCGAGGTCCGTCCCGTCGACGAGTTCGGTCTCGATGCCGTAGCGCGGCAGCAGGTCCGAGACGATGTAGTGGCACGAGCCGAACAGCGCGCGGGCCGCGACGACGCGGTCGCCGGCCTTGAGCGGGCTCATGAGCGCCGCGAACACGGCGGCCATCCCGCTCGACGTCGCGCGCGCGGCTTCGGCACCCTCGAGGAGGCGCATGCGTTCCTCGAACATCGCGACGGTCGGGTTCGCGTAGCGCGAATAGACGAAGCGCTGGATATCGCCCTTGAAGGCGGCCTCGGCCTCCTCCGCCGTCCCGTAGACGTAGCCCGAGGTCATGTACAAGGCTTCGGACGTCTCGCTGAAGGCGGAACGGATCTGCCCGCCGCGCACGAGGCGCGTCCTGAGGCGCCATCGCTCCTGGCGCTCGGCATCGGAGAGAGAATTGGCTGCGCCGATCGATTTCGGCTTCGGCGTATGGTCGTTCATGCGTGCCTCCCGGCATCTGTCGCGCGCCGTCGGACGCGCAACAAAAACCCCGACCGAACAGGATCAGGGCGAACGCGCTCCGACCCTTTTAGCTAGATTATTTTACGTGGCCGCAAGCCGGTCGGGCCAAATCACCACGTGAGATAACGCTGATAAGGGCTGTCGGGCCGGGAGTCAAGGCGCTCGCCGGGTGGTCGGGCTGCAGGATGCCCCGCCGAGAACGCAGAATCGCGCGCAGTGCGGGTGGTTGAGGCCGACCGCGCCGGCCGCTCCGGCCAGATCGGGGCCCATCTCGAATCGCGCGTCAAGGGGGAGCAGCGTGCACGGCACGACGGTCGGCGCGGCGGCGCCCTTGCGCTTGATGACCATGCGGGAGCGCGCGCACATGAGCGTGGCGGGGTCGACATTGAGAATGGACAAGCAGCGCTCCGTGATTTCCGGCACGTCCAGCGTCGCGTCCATCTCGGGAAATAGCACGAGCGCGACGTCGTTCCGCGCGTCGATGCGGACGCCCTCGTCGGTGAAGAGCCGGGCGTACCCATCTCGCAGCCGCGCCGTCGGCTCGGGCCAGCATGTGCGTCCCGCGACGTGGACGTTGAAGCCGTTCCGGGCAAGCCACCGCAGCCCCGCAAGCGCCGGCGCCCAGCTTCCATGGCCCCGCAGCGATTCGTGGCCTTCGGCGGTGTAGTGATCGAGGGAAACGCGCAGAACCAGCCGCGCCCCGTGGCGTGCCGAGAGAGCGGCAAGCGCCGCGCTCCGCCGCATCATCGGCCGCATGGCATTGGTGAGCACGAGCACGCGATGGCCGCGGCCGAGCGCGTCCTCCATCATCGGCACGAGTTCGGGATTCATGAACGGCTCGCCCCCGGTGAAGGCGATCTCCGCCGTCGGGAGGCCCGCGCGTTCGATCTCGTCGAGATACGACGTGACCTCGGCCGCCTTGATGTGAACGAGGCTGTCGTTCCGCGGGCCCGATTCGATGTAGCAGTTCGTGCACGCGACGTTGCACAGCGTGCCGGTGTTGATCCACAACGTTTCGAGGGTCTTGAGCGCAACACGCGCGCGAGTCTCGCCGGTGAGCGTCCGTTCGGGATCCCTGAACTTTCGCTCGTCGAGTTTCTGGACGGTTTGGCTGCGGACGAGGTTCATGGACGCGGCTCCCGGTGCGGCCGTCGGATCATCCAGGGGGCGCGCCGGGCCATTAAACCGGCTCGCGCGGGCTTGTACAACACGCCCGCCATCGCCTTTTCGTGCCGGGTGCGATGGGGGCCGGCGGTGTGCCTTGCGGCTGGTTGCGCCGCCCCTATAATCGAAACCGGCGCGGGTGTAGCTCAATGGTAGAGCAGGAGCTTCCCAAGCTCACGACGAGGGTTCGATTCCCTTCACCCGCTCCAATACGCCGTATCTTCCCCGCACGTCCCTCGCGCGCCCTCACCCGCCGCCGGGGTGTGTCCCCTAATGCCCGGCCAAGTGGTTCCACTTCGGCAGCAAGACGATGCTGTTCGGGTTGAAGCCCTGGTTCTTGAGCGTATCGACGCTCCCGACGACTTTCCCGCTCTTTAGATCGACGACCGTGATGGAGCCGTCGCTCATCCCCGGCAGGTTGAGGAGCGCGTTCTGGATGAAGGCGTACCGCCAATCCTTCGTGAACGCGACGTGATGGGCACCTTCCGCCGCGGCGATCGTGGTGACGAGCTGCGGCTTGGCGCGGTCCTTGGAGAGGTCGAAGATGTGAAGGTGGCCGGGTTTGGCCGTCGTGACGTAGAGCTTGTCTCCGGCCGCGTTGAAATAAATCTCGAGCGGCATGCCGGCACCGACCGTCGCGAAATCGAAGGCCTGGGCCGCGTCGAAATCCTTCTTGGCCGGATTCCAGGCGACCGTCCACAGCGTACCCTCGAACATGTTCGTGACGTAGGCGAGCGGCGGATTGCTCCCCGGCACGAAGGTAACCTCGACCGGTGCCGCTCGTGCGGGTGTCGGCTTGCTCGAGACCTTGACGCTGCCCAGCACCTTGCCGGTGCTGGCCTCGACGACCGATAAGGCCTCGCCCGCGTCGCCGAGATCGCTCGCGCGGACCGTGCTCGAGGTCAAGATGCGGTCGATGCCGTCATGGATCGCGATGCCGTGCGGATAGGGAACGCTCAGCGCAACCGTCTGGAGCGGCTTGTCTGCGGCGGCATCGCCGATGATGACCGCGTTGGACCCCATGCAGGAGAGGAACCATTTCTTGTTGTCCGCGGAAAACACCACGTCCTCCCCGACCTGGCAGTCGGGGACGGCGACGGTCTTCATCGGGAACTTGTCTTTTTTCATGTCGATGACGCGCAGCTCGGGCTTGCCGAGCGCCGTCACATAGGCCTTGGACGAATCGCGGTTGTAGAAAATATGGTGGGCCACGACATCGGCCGGGAGCTTGATCTCCCTCACGATCTTGCCGAACGACTTGGATTGGGGATCGACATCGATGATCGCGATGCCTTCGCGCCGCGCCTTGGGCGTCACGGGATTCTTGAGCGCCTTCAGCGATTCCGGCGACTTGGTTTCGTAGTTCACCATCGCCAGGATCTCGGCCCTCGCGGCGCCGGGAATGGCCGCGATCAACGCAAGAGCAAGAGCAGTGTGTGGGAGGAGGCGGTTCATGAATGTCTCCATCACGGGAGGTTCCTTTAGGGTGGCATTATCTCGCCGGAGCAATGCGGCAAATGTAGCATAGTCGAGCCGTGCGGCCAGATGGCGCGTGGATATCCCTCATCGGCGTAGGGCGATATGACTTGTGCTCGCTGTACATCGGCCTGTTGGAGCATGTGGGCAGAGCGGGCATGGCAAAGCGACCGAACTCTATGTTGACGCTCTACCGCGCTAGCCGAGCCTTCGCTGTCGCGATCCTTCTCGCGCTCATCTGCATGGTCGAGTCGACACCTGCCGGCGCCCATGGCCTCGCGCAGCGTTACGAACTGCCGATCCCGCTGGGTTTCTATCTCGCCGGGGCGGCGGCGGCGGTCGGGCTGTCGTTCCTGATGGTCGCCATGTTCCTCCGGCGCGGTCAGGCGGAATCGAAAACGCGGGCACTCCGCCTGCCTCGCCTCGGCCGAATCATCACCCATTTCGCATTGGTCCGGACTGTCGAAGTCGTGTCCCTCGGGTTCTTCGTCCTGCTGCTTGTCGCGGGCTTCTGGGGGAACCCGAGCGCGCTCCGCAATATTCTGCCTCTCTGGGTCTGGATCGGCTGGTGGGTCGGGTTTGCCGCGGTCTCGGCGCTCTTCGGCAATGTGTGGCCGGTCCTCAATCCCTGGGCGATCGCCTTCAGGGCCGCCGACACCCTCGCGCGACGCGTGCGTGGCGGGCGCGGCTTGTCGCCGGGGCGGCCCTATCCGGCTCGGCTCGGTTCTTGGCCGGCCGCGCTGCTCTATGTCGTCTTCGCCTGGATGGAGCTGGCGTGGCCAGGCAGCGAACATCCGGCCGCGCTTGCGAGCGCGATACTCGCCTACTCGATCGTGACCTGGCTCGGCATGGCGATCTACGGGGCCGAGGCTTGGCTACGGAATGGCGAGGTCTTCTCGGTTTTCTTCGGCGTGCTCGGCCGCTTCGCACCCTTCGCGACGGCGCGTGACGGCGTGCTGTGCCTGCGCCCTCCGGCGTTCGGGCTTGTCGGTGACGAACCGAAGGACATGGCGCGGCTCGTCTTCGTGATCCTGATGTTGTCATCGGTCACCTATGACGGCCTCCTCGAAACACCGCTCGTGGCGGACAGGGTTGCAGGGTTCTCGACGCGTCTCGATGCGCTCGAGATCCTAGGGATCGAGCCCGAGGCTTTCGTCGTGAGCGGCGGATTGATCGGTCTCGCCCTATGTTTTTTTGTTGTCTATGGCGCGGCGATCGCCGCGATGGCTGCCTTCGTGCCGGATCGCGTGAGCGGAGCGGAGATGCGCCGGCTTGCCTTCGGTTTCATCCTAAGCCTCGTTCCCATCGCGATCGCTTATCACACGGCCCATTATCTCTGGTTCGTTCTCGTCGCCGGCCAATATTTGATTCCGGTCGTGTCGGACCCGCTGGGCCTCGGCTGGGATTTGTTCGGCACGACGCTCTACCGGGTCGACATCGGCCTCATCGACGCGCGCGGCGCGTGGTACGCGGCCGTCGCGGCCATCGTGCTCGGGCACGTCCTTGCCGTTTATGTCGCGCATCGCTCGGCGATGCGCCTGTTCGGCGATGCGCGAACGGTGATTCTCAGCCAAATCCCGATGCTGGGCCTCATGATCGGCTATACGATGACGAGCCTATGGATTCTGGCCCAGCCGATCGTCGCGTGAACCGCTCGCGGCTAGGCGCTCACCGTCCGCAGGGTCTGGCGACGCACTTGCAGAACCGTGACGATGGCGACGATGAAGAGGCCGCCGACGGCGTAGAAAATGTCGTGCGGATCCGCGTAGTCGATGATGAGGCCGAAGGCGAGGGGGCCGATCAGCGCCCCAAGATCGAGGCCGGAGTAAACGAAGCCGAACACTTTTCCCGCAGAGCCCGGCGGTGTTGCGCCGCGGATCAGCATGTCGCGCGAGGGTGACGTGGCGCCCGACGCGAATCCGGCCGCCGCCATCAGCACCAGGATCAGCCAATACGCCGACGCCGAGCTCGCGAGCACGACCATCAGCAGACCGGCGGTGAAGAGGCCTATGCTCGCCACCACGTGGTGCTTCGTCGTCATGTCCGCCAATGCCCCGCCCGCGAGCATCCCGCACGCGCTTGCCGCGAGATAGGCGGTGAGAGCCAGGCTCGCGACGTGGACGGGCGTTCCGAACGACTCCGTGAGGGCCGCCTGCACCGGCCTCAGGATCTCGATGAGCGCGGTGATGGAAAAGGCCTGCAGGCCCACGCCACCCGCGGCGATAAGCGCGAAATACGCGAACGCCATCATGATCGCAGGCATGGTGATGAGCCGTGCATAGCTGATCGCAACGGGTCGCGCCGCATCGTGCGCCGCGTGCGAGGGGCGCGCGACGATGAGGGCGCCGGCGCGCGAGATGACGAGCGCCACGACGATGCCCGCGAGTCCTGCCGCGATGAGCGCCGATTTCCAGCCGAAGACGGCAGCAATCCCGCCGGTGATGACGGGAGAGGCCGCATAGCCCGAGGTGCCGAGGAACGCATGAATGCTATAGGCGCGGCCCAGGCGGCTGCGGTCGATCTTGGCGGTCAGGATCGAGAAATCGGCCGGGTGGAAGATGCTGTTCCCGACGCCGGCCAGAGCCGCCAGGGGATAGAACATCCAGAATTCGGGAACCAGGCCCGCGCAGGCGATCGAGCTGCCGAGCAGTGCGATGCCGAGTGCCAGGATGCCGCGCGCGCCGAACCGGTCGACGAGGATTCCCGCGAACGCCTGGCAAATCCCGGATGCGGTGAAGAAGACCGTGACGATCGCGCCGAGCGCGGTGTAGCTGACGTCGAACTCCCCCTTCATCAGCGGGAAAAGCGGCGGCAGCGCCAATTGGAAGAAATGGCTCGAGAAGTGCGCAAGGCCGACCAGGCCGGCGACCGTGGCGTCGCGGCGAAGCGATGGAGCGACTGTGACCATGGGGCGGCAAGCTAGGCGTTGTCGGGAGCACTGGCAAGATTCAGCTGGGTCGCACAAATCCCTTACGGCCAAGGGGTCAATGACACGCAGCCGATGGCGGGGCTGTTTGCCGTGACGCCGATCAACAGCCCAATTGATTGGCGAGATCGAGGAAATCCGCTGCGACCAAATCGTAATGCTGGCCGGCTGGGCGTTCGGGATTTCGGTCTGGCCCGTGTTCGAGGGCGCGCGGGACATAGGCCGTCGCGAAGCCGCAGCGCGCCGCGACCTCAAGGTCGCCTGGATGGGCGGCGACCATCATGCACTGCCCGGGATCGAGCGAGAGGAACGCGGCGGTGCGGAGATAGGCTTCCGGCTGCGGCTTGTAGTGCCGCACCACCTCCGCG
>JBGPGW010000064.1:0-14207 GCA_041484095.1 Alphaproteobacteria bacterium | reverse complement strand
TGGTGCCATCGTCACCGTCCCCGTCCCCGATGTCAGCCGAATACCATGCTGTTGAGCGGAAGCCGCGATCTCCGGCCATCGGCGTTCCGGTATCGCCGCACGCTCTTTCCAACCCTGAACCGTCGTGACCGGAACGTCCAGCTTGGCGGCCATCGGCCTGATTCCGCCGAAACGTTCAATCAACACATCGACGGAAAGCGCGCCAATCGCCGGCTCGTTCGGCGCGGCGCCAGCGGCACGACCGTCGGATTCATCCGAAGCGGCGGGAGCACTCATACAGGCCCCTCCGATCCCGTCTTTCGCCCGTGCGAATAGGCCGCAATCAGCTCGACAAGAAACTCCTGCACGGGTCTTGGCGACACGCAGACCTCACGCCACACAAGGGAAGAAGCCGCATTCGCAACGGCCGCACTGAGGCAAAATCCGACCAGATGTCTTGTGGCCGACACCAGGCCGGTTGCCGTCACGAGACTAACAAAGGCCGACGCCGTGCGGGGAGAGAAAAACACGACCCCGTCGATCTGCCCCGCGCGAAGCATGGCTGCCGTCGCGGGCTGAAACGCGGCGACGGTTCTCGCCTCGTAAAGCGTCTCGCGGCGCACGCTGAAGCCGTGACCGGCGAGGACGCCCGCAAGGTCTCCCGCCACGGCCGAACCGCCGACATGAACCAACGGGCCGCCGCGCGGATCGAGCCGACGACGCGCGAGCGCGGCCAAAGCCGTGACGTCGCCCTCCGCCGCCTCGACATCCGTGAAACCCAGCGCCGCGGCCTCCGCGGCCGTGGCGTCGCCGACGGCGAGGACTTTGATGCGCCGTTCGCCGGTGACGCCCGCCAGCGCACGCGCGCCGTTCGCGCTCGTGAGCAAGACCGCCTGAACGCCTCTGATCTCCAAAGCCGCCGGTCGCGGCACGATTTCGATCAAGGGCTCGATCACGGCGTCGATGCCGCGCTCGCGCAGCATCCTCGCCAAGGTTGCGGAATCGTCACGCGGGCGCGTGATCAGAACGCGCACAAGCGCTATCCCGTCAGGAGAGCGATCCGATCGCCGGCGCTTCGGCGCAGCTCTTCGCCCGCATCACGCCCGGCTCGAACCGCGTCCGAAGCCGCCACACGGCGCTCGGCCTGCCACAGCATTGTGCCATCCGGCGTCGCGACAAGCGCGCGGAGATGAACCTGGCCGCCTGTCAGCAGCGCCAGCGAGGCGATGGGAGTCCGGCACGAGCCGTCGAGCGCCGCCAAGACCGCACGTTCGGCATCGACGGCGATCGTCGTCGGCCGATCATCGAGACGCGCCAACAGCTCGCGCGCATAATCATCGCTCGCTCGGATCTCCACGCCGATCGCCCCCTGCGCCACGGCCGGCAGCAGGTCTTCCGGCGCCAACACCGCACCCATAGCGAGGCCGAGCCGATCGAGACCGGCTTGGGCCAGCAGGGTCGCATCGGCCTGTTTTTCGCTCAATTTACGAAGCCGCGTCTGCACATTGCCGCGAAACGGCACGACGCGCAGATCGGGGCGCCGGTGAAGAATTTGCGACTGCCGCCTGATGGACGCGGTGCCGACCACGGCGCCTTTCGGCAAGGCATCGAGGCCGCCGGCGTCACCGCCGATGAGCGTGTCGCGGGGATCGGCGCGCGGCAGCATGCAGGCGATCGAAAGCCCATCCGGAATCCATGTCGGTACGTCCTTCATGGAGTGGACGGCCATGTCGATGCGCCCATCAAACAGCCACTCCTCGATCTCTTTCGTGAACAATCCTTTGCCGCCGATGTCCGCAAGCGTGCGGTCCTGCACCCGGTCGCCCGAGGTCTGAATCACGACGACCTCGATCGCGCCCGGGGAGGCGAGATGCGGATGGGCGGCGATCAGCCGATCACGGACTTCATGCGTTTGGATGAGGGCAAGAGGACTGCCGCGCGTCCCCAGGCGAATCACGTCGCGCGTCGCGGTCATCGGCCGGGGCCGGCGAGTAACGGTGCCATCACCTTTTGTACCTTTGCTTGCCTTTGTTCGACGCGGGGATTATGTCGGCATCGCACGCAAGCGCAATCGCCTTCACGTCAGGGCAGATCCGATCATGCTGATCCTAGGCATCGAGACCAGCTGCGACGAGACGGCTGCCGCTCTCGTCGACGACCGGCGGGCCGTCCGCGCCGAGGCCGTGCTCTCGCAGATCGCAGAGCACACACCGTTCGGCGGGGTCGTGCCGGAAATTGCCGCACGGTCCCATCTCGTGCACCTCGATGGGCTGATCGGCCGGGTCATGGCCGAGGCCAAGGCCGATTTCCCCATGCTTTCAGGCATAGCCGCGACCGGCGGGCCCGGATTGATCGGCGGGCTGATCGTCGGCACCACGATGGCCAAGGCGATCGCCCTCGTTCATGGCTTGCCGTTTCTCGCAATCAATCACTTGGAGGGCCATGCCTTGTCGGCTCGCCTGGTCGAGGAGATCGACTTTCCCTATCTGCTTCTTCTGGTTTCCGGCGGGCACTGCCAGCTTCTGATCGTCGAGGGTGTCGGACGCTATAGCCGGCTGGGCGGGACCGTCGATGATGCGGTCGGCGAGGCATTCGACAAGACCGCCAAGTTGCTTGGCCTCGGCTATCCCGGCGGACCCGCGATCGAACAGGCGGCGCGGCGGGGAAACCCGGAGCGGTTTGCATTGCCGCGACCCATGGTGGGGCGCCCGGACGCCAATTTCTCGTTCTCCGGGCTCAAGACCGCCGTGCGCCATGCCGTCGCGTCCCTGGGGACGCTATCCCAACAAGACGTCGCCGATCTGAGTGCGTCTTTCCAGGCCGCCGTCGGCGACTCGATCGTCGACCGCACACGCCAAGCGTTTCGGATGTTCCGCGAACGGCACACTGACCCCATCACGCTCGTCGTGGCCGGCGGCGTCGCGGCAAACGACGCGCTCCGTATGCGGCTGATGGCATTGACCGCCGAAAACGGCGCGCGGCTTGTCGCACCGCCCTTGAAATACTGCACCGACAATGGTGCCATGATCGCCTGGGCCGGGATCGAGCGGCTTCGCCTCGGCTTCGTCGACGGGCTGGATTTCGCGCCGCGCCCGCGCTGGCCGCTCGATTCTCTGGCCGGGCCGATTCGACAGCGTTGAGAGTGGCAGACCGCGCGTCCGCCTTGCCGGGGCTTTACCTCACAAGGCATAACCGCCATTCGGCAAGCACCATGACGGGCAAGGCCGTGTCGACATGAAGCGCATAAGCATCATCGGGGCCGGGGCGTGGGGGACGGCGCTTGCGCTCGTCGCCATTCGTGCCGGACATGGGGCCATCGTTTGGGCGCATGAGCCCGATGTCGCGGAAACCATCAATAGAGATCACGTCAATCCGGTTTTTCTTCCGGGGGTAGCGCTGTCGCCTGAGCTGACGGCGACCGGCGATCTTGCTGTCGCCGCGAACGCCGATGCGCTTCTGCTTGCGACGCCGGCCCAGCACTTTCGGTCGGTCGTTTCGCGGCTTGCACCGAATCTCCGCGCTGGCGTGCCGCTTTTGATCTGCTCGAAGGGCATCGAGACATCATCCGGCGCGTTGATGAGCGAGGTGCTCGCCGATGTCGTGCCCGCGGCGCCGATCACGGTTCTTTCCGGACCATCCTTCGCGCTCGAAGTCGCCAAAGATCTCCCGACTGCGCTGACCCTGGCCTGCCGGGACGCCGCACTTGGCGAAGCACTGGCGCAGATGCTGTCCAGCGCGCATTTTCGCATCTATCGAACCGACGATCTCGTCGGGGCGCAAATCGGCGGCGCGGTCAAGAATGTGATCGCCATCGCTTGCGGCGTAGTCATGGGACGGGGCTTGGGGGAAAACGCCCGCGCCGCGCTGATTACCCGCGGTCTCCATGAAATGACGAGGCTCGCACGAGCCATGGGCGGCCGAAGCGAGACCGTAATGGGTTTGTCGGGCCTGGGAGACCTGACGCTGACCTGCACCGGCGAGCAATCGCGCAATCTCACGCTCGGCATGGCGCTCGGGCGTGGCGAGCGCATCGCCGATATCCTCGCGCGGCGACGGAGTGTTGCCGAGGGAGTCGCAACGGCAGCCTCCGTCACGAAGCTGTGCCGGCATCTCGGTATCGAAATGCCGATTTCCGCGGCAGTCGATGCCGTCGCCAATCATGGCGCCGATATCAAGGCAACGATTGCATCCCTGCTGGCACGACCCGCGTCGGTCGAAGGCGACTTGCCCGATGATGTGCGCGCATGACGTCCGTCAGAGCTCAAAGAACCGCCTGAGCGAATCCGCATGACAGAAACGAAGCGAGGCAGCGCGATGGCCTACTGGCTCATGAAATCGGAACCGGGCGAATGGTCATGGGACGACCAGGTCCAGAAGCGCACGACCGGGTGGACCGGCGTGCGCAACTACCAGGCGTCAAACAACATGAAGGCCATGAAACGCGGCGATCGAGCGTTCTTTTACCACTCGGTGGACGAGAAGAGCATCGTGGGCGTCGTCGAAGTGACGAAGACCTATCACCCGGACCCGACCGACGACACCGGGCGCTGGGGCATGGTCGAGGTCAAGGCGGTGAAGCCCGTCAAGCGGCCGGTCACGCTGGCGGCGATTCGAGCGCATCCTCGATTGCAGCAACTCGCCCTCGTCCGGCAATCCCGATTGTCGGTCATGCCGATCGGCGAGACGGAATGGGGCATTCTTTGCGCGATGGCCGGCATCGAAGACTGATATGCCCGGCGACACCGTGATCTGTCGCGTCGAAGAACTGACGGACGGCACATCGCGCGGCTTTGCATTCGAGAAGGCCGAGAGGCATGTCGAGGGGTTTCTGATCCGGCGCGGCCCCGCGATTTTCGCCTATGAGAATCGATGCCCCCACAAAGGGACGCCCCTCGACTGGATGCCAGACCGGTTCCTGTCGGCGGATGGATCGCATATCGTTTGTGCGACCCACGGCGCACAGTTCCGAATCGAGGACGGCTACTGTTTCGGGGGACCCTGCGCGGGCGCATATCTTAAGGCCATAGCCGTCACGATCCGGAGCGGAGCCGTGATCCCGGCCGTCTAGGCTCGCCGGGCGAGTCACGCTCGCTTGTATCCGCCTTTCTTTGGCTCGATAATTTCACTGGAACGAACGAAACGACCGCATGCGGCAACCAGCCGACATGCGGGTGTTAGGGGGAGAGGCATGGCGAACGAGTTATTCCCGGTTGCGAGCGATTGGTCCAAGCGCGCCTGGTGCGACGAACCGACCTACAAGCGCCTTTACGAACAGTCGATCAGGGATCCCGAGGGCTTCTGGCGCGAACAAGGCAAACGCGTCGATTGGATTCGCCCCTATACCAAGACCAAGGACGTGACCTTCGACGGGCAGGTCTCGATCAAATGGTTCCATGACGGATCGCTCAATGCGTCGGCGAATTGCCTCGATCGCCACCTCGCCAAGCGTGGCGACCAGACCGCCATCATCTGGGAAGGCGATGACCCCGCCGAAAGCAAGCACATCACCTATCGCGCGCTTCACGCGGAGGTCTCCAAGTTCGCAAACGTCATGAAGTCGCTGGGGGTCAAGAAGGGCGATCGGGTGACGATTTACCTCCCGATGATTCCCGAGGCGGCCGTGGCCATGCTGGCCTGCGCGCGGATCGGCGCCGTTCACTCGGTCGTGTTCGGCGGATTCTCGCCGGACTCGCTCGCCGGTCGAATCCAGGATTGCGATTCAAACCTGATCATCACGGCCGATGAAGGAATCCGCGGCGGCCGCAAGATACCGCTCAAAGCCAACACGGACGCGGCGCTCAAATCCTGCCCGACGATCAAGACATGCATCGTGGTGAAGCGGACCGGCGGCGCGATCGATTGGGTGAGCGGCCGCGACGTCTGGTATCACGAGCAGATGGCGAAGGCGGCGCCCGACTGCAAGCCCGAGGAAATGGCGGCCGAGGATCCGCTGTTCATTCTCTACACCTCCGGCTCGACCGGAAAGCCCAAGGGCGTGTTGCACACGACCGGCGGCTATCTCGTCTACACCTCGATCACGCATCAGTACGTGTTCGACTATCACGACGGCGATATCTTCTGGTGCACGGCGGATGTCGGCTGGGTCACGGGACACAGCTACATCGTCTATGGACCGCTTTCGAACGGCGCCGTCACGCTCATGTTCGAAGGCGTGCCGAATTACCCCGATGCGTCGCGGTTCTGGCAGGTCTGCGACAAGCACAAGGTGAGCATTTTCTATACGGCCCCGACGGCGATCCGCGCGCTCATGCGGGAAGGCGAAGGGCCCGTCAAGAAGACGAGCCGGTCGAGCCTGCGCCTGCTGGGCTCGGTCGGCGAGCCGATCAATCCGGAGGCCTGGCTCTGGTATCACCGCGTGGTCGGCGACGGGCGCTGTCCGATCGTCGACACCTGGTGGCAGACCGAGACCGGCGGCATTCTCATCACCCCGCTTCCCGGTGCCATCGCGCAGAAGCCGGGATCCGCGACGCTTCCGTTCTTCGGAGTGCGCCCCGCCGTCGTGGACGCGAATGGCGCCGTCTTGGATGGCGCCTGTTCGGGCAATCTGGTCATTCTCGACTCGTGGCCCGGGCAGATGCGGACAGTGTTCCGCGACCACGAACGATTCGTGCAGACCTACTTCTCCGCCTACAAGGGCAAGTATTTCACCGGCGACGGATGCCGGCGCGACGGCGACGGTTACTATTGGATCACGGGACGCGTGGACGACGTGATCAACGTCGCGGGCCATCGCCTCGGCACGGCCGAAGTCGAGAGCGCCTTGGTCGCGCATCCAAAGGTCGCTGAAGCGGCTGTCGTCGGCTTCCCGCACGATATCAAGGGGCAGGGAATCTATGCGTATGTGACGCTCAACGCCGGCGAGAAAGCGACGGACGACCTCCGCAAGGAGCTCGTGCAATGGGTTCGAAAGGAGATCGGCCCCATTGCGACGCCGGATTTCATTCAATGGGCGCCGGGCCTGCCCAAGACGCGATCGGGGAAGATCATGCGCCGGATTCTCCGGAAGATCGCGGCGAACGAGCACGGCGAGTTGGGCGATACCTCGACCCTCGCCGATCCTTCCGTCGTCGCGGATCTGGTCGAAAATCGCATGAATCGCTGAGCGCCCGGGCCAAGCGCCGCACGGAGGCATCCATCGCGTCCTCCGGCACCGCCGCATAGCCGAGCAGCAAGCCCTGATGTCGGGCACGCGTCGCATAGAAGGACGACAGCGGCCGCGTTGTAATTCCCGCCACCGCCGCATGCGCCGCCGCTTGCCGATCGTCGAGACGCGCTGCGAGTGCCGGCTCGAGACTCGCGACGAGATGCATACCGGCAGCGTCGGGCGCCAAGCTGAGCAATCCATCGAGATGATGGGCGGCGGCGAGCAATGCGCCTTGCCGGCGCGCATAGAGGCGACGCATTCGCCCGAGATGCGTCGAGAAATGCCCCTCTGTCATGAAGGCGGCGAGCGCCGCTTGTGCCGTGGTGGACGGACGATTGGCATCTTCCGCCACATGCCGGTGGAGGCGCGGGACGATTGCGCTCGGAACGATGAGGAACGCGATACGCAACCCGGGGAAGAGGCTCTTTGAGAAGCTGCCGAGATAGACGACTCGCCCCCGGCCATCGAGCCCTTGGAGCGCCGGCAATGGCGCGCCGTGATAGCGAAACTCGCTGTCATAGTCGTCTTCGATAATCCACGCATTCGCCCGCGCAGCCCATTCGAGCAGCGCCACGCGCCGCGGCAACGTCATGGTATAGCCGAGCGGATAGTGATGCGAGGGTGTGACGCAAGCGAGACGAACGGCAGGCGCCTTCGCCAAGCCGCGCGCGATGTTGAATCCTTCTTCATCAACCGGAATCGGCAGCGGGCGAATGCCGGCATCCGCCAGCGCCATGCGGTGGCCGGGATAGCCCGGCTCTTCGATGAGCGCGGCATCCCGCGGATCGAGAAGCGTGCGCGCCGCAAGCGCCAAGGCGACTTGCGACCCGGCTGCGATGAAGACCTGGTCCGGACCGCAGCGCACGCCGCGCGTCACTTGTACGTGGGCCGCGATCGCTTCGCGCAAATCTGGGAGGCCGGCCGGCTCGTCACCGGTCACAAGGGCCTCTCGCCCACTCCGCCACGTGCGGCCAAGGAGGCGGGCCCAGAGGGCGAAGGGAAAGGCGTCGAGAGCGGGAACGCCGGGCGCAAATGCCCGGATGCCACGCGTCACCGATTGTGACGCATCCCGCGAGGCGGGCACCGGTGCGCCTCCATCATGATTCAGTGCGTCCCGCGCGATCCCGCCGATCTCCGTCAGCGACACGAGGCTCCGCGCGACGAACGTACCGGCGCCGACGCGCGCTTCGATGGCACCTTCCGCAAGGAGTTGATCGAATGCCGCCGCGACGGTGTTGCGCGACACGCCGATTTCCCCTGCCAGCGTTCGTGTCGAGGGAAGTCGTTGGCCTGGCTTCAACCGCCCCGACAGGATGAGCGCGCGCATTTGAAGGAACATCTGACGATGGAGCGGCGTTTCCGATTTCGCGTCGATCCCGATCGCGAAGAGGGCCGGATTAATCCACGGGCGGCGCATGGTCCGGCCTCCATAATGGTTCTATAAAAATACCATAAAGTGGCTCTTTTTGTGAGGCCGCAAATTACCCTAGGCTCCGCCGCGAACCGTGAGCAGGAGCACGATCATGGACGAATTCACGCCGACAGAACGGTCCCGGCTGCGCCGGCTGCACGAGCGCGGGCGCTACGACAAGGCCACGATCTACCCCATACTGGATGCGGGCTTTCTCTGCCATGTCGGGTATGTGATCGATGGGCAGCCCTATGTGACGCCCACCAGCTATTGGCGCGATGGCGATCGCCTTTACTGGCACGGATCGTCGGCAAGCCGCATGTTGCGTGCGATCGCGCAAGCGATTCCGGTTTGCCTCACCGTGTGCCATCTCGATGGCATCGTCCTGGCGCGCTCCGGATTCCACAGCAGCATCAACTACCGCTCGGTCATGGCGTTCGGACACGCCACGCCGGTCGATGATCCCCGGGAGAAACTGAGGAGCCTCGAGGAATTCGTCGAGCGGCTCCATCCCGGCCGATGGGCCGAGTTGCGGCCGGTCAGCGCGCAGGAACTGAAGGGGACGACGGTCGTCTCCATGGAGATCGAGGAAGCGTCGGCCAAGGCTCGATCGGGGCCGCCGAAGGACGACGAGGAAGACTATGCGCTTGGCGTGTGGGCCGGCGTGCTCCCGGTCCGCATGATCACGGGACAGCCCGAGCCCGATCCGCGGCTTGCGCCCGGCACTCCCAATCCCAGCTATCTCGGCCGCCTGCCGTTGCCGTGAGCCGCGAACGATTCTCGGCGATTCGTTTCAAGGGCTCAGGTCGCGGGCACTGACGTCGCCCGAACTGACGAACATTGTTCCTGAGCCGGCAGGATGCGGCCGCATCCTGGGCCACTATTCGGCCAGGCAAAGCGTGCCGCCGACGAGGCTGCCTCAGAAGTCGATGCAGCGTCCCTTTCGTTCCCAATCGCCATAGCGTGTCGGCTCCGGCCCCTCGGGGCCGCCGATCTCTTCCGGCATGCCGTGCGTACGCCGCTTCGCCGCAGGGCCCTGGCCGGGGAGCGTGGCCGACCTCTCGGGCAAGGGACTCGAGACCTCATTGGGTTTATCCGAGCGCTTCTCCATGGGCCTCAATATGTCCGGCAGCGCCCGGAATTCCAAGGCTTGAAGCATCGAGGCGGGCGCTTATCTCGTTGATCAGCCGTCCCGGGCGATGCCGCGGGGCATGCTCGGAGGTGGACAGGCCATGAACATCATGCGGACCGCTCTTCTCCTGGCCGGCATGACTGCGCTGTTCCTCGCTGCCGGCTATCTCATCGGCGGGGAGGGTGGCGCGCTTGTCGCGCTGCTTCTTGCCTGCGGCATGAATCTGTTCGCCTACTGGAACTCCGACAAGCTCGTGCTTCGGATGTACGGTGCGCATGAGGTCGACCGGTCGACCGCGCCCACGCTTTGTGGCATCGTGGAGCGGCTGGCGGAGAATGCCGGCCTGCCCCTGCCGCGCGTCTACGTCATCGAATCCGAGCAACCCAATGCATTCGCGACCGGGCGAAACCCGGAGAATGCCACCGTGGCGGCAACGACGGGGCTGCTCAACCACCTCAATGCCGACGAAATCGCGGGCGTCATGGCCCATGAGTTCGCGCACATCAAGAATCGCGACACGTTGACGATGACGATCACGGCGACCATCGCCGGCGCGATCGGCATGCTCGCGAATTTCGCCTTTCTCTTCGGCGCCACACGATCGGATGAGGACCGCGGCCGCGGCTTGGGCATTGTCGGAGTCCTGTTGGTCTCGATCCTCGCCCCGCTCGCCGCCATGCTGGTGCACATGGCGATCAGCCGGACGCGCGAATTCGCCGCCGACCGCATGGGGGCCGAGATTTCCGGCCACCCCCTCTGGCTTGCCTCGGCCCTTGAGAAGCTCGAGAGCGCGGCACCCCGGATCGACAATCCAACAGCCGAGTCGAATCCCGCGACCGCGCATTTGTTCATCATCAATCCGCTGCATGCACACGCGATCAACGGCCTCTTCGCGAGCCACCCCAGCACCGCGGAACGCGTGCGGCGCCTGCGGGAGATGGCCGGCGCCACGGGCCCGTGGGGCTAGGCCGGGCGGTTCGTGCACGGTCACGGCGATGTATCGGACCGGCGACGGAGCGCATCCTTACGCTTGCGTGCCAGCCGCCCGCGCCCACGAAGGCCGCTATCGTTTGTTGGTACGCAATTATTACAGCCAGATCGGTTGCAGGTATGTGAATAGACCTCGTCGAACGACATGCTGCTAAGCAGGAGCCATCGAGCGACACGTATCGATTTTCGTGAAGTGGTATTTCCCTGCTAACAGGGAAAAATACAGGGAATTTCTTTCACCCAAGACCGTGTTGTGTGGACACCTAGGACATAAAAGCTCGCTGTTCCGGTATTTTGTTGCATTCGCTCGTGTCGATTGCCTTGAAAAGAACTGGGCATTTTTCGCGAGGAACAGGGAATTTTTCTGGGCTATCAGGGAAAATCCGCTGTTGAGCAGGGATTGGGTGAGCCACTCGCAAAGCGCGATATTTTTTGCCCCAGCCGCGTCGAACTTCTCTCGCCAACTTCAGTCGTTTCGGGGACCTGAAAGCACTGAAGTCCTTGTTGGAAGATTGATGTCTGAGGGCTAGGCAGTCAAAAACTCAGGCAGAGCATCATCCGACTGCCGCTCGAACTCGAAACGTCAGTCCCTTTGGTGGCGTGATGCATTAGCCAGGTTTGTCTTCCGGGTTGGGAGGTGGCTCGATGGGCTCGGTGCCGTTTGCATTCATGCCGGGCGCGGCGCTGGAGTCATTCACGTCCGTGACGGGCACGCCTGTGACGGGCTCTGGGTCAGGCGGATGGTGCCGTGACATCGCCCACAGGCGTTCGGCGACGGCGAGCGGGTCGATTGATTGGCCCTTCCACCAGCGCTCCTCGTTTCCGGCGTCATGAAGGGCGCGATGATGGACCGCACAAAGCGGGACGACCCACTCATCGCTCACCTTGCGCGCTAAGGCGCGCGGCTGGGCATGGCGGACGTGATGCGCGTGGCTCGGCTGCCGCCCACAGACGAGACAGGGCTGTGTCGCCACAACGCGCAGATGATCGCGGTCCCGAATCCGCCGAGGTCCGGAGAGAGCCATGGACGCTGTGGTCATCGCGTCACGCGAGCCCTCGCCGGCTCCCTGCAATCGAGGCGCGGTGGCCTGAAGCGCGTCGAGCCGATGACGGTAGAGGCCGTCCAGAATCTCCGCGTAATGTTGCCCGCGATCCGATTGGAGCAAGGGATACGCGCGCCGAAGCATCTGGACGGCATCGACATTGGCAGTCCAGAACGCGCCCAGCGCTTCTGTCGTGCTCAAGCGCTCAAGCTCGGATCGGACTGCCGAGCAGAAGCTCGCGGGATCCTGATGCTCACTCACGATGGATCCATTGCCAGCCCGAAGGAGGAGACGATCAGAGGTCTGCGAGGCAGATCGCGATGGCAAACGCCGAACACCCCGTTGGTCCCTGTCGTAGAGAGCGAGCCCAAACGTGTTGCCGAAGGTGGCGAGCGCCCGCTTCATCGCATCGGTCTCCGCGGCCTTGAGGGCGGCCTCATGCGCCTCTCCGGGCGTGATGCCCACTCCGATGCCGGCCCCACTGCCATCCCTCATGATCTCCGTCTCTCGGGCCCGCACCCGGACGCGGACCCGTGCGACATACGAGCATTGCCGCTGGCCTTTGTGGACCCCATCCCAGATACAGCGCGCGTCGAGAGTCTCGCGGTTCCAGCCGTCGAAGCCGAAGATCCGATTGGCCTCGGCGATGACGTGCCAGCCCTCCAGATAGGACAGGGTCTTGCCATTCTCGATTCGGGTGCGGACGAACTTGGCATTGAGCTTCGCGCTCAGTGCTTTGACCTGTCGATCTGAGAACCCCATCAGCGAACCCTCACGGATACCGAGACGCCGCCATTGCCCAGCAGCGCGCCGGGTATGGACGCGCCGTCGCGCAGACGATCGCCCAAGGCCTTGCGGTCGAGCTTCGGAGGCTGGGGTATCCAGAACTCGGCGGGGATGGCGGCCTCGTCGCTGATCACCACCGGCCGGGGCGCCGCTCGAAGCGAGCTGCTGAAGTCAGCCTCGACGAGCTGCCCGATCTCCGCCCTCTCCATGACCTCTGCCACGAGCTCGCGCTTGACGCTCACCCGATGCTCGAGACGCCGGAGGCGCGCCTGCATCTCGTCGATGCGGTACCGTAAGGCCTCGCCCAGAGTCCGGTCCTCGAGAAGCGATCGAATAACCTGGCAGACCATTGCCCGGAGATCGGTCAGGCCTTCGAGGGTATCCGTCAGGGTCTCATCGTCGGCATCGGGGAATCGAGCTCGAAGCTGCGTCCGGAGGTACTCGTGATAGGTCAGCTCCGAGAGGAGTGGATTAGCCAGGCGGCTCCCTTTGCGAAGGCATGTGCGTAACTGTTCGACCCGGTCCGAGAACACCGGGGCGAGTTGCCGCGCTTCAGCGGCCATCTGGTCCTCGTAGCGACGCGCGAGCTCCCGCCAATGGCAGAGCGAGGGATCGATGGTCCTCTCGAACACTTGGCGAACGGCGGCTTCGAAGGAGAGGACGGTCGGCCTGAGGAGGGGGTGGCGTTCGGCCTTCCCCCGGATTGATCGCCGAAAGTGCTCCAAATCGTCGGCGACCTCGTCGAGCGTCTCGGTCAGAGCGAGGGCATACTCGTAGCGGCGTCGGTCCATGACCGAGTTATCCCCGACTTGCACGTTATGCGCGGCAATGACTACAATGTACCCATAGTAGAGTTACTAGTCAACTCTTGGTAGTGGTAGTAGGGCGGTGAATCATGGTAACAAGGGAACAAGTTCGCATGGCCCGGGCCGCGCTCGGCTGGACCGTCCGGGATCTGGCCACGAAGGCCGGCCTCTCCGCCAATACGGTGAGCCGCTACGAGAACGGCACCGATGCCTTGGGCGATACCCTCGCACGCTTGCGGCGCACCTTCGAAGCCGCCGGCATCACCTTCATCGACGAAAACGGCGGCGGTGCTGGTGTACGCCTGCAAAGACGAATCTCCATGAAACAATAACCAAAGAAATTAGTCTATTTAGCCCGCATTCCCCGGATGAACATTGGAGTTGCAAGGGCGCACACGTCGATTCAGACATAGGTACCAGAAGCTTATGTCGTTGGATCGAGGACAATCACGGTGCACCCAGCGGGTGAATCGGAAACGGACCCACCTCGGCTCGTTTTCGATCGTCGTCTCAAGCTGGAGTTTCATGGCTCCAGCGCCACGTCCGATGCAGGATTGCTCGCCTACCGGGAACTGGACGACGTTCTCGGTCTGACCGCGCTCGCCGGTGTAATGCTGTCGGACGGCCGTCGTGGCAAGAACGCACAACATTTTCTGACCGGTCTGAAGCAGGCCACATCCTCGAGTCAGATAGGACACTTCGAGATGGAATAGCTCGCAGACAATAAAAACGTCGCTACACTTACCGATCTCTACGGTCAATGAATAGACCGTGTTCATGGCCGCCGTCCGCGCAAGGGCATCGTGCTGGACATGGATTCGAGCGTCAGCCCGACCTATGGCGCGCAGGAACGCTCCGCCTTCAACGGCCACTTCGGTTGCACCTGCTATCATCC
>JBGPGW010000063.1:0-14223 GCA_041484095.1 Alphaproteobacteria bacterium | reverse complement strand
TCCGCCTCTTCCGCAAGGACGCGGTGGTGGCGGAGAACGCCTCCTGGCTGTTCCGCGCGACGCCCTATCTCGTCTTCGCCGCATTGTGGACGGCGGCGGCGCTTGTCCCGACCTTCACCACCGCGATCGCCTTCGGCACGGCCGCGGACCTGATCGCGCTCGTGGCGCTCCTCGGGAGCGCGCGATTCTTCACGGCGCTCGCCGGGATGGATGTGGGCACGAGCTTCGGCGGCATCGGCAGCAGCCGGGAGATGATGATCGCGTCCCTAGCCGAGCCCGCCATGCTCGCTGTCATCTTCACGCTGTCGCTCTTCGCCCATACCACGTCGCTGGCCGGCATCGCCGAGCACATCGTGGGGGCCGAGCGAATCGGACTCGAGGTGTCGCTGGCCTTCGCGCTTCTGGCGCTCATCATGGTCGCGGTCGCGGAGACCGGGCGCCTTCCGATCGACAACCCGGCGACCCATCTCGAGCTCACCATGGTGCACGAGGCGATGGTGCTCGAATACTCCGGCCGGCACCTGGCGCTCATCGAAGCGGCGGGGATGCTGAAGCTGCTGTTGTACGTGTCGCTGATCGGCTGCGTCTTCGCGCCCTGGGGCATGGCCGTGCCCGGCGATTCGATCGGGAGCTACGCGGGCGCCCTTGGCCTGTACGGCGCGAAGATCGTCGCCGCCGGAATTCTTCTTCCCGTATTCGAGACCAGCATCGCGAAGATGCGCGTCTTTCGCTATCCGGAGTTTCTCGGCGCGGCCCTGCTGCTCGGGCTTCTGGCCACCATCTTCCTTTACGTGTCGGAGGCGATCTGATGGCCGCGCCGCTCGTCTACGAGATCGCGCACCTCATCGGCGGGTGCGTGCTGCTGCTGAGCTTCGCGCTTCTTTCGCAGCGCCGTCTGTTCGGCGTGCTCAACGTTTTCGCGCTCCAGGCATTCGGCGTAGCGGCCGCGGCCGGCTGGCAGGCCTACGCCCAGCACGCGCCGCATCTCTACATCACGGCCGGGATCGCGCTCGTCCTCAAGGCGATCATCGTGCCCGGCGTCCTTCACTTGATGATCGGCCGCCTCGGCATCCACCGGGCGATCGAGGAGGCGCTCCCGACCGGCGCCACGCTCCTCGTCGGCGTGGGGTTGGTGTCCTTGTCGATTCTCCTCGTGCTGCCGGTCACGACGGCGGCGTCGGCGCTGACGCGCGAGGGGCTGGTGATCGCGCTCTCGATCGTGCTTCTGGGCCTTCTCATGATGATCGCGCGGCGCAATGCCGTGAGCCAGGTGATCGGCTTCATGTCGCTCGAGAACGGCCTGGTGCTGGGCGCCGTGGGCGTTCACGGCATGCCCTTCGTCGTCGAGATGAGCATCGCGTTCTCCGTCCTCGTCGCATTCCTCGTCTTCGGCATGTTCTTCTTCAGGATCCGCGAGCGCTTCGACACGCTCGACATCGACTCGCTCGACCGGTTCCGGGGGGAGCGGCGATGAATCCGCTGCTGGCCCTTCTCGGGATTCCGCTCGGCGCGGCGGTCATACTGGCCGTCGTCCCGTCCTACAGGCTGGCCGCACGCATCAACGTCGCGGCGTCGTTCCTCACCTTCCTCGCGGGCCTCGCGCTGTTCGACGCGCGCCCCGCGCCGTCGCTGTTCCTTTTCGTCGACGATTTCAACATCTATCTCGTGGCGCTCACGGCCTTCGTCGGATTCACGACGAGCGCGTTCAGCGCGTCCTACATCGATCACGAAATCGAGACGGGTCGCCTCAACCCCGTTCACTTCCGCTTCTATCACTCGATGTACCAAATCCTCTCGTTCGGCATGGCGCTGGCACTCGTCGCCAACAACATCGGGGTGATGTGGGTCGCGGTCGAGGTCGCGACCTTGGCCACGGTCGTCATGGTGAGCCTCTATCGCACGCCGGAGGCGATCGAGGCCTCGTGGAAATACTTCATCCTGGCGAGTGTCGGCATCGCGCTGGCCTTGTTCGGCACGATGCTCATCTACCTCGCGGCGCAGCCGGTCATGGGGGCGGGGCTTGAGGCGCTGGCCTGGACATCGCTTGTCGAATCGGCGCCGCGGTTCACGCCGGCCCTTCTCAACCTCGCCTTCGTGTTCCTCCTTGTCGGCTATGGAACAAAGGTGGGGCTGGTGCCGCTCCATGCCTGGCTGCCCGACGCCCATGCCGAAGGCCCGACGCCGATCTCGGCCGTTCTGTCCGGCCTCCTCCTCAACGTGGCGCTCTATGCGGTGCTTCGGTTCAAGATTCTGCTGGCCGCCAACGGCGCCGCGTTGACGCCGGGGCCGCTCATGGTCGCGCTCGGTCTCTCGACCCTGTCGGTGGCGGCGTTCATGCTCTATCGGCGGCGCGACGTCAAACGCATGTTCGCCTATTCCTCGATCGAGCATATGGGCATCATCACGTTCGCATTTGGCATGGGCGGGCCGCTCGCTAATTTTGCCGGCCTCCTCCACATGACGCTGCACAGTCTGACGAAGTCGGCGATCTTCTTCGCGGTCGGTCACATCGCGCAGGTGAAGGGCACGCAGAAAATCGCGGAAATCCGGGGCCTCACGACGAGCCACCCGGTGCTGGGCTGGTCTCTCGTGGTCGCAGTCATTGCAATCGCAGGATTGCCGCCCTTCGGAATCTTCATGAGCGAGCTCCTGGTCGTGACCTCGACCTTTGCGCGCGTGCCGCTCTTGGCGCTGCCGTTGATCACCGGCCTCATTCTCGGTCTCGCGGCGCTCATCATGCGCGTGCAGTCCATGGCGTTTGGCGCCCCTTACGGCCCATCCGCGCCGATCAAGGCCTCGCTCGTGCCGCTGTTCGCGCATCTGGCGCTCGTGCTCATGGCGGGATTCTACTTGCCGGCGCCGCTCGTCGCGTGGTTCCGGCACGTCGCGAAAATCTTGGGATAGCGGGCGATGGCGGTCGGTCTTCATCACTGGCTCCGTGGCGACAAAGAGATCGCGGGCCATCGGCCATGGCCGCGCCGGGAGCTTTCGCGTGCACGGTGGGAGGCCCTTCGCGATCAATTGCCGGGTACCGACTGGTCCCTTCTCGGCCTATGGGGGGAGCCGGCAATCGTCCACGCGGCTTTCCGCGACGATTCCGACGGCGCTGTCGGGGTCGTCTCGCTCCCGTGTCCGGATAAGCGCTTTCCGTCTCTCAGCGCGGCGCGCCCGAGCGCCATTCGTCTCGAGCGTATGGCGCAGGATCTCTACGGCCTCGTCGCCGAGGGACTGATCGACGGAAGGCCGTGGCTCGATCACGGCCGTTTCCCGCCCGGCCACAGCCCGCGCCGCGAGCCGGCGCCCTACGTCTTTCTGCCGGTCGAGGGCGAAGGTCTGCACCAGATTCCGGTCGGGCCCGTCCACGCCGGGATCATCGAGCCCGGGCATTTCCGGTTTCATGCCAATGGTGAGACCGTCGCGCGGCTGGAGGCGCGGCTCGGCTATGTCCACAAGGGAATCGAGCGCCTCATGGCCGGCAAGCCGGTGCTCGACGCGGCACGCCTGGCCGCGCGCCTGTCGGGCGATTCGACGGTCGCCCATTCCCTGGCTTTCGCGCGCGCGGTCGAGGCCGCCCTCGATGTCGAGGTTCCGCCGCGCGCCGCCTGGCTTCGCGCCGTGATGGCCGAGCTTGAGCGCATGGCCAATCACTTCGGCGACATCGGCGCGATCTCGAACGATGCGTCCTTCACGCTCATCCATGCGCATTGCACCGTCATGCGCGAAAAAGTCCTTCGCGCCTCGGCGGCGTGCTTCGGCCACCGGCTGATGATGGACCGCGTCGTGCCGGGCGGCGTCGCGGCCGATCTCCGCGCGGAGCACGCGGCCGAGCTCCAGGCGCTGATGAAAGATCTGCGCCGTCATTTCGAGGACGTCGTCGCCGCCTATGACAATAAGCCGTCACTTCTCGATCGCACGCTCACGACCGGGATCGTCGACACGACGCTCGCGCACCGATTTGCGCCGGGCGGCTATGTCGGCCGGGCCAGCGGGCGCGGGTTCGACGCGCGGCGGAGCCCGTCCTATCCGCCTTACGACACGCTGTCCTTCGACGTGCCGGTGCGGACCGAAGGCGACGTCCATGCGCGGCTTTGGATCCGCGTCGAGGAGGTGCGCCAGAGCATCGCGCTCGTCGAGCATCTCTCCGCCGGACTGCCGGGGGGGCGCCTCAATACGCCGCTGCCGCGCGCGGCCGGCGAAGGGCTGGCGCTGGTCGAGAGTTTCCGCGGTGAGATCATGACCTGGGTCAGGCTGAATGCGGACGGAACGGTCGCCCGCTGTCATCCCCGCGATCCCTCCTGGTTCCAATGGCCGCTCCTCGAAGCCGCCATCGAGGGCAACATCGTGGCCGACTTCCCTCTCTGCAATAAGAGCTTCAACTGCTCTTATTCCGGGCACGATCTGTGAGGGGCCGATGATCTGGCGGCTGCTCATGCGCTCGCTCTTCGACGGACCGTTCACGGAGCCCGCTCCGCGCCCATCGGCCGATGCGCTGGGCGCGCTCGGCGGACGCCTGGCTTCCGTCGCGCAGCGTCGGCTCGGCCGGAGCCTGTCCATCCGCGCGGTCGACGCGGGGTCATGCAATGGCTGTGAGCTCGAAATCCATGCCCTCAACAACCCGTTCTACGATCTCGAGCGTTTCGGCCTCCGTTTCGTGGCGTCGCCCCGCCATGCCGACGTCCTCATGGTGACGGGCCCCGTGACGGTCAACATGGCGGAGGCCTTGAAGCGCACCTATGACGCGACGCCAGACCCGAAATGGGTCGTGGCGATCGGCGATTGCGCCATCGACTGCAACGTGTTTCGCGGCAGCTATGCCTGCGTTGGCGCGGTCGAGGCGGTGGTTCCGGTGGATCTGCGCATCCCGGGCTGCCCGCCGACCCCGACGCAGCTTCTCGAAGGCCTCCTCGCGCTCCTGGAGACCCAGACGGTCTGAGGTCCATTCCCCTTCACTGCACGGCGACAGGCGTCCACGAGCCCGCTATGATCCGCGCGTTTCGAATTGGGGACGAAGACCGATGCAGATCAATCCACCTTATCTGTTGTTTCTCGGCGATGCGCCCGACCAGCTCGCGGCCAAGACGGCCCAGGGTATCGCCTATTGGCGGCCGCAATGGTGCCTCGGCCAGTTGAGGCTGCCGGGCTGCAAGGCCGATCTCAAGCTGACCGATATGACCATCGCCGAGGCCGCGAAGGCGGGCGCCAAGACCCTCATCGTCGGTGTCGCCAATCGCGGCGGCGTCTTCTCCGCGATCTGGATCGACACGCTGTCGGAGGCGCTCGAGCGCGGAATGGATATCGCCGCCGGCCTGCACAATCGCCTGATCGACGTCCCGCGGATCAAGGAGACCGCCGCGCGGTCTGGGCGCGAGCTGTTCGACGTGCGGCACCCGACGCGCGTCTACCCCTTGGGCACCGGCGCCCGGCGCCCGGGCAAGCGTCTGTTGACGGTCGGCACGGACGTCTCCTCCGGCAAGATGTACACGGCCCTCGCCATGGAGAAGGAAGCGCGCGCGCGCGGGATCAAGGCCGATTTCCGGGCAACAGGCCAGACCGGCATCTTCATCGCCGGCGACGGTGCCTCGATCGATGCCGTCGTTTCCGACTTCGTCTCGGGCTGTGTCGAGACTCTGTCGCCGGCCAATGATGCCGATCACTGGGACATGATCGAGGGGCAGGGCTCGCTCTTTCACGCCTCCTATGCCGGCGTCACGCTCGGCCTCATCCACGGCTCGCAGCCCGATGCGCTGATCATGTGCCACGAGCCGACGCGTGCGCATGTCCGCGGACTGCCCCACTTCAAGCTGCCGGATCTCAAGGTTTGCATGGAGGCGAATCTCGGCGCTGCGCGCCTCACCAATCCGGCGGTCAAGGGCATCGGATTCTCGTTCAACACGTCGCAGATGTCGGCGGAGGACGCGGAGCGCGTGCTCAAGGAGACCGAGCAGCGCTTCGGCATGCCGGCGGTCGATCCGGTGCGTCACGGCGTCGCCAAGCTCGTCGACCGGCTTTGGTGAGGCATGGTCGATCTCGCCGTCCGCCGCGAGTCCTGGCCGATTCGCGGCACCTTCACGATCTCCCGCGGCAGTAAGACCGCGAGCGAGGTCGTCGTCGTCGAGCTTTCGGCGCAGGGTCACATCGGCCGCGGCGAGTGCCTGCCCTATCCGCGCTATGGCGAGAGCGTGGACAGCGTCATCGCCGCCATCGAATCCATGCGTCGGGATCTGGCGAACGGCCTCGACCGGCAGGCGTTGCAATCGGCCCTGCCGGCGGGAGCCGCGCGCAATGCTCTCGACTGCGCGTTTTGGGATCTTGAAGCCAAGCGCGCGGGGAAGGACATCGCGACGCTCGCAGGCCTGCCCGCTCTCCGCCCCTTGACGACGGTCTACACGCTCTCGCTCGACACGCCGGAGGCGATGGGGCGTGCCGCGGCGGCGGAGGCGCGCCGGCCGCTCCTGAAGCTCAAGGTGACGGGCGAGGGCGATCTCGACCGCGTCGCGGCCGTTCACGCGAACGCGCCCAAGGCGCGCCTCGTCGTCGATGCGAATGAGGGCTGGACGGCCGAACAATATGTGGCCTTCGCGCCCGAATTGAAGCGCCTCGGCGTCGAGATGATCGAGCAGCCCCTGCCGGCCAAGGCCGATGCGGCGCTCGCGGGCGTGCCCCATCCGATTCCCGTCTGCGCCGACGAATCATGCCATGACACGGCTTCGCTCGCATCGATCAAGGGCCGCTACGAGATGATCAACATCAAGCTCGACAAGACGGGCGGCTTGACGGAGGCCTTGCGTCTGCGCCGTGCCGCCGAGGCGGCGGGCCTCGGCATCATGGTCGGCTGCATGATCGCGACGTCGCTGGCCATGGCGCCGGCCGTCCTCGTCGCGCAAGGCGCGCGCGTCGTCGATCTCGACGGCCCGCTTCTCTTGGCGCGCGACCGGGATCACGGCCTCCGCTACGAGGGCAGCACCGTCTACCCGCCCGACCCCGCGCTTTGGGGCTAGGCCACCGATCTCACCGTCCACCTCGTTGAGGTCTTGACGTGGACGGGCACATCTTATATTTAACGCATGCGTTAATTAACAATTCTGTTAAATTATGAATCCGACAACCGACCGTCTAAGTCAAACCTTCGGCGCGCTAGCCGACCCCGTTCGGCGGGCAATTCTCGGGCAGTTGATGCACGGTCCGGCGATGGTCGGCGAACTGGCCGAGCCGTTCGACATCTCGCTGCCGGCCATTTCGCGTCACCTCAAGGTGCTGACCGAAGCCGGCCTCATCGAGCGCGAACAGAGAGGCCAGCAGCGCGTCTGCTCCCTCAGGGTCGAGGGCCTGCGATCGGCCGCCGGTTGGATCGAGCACCTGCGCACGTTCTGGTCGGATCGGCTCGATGCGTTGGAAGATCACCTCAATCAGGAGAAAGGATCGCACCATGGCCGCGCAAAGCCAAAAGGCCGCCGCGGGCGGCGCTAAGCCATCGCTGCACCTGACCCGTCGTTTCCGGCAGCCGCCGCAGCGTCTCTTCCGCGCCTGGACGGATGAGAAGGATTTTGCCCGGTGGATGGGGCCGAACGGCTTCACGGTGCCCAGTTGCGCGATCGAGGCGCGCCAAGGCGGGGCCTGGCGGTGCACGATGCGTTCGCCCGACGGGAAAGACTACCGTGTCCACGGCATCGTGCGGGTGTTCGACCCGCCCTCACGCCTCGTGCTGTCATGGGTCTGGGAGCAGGCGGAAATGGAAGGGCTCGAGACGACGCTCACGGTCGAATTCAGACCTGATGGCGCCGGGACCGAACTCCATCTGATCCATGAAGGATTTCCGAGCGCAGCGCAACGAGACGACCACATCAAGGGCTGGAGTGGGTGCCTCGACGGTCTCGAAGAGTTCGAACGCGCCGCGTGACACTTGCGTAACCGTGAACGTAACTGCCGCGGAATTGACGGAAGTCGGCAGGTAGAGAGCGCTCACGCTCCAAGAGCGCCAACGATCCAATAATCATGAACGGAGGATCACACGATGAAGCTTCATACGTTTCCACCTTCGCCCAATTCCCGCAAGGTGATGGTCGTCGCCGAGCATCTGGGCATTCCGATCGATGTCGTGCCGGTCGATCTGACCAAGGGTGAGCAGCGCGATCCCAAATTCCTCGCGATCAATCCGAACGGCATGATCCCTACACTTGTCGACGGCGATTTCGTGCTGTGGGAATCGAACGCCATCATGCAATACCTCGCCGAGACGAAGCCGGGGAACACGCTGTGGCCCGCTGATGCGCGGTCCCGTGCGGACATCGCGCGCTGGTTGTTCTGGGACCAGGCGCACTGGATGTCGGCCTGCGGCACGCTGTTGTGGGAGAATTTCGTGAAGAGCCTGCTGAAAATGGGCGCGCCCGACCCGGCGGCGGTGAAGCTGGGCGAGGAGAAATTCGCCAAGTTCGGCGCCGTTCTCGACTCCCGGCTAGCGACGAACGATTACCTCGCCTGTGGCCGGTTCACGCTGGCCGATATCGCGGTCGCGTCCTATTTCGGCTATGCCGATGGCGGACGCTTTCCGATGGGTCCCTTTGCGGCGGTCAAACGCTGGCTAACCCGTCTCGATTCGATCCCCGCCTGGCAGAAGACAGCACCGCAGATGGGCCGCGCGGCCTAAGGGATACGGCGTGGGGAGCTGTGCGAATGCGGCTCCTCACGCCATGCCGAGTCGTTTCCGCAGCTTGATGAGTTCGACGAGCCGGCCGTCGCGCTCCGCCACGACCGCGGCAGGGGTGCGGCCGGCGAACATCGCATCGACGCTGTCGATGAGCATTGCCTGTTGTTCGGGCGTGAGCTGAAGGCGCGCCGCCCGGTCGGTATTCTGCGCGTCGCGCGGCCCGAACATCTTGAACGTCTTGGCAAGACCGCCGTCGCCCCCCGCCAGCGCGTAGGTCGCGAAGGGCCCCAGGAACGGCCAGCGCGTGCCGGGCCCGTAGATCATCGCCCGGTCGACATCCGCCGGCGTGCAGTAGCCCTGCAGGACCATGCGCACGACTTCGTTCCACACCACGTACTGGATGCGGTTGGCGATGTGGCCGAAGATTTCGCCCGCGAGCCGCACGGGCTTGAGACCCGCCGATTCGTAGAAGGCATGCGCGGCATCGAGTGCCTCGGGGGCTGTGGATGCGTCGCCCGCGAGCTCGATCAGCGGCACGAGGTGCGGCGGATTGAAGGGGTGGGCGAGGATGCAGCGCGCGCGGTGCCGGCACTTGATCGCGATGCGGGAGAGGAGCAGCGCCGAGGTGCTCGAGGCGATGATGCGGTCTTCCGGGAAAGCGGCGTCGATTTCTGCGAGCACGCCGATCTTGATCCGTTCCGTCTCGGGCGCGTTCTCCTGGACGATATCGGCCTCGCGCACGCAGTCCGCGACCGATGCGGTGAACCGGAATGCCGGCGGCCCGCTCAAACTCGTGGCGCCGATCTCGCGCAATTGCGGCCAAACCCGCGCGAGATACTGCGTCAATTTCGCCTCCGCTCCCGGTGCGGGGTCGGTCGCCGAAACCGAGTACCCCCGCGCGAGAAAATGCGCGGCGAAGCCCGAGCCGATGGTGCCGGTTCCGACGAGGGCGATGTGCTTGATCGGGTTCTTGCCGATGACGGTCATGCGCGTGTCCCTGTGAGGATCAGTGAACGGTCTTTTTCGATGGGCGCGGCGGTGGTGCCGCCTCCTGCGGTTTTTCGTTCGTCGGTCCGGCCTGATGGTGGACCAGCCGCCAATCGCCATCCTCCTTCACGAAGACGTTGGTCGCGATGAGAAACGTGCCCTGAACGGCCTCGAAGCAGATGACGAAGGCGGTCTCGCCGAACAGAAACGCCCGGGCGCCATGGCAGGCGATGCGCGGCGGGCTGGGGCCGCCGAGAATTTCGGCCCAGCTTTCGATGACCTTGTCGCGGTCGACGAGCGGCCCCCAGCCCGGATGGATGCACGCAATCGGCGTGCGTTTGGCCCAAATCGCCTCCATCGCCTTGAGATTGCGCGTGTTGAAGGCCTGGTAGAAGGCCTCGTTCGCTGCGAGCAGCGCTTGGTCGTCGGACATGGTGACCCCCCGATGCACGGAGCAGCATGCCCGCGCCATGGGCACCCTGGCAATCGGCGACGAGACCCCGACCGTGGAATGGCGGCGCCGGCTCCACTATGCTGGCGGCGCAACGGGGTCTTCGGGGGGCGGCAGATGGCGCGGCAATCGCTTGGACAGGTGGATGGGCAGGCCTTCGACGTGGCGGTCGTCGGCGCGGGCCTCAACGGCGCCTCCGCCGCGCAGCACCTGGCCGCCGAGGGTTACTCCGTCCTCCTCGTCGACAAGGGCGATTTCTGTTCCGGCTCCTCGAGCCGGTCGAGCCGCATGCTGTCCTGCGGCATCCGCTATTTGGCGCCCGGCACGACGATGTGGGAATTCTTCAAGAAACCCCACTCCCTTCTCGCCGCGCTCAAGATGGCGCGCCAGGCGATGCGCACCCGCAGCCAATTCGTCAATGCGACGTCGGAGCATGTGCGGCCCCTCCAGTTCGCATTCCCCATCTACAAGAGCGATCCCTACAAGCCGTGGCAGGTGCGGCTCGCCTTCAAGACGCTCGAAAGGCTCGGGCCCGGCGACGTGCCCATCGACTTCCGCATCGCACCCCGCGCCGAGGCGGTGCGGTTGCCGCTCATTTCCGGGATGCGCGATCACGAACACATGATCGGGGCGGGTCTCTTCCGGGAGTACCATTTCGACTGGCCTGAGCGCGTCGCGATGGACACGGTCCTCGACGCCGAGCGGCTCGGCGCCGTCGTGCGGAACTACACGCCCGTGACCGGCCTCCGCCGCGAGACGGATGGGCGCTGGCGGCTGACGCTCGCGGATGGTCTTGGCAGCGGTGCGGAGGCAAGCGTTCACGCTACGGTCGTGCTCAACATGGCGGGCATTTGGATCGACCGGGTCAACGACCTCGCCGGCGAGACCGCGAGCCGCAAGATCTGCGGGACGAAGGGCGTTCACATCGCGGTCCGCCTGCCGCCCGAATGCAAGTACCGCGGCGTGATGGGCCACAACCGCGAACACGAGCATCTCTACTGCTTTCCCTGGCGGGACCTTCATTATTTCGGCCCGACTGAGACGCTCTACGAAGGCGACATCGACGACATCTATGCGACCGACGATGACATCGACTGGCTTCTCGGCGAGATCAACTATCTCTTCCCGAGCATCAATCTGAAGCGCTCCGATATTCTGTTCAGCTGGGCGGGAGTGCGGCCGCTCACCTACGATCCGCGCTATCCCAAGGGCGCGCGCGACCGGGTCGTGCACGATCTCGGCAAGGAAGGCATGCCCAACGTGCTGGCCATGACGGCAGGGCCGATCATGACGCACCGATCGGCCGGGACCGAGTTGTGCGCCGCAGTCAAGAACCGCATTCGGCCGTCGGGCAGTCCGCGGACCATTTCGTATGCGGCGCGCAAGTTCCCGGAGAACCAGAACTCGCCCGCGCTGCTCTCCCACTGGACCGATGCCAAGCTGTCGGATGTGCGGCATGTCGCGGAGACCGAGCATCCCGTGACGCTTGTCGACGTCATCCGGCGTGTCGGCGCGCAATGGACCGCGACGATGGCCTATGAGGCGGCCGAGGCGGCGGCGGCGGCGGCGGCACCCGCCCTCGGCTGGGATCAGGCGCGGATCGCGCGCGAGGTCGACGGCTATCGCCGCTATCTCGCGCGAACGCACCGGGTCGGGCCGAACGGCCTCCTGCCGTCCGGCATACGCGAACCCCAGGGGAGCTGACGATGCCGCGCATTGATCTCAAGACATTGGACGGCCGCGAATTCGACGCGGTCGTCATCGGCGCCGGCGTCAACGGGGCGAGCGGCGCGCATCACCTGGCCGCCGCCGGCTATTCCGTCCTGATCGTCGACAAGGGCGACTTCGCGGCCGGCTCCTCCAGCCGGTCGAGCCGTCTGCTTCACTGCGGTCTTCGCTTCATCGAGCCGGGCGAGGGCCTCGGCTACCGCAATCCCACGATGTGGGATTATTTCGTGAAGCCCGGCGACACCATGCGCAACCTGCGCCGTGCGTCCGACGCCATGCGGGCGCGGAGCCAGATCAGCCAGACGATGCCGGAGCGCGTGCGGGCCTTCACCTTCTGCTTCCCCGTCTATTCCGACAGCGTCTACAAGCCGTGGCAGGTTTCGGTCGGCATGCGGCTTCTCGCGGCACTGGGGCCGGGCGACGTGCCGCTCGATCACGCCCGCATTCCCGCCAAGCGCGCGCTCGGGATGCCCATGCTCAAATGGCTGCGCAATCCCGAGAAGCTCGTGAGCGTGTTCACCTATCGCGAGTACCGCTACGAGTGGCCCGAGCGGATCGCGATGGACACGATCCTCGATGCCGCACGCATGGGGGCGGTCGCGCGCAACTACACGCCCGCCGTGGGGCTGGCCCGCGAGAGCGACGGTCGTTGGCGGGTCGAGCTCAAGGACGCCATCGACACGCATGCGAGCGCGGCCGTGCGGGCGAAGGTGGTTCTCAACACCGCCGGCATTTGGACGGACCTCGTCAACAAGCTCGCGACCGACAAGGCGCGGCGCAAGATCCTCGGGACCAAGGGCGCCCACATCATGTTCCGCCTGCCGCCCGAATGCGCCGATCTCGGCGTCATCGCCCACACAACGGCGCGCGAGCCGCACTACGTGATTCCGTGGCGCGGCATGCACTATGTCGGCCCGACGGACACCAAGTACGAAGGCGACATCAACGACATCCGGGCGAGCGAGGAGGAGATCGAGCATCTCATCACCGAGACGAACCACCTGCTGCCGGGCGTCGGCCTCAAGCGGAAGGACGTGCTCTTCACCTGGGCCGGCGTGCGGCCGCTGACCTACGACCCCGATCTCCCAATGGGCAAACGCGGCCATACGCTTCACGATCTCGAAGCCGACGGTATGCCGGGCGTCTACGCCATGACCTCGTCGCCCATCCAGTCGCACCGCCTCGCCGGGCTTCAGCTTTGCTCGGCAATCGAGAAGCGGATTACCCCCTCGGGTCCGGCGCAGCGGATCTCGTACGCCGCGAAGCCCTATCCGCGCGAGGACGCATCGCCGGCCCTTCTCAATCATTGGCCGGATGTCCGCATCTCCGATCTCAGGCACGCGGCCCGGAACGAGCAGCCGGAGACGCTGGTCGATCTTCTGTTCCGGCGCGTGGGCGCCGGCTGGACCGAGACCATGGCGCGCGAGGGTGCGCGCCGGGCCGCCGAGGAGGTGGCGCCCATCCTCGGATGGGACCGGTCGCGTATCGACAGGGAAGTGGCCGCCTACCTCGCCCATATCGCGCATCTTCATGGCGTTCGCGCCGACGCATGAGGCGGTGTCCTCGTCCTTCGGTCCTGACCGCGTCTTTTCCGGCGTGAAGGCCTAGCGGGCGGATGTCGGCGCTCGCGGCACTCGCGCGCGGCGTGGTCCGCGCGATTTTGATCGCCTTCGCCCTGGCGCTCGTCTTTTGGATTCTCCTGCTTGCGCTCTATCGCGTTGTCGACCCGCCGCTGACGCCGCTCATGCTGTTGCGTCTTCCGGAGGCGGGTGCGCTCGACCACCGCTCGGTTCCGCTCGATCGCATCTCGCCCGAATTGATCCGCGCGGTCATCGCGGCCGAGGACAACCGGTTCTGCACCCATGGCGGCATCGACTGGTCGGCCGTCAAGGACGCGGTCGAAGAGTACGAACGCAAAGGGCGTCTCAGGGGCGCCAGCACCATCACCATGCAGACCGCGCGCAATCTGTTCCTATGGCCCGGCGGCGGGTTCGTCCGCAAGGCCATCGAAGTGCCGATGAGCTACGCGATCGAGCTCGCCTGGCCCAAGCGGCGCATCCTCGAGGTCTATCTCAACATCATCGAATGGGGCGACGGCATCTACGGGGCGGAGACGGCGTCGCGCCGCTATTTCGGCATCGGCGCGGCGCGGCTCAACCGCCAGCAGGCCTCGCTGCTCGCGGCCGTTCTCCCCAATCCCAGGGAATGGTCGGCTGCGGCCCCTGGTCCCTATGTCGCGCAGCGGGCAGCCACCATTCGGGACCGGATGGACGATCAGACGACCGCCTGCGTCCACTCGCGCTGAGCGGGGCGCGCGCCCTCAATCCGGTCGCGGCACCCGGCCGCGCGGGGGATAGACGGGATCGTTATAGCCGGGGGTCGAGGGATGACCCGGCACGACCAGGCGATTGAC
>JBGPGW010000062.1:0-14385 GCA_041484095.1 Alphaproteobacteria bacterium | reverse complement strand
GGCGACGGACATGGCGGGGTCCCCCTGGCTGGCCAGCCGATGAGAGTAGCATTTCGACCAGGCATCGCCACCGGTCAGGGCCGACGGGACGGATCAGAGACCATTCGGCGGCCGCGCGTAACCGCACCCATCGAAAAGCCATCGAATCGGCTTGGCGCGCGCCGGCATCACGGGCAAGCTCATGGTCGCGATCGTCGCGGGGTGTCGGCCGCCCATCAATCTCGCGCCCCGCCACGCCGATCGCGTCCGGGGGAATCGCCATGAGTAGCGGGAAAAATATCGTCGTCGTGGGCGCCGGCGTCATCGGCATGAGCGTCGCCTGCTATCTCCAACGCGAGGGACATACGGTCACCGTCATCGACCGCCTGGCGCCGGGCCGCGCGTGCTCCTTCGGCAATGGCGGCGGCATCAGCGCGAGCTCGATCGTCCCCCTCTCCTTCCCCGGCATCGTCTGGAAGATACCGGGCTGGCTGCTCGATCCGCTGGGGCCGCTTTCCCTGCGCTGGTCGCACCTGCCGGCGCTTCTGCCCTGGCTCGCGCAGTTCCTCGCCGCCGGACGCCAAGAGCGGTTCAGGGCCGGCGTCGCCGCGAAATCGGCCCTCGGCTCGGCCTGCTATGAGGGCTGGGCGCCGCTCATCAAGGACGCGAATCTGGATTCGCTCATCCGGCAATCCGGCGTCATCCACCTCTACCGCGACCAGGCGGCACAGGCGGCGGACGATTTGCCGTGGCGCATGCGCCGCGAGCATGGCCATGCCTTCCAAATTCTTGCGGCCAGCGAGCTGCGCCAGATGGTGCCAGACCTCTCACCCAACTACACCTGCGGCGTGTTCGAGGATCACTGGCGCTATGTGACCGATCCGCACGACATCGTCGTCGGCCTCGCCGATCATTTCCGCGCGCGCGGCGGGACGATCCTCGCCGAAGAGGTGCGCGATTTCGTGTTGGGGCCGGAAGGGGTGAAGCGCGTCGTGACCGATCGCGCCTGGCACGAATGCGGCGAGGTCGTGATCGCGGCGGGCGCCTGGTCCCATCGCCTCGCGGAGAAGCTCGGCTCCCCCGTGCCGCTCGAGGCGCAGCGCGGCTACCACGTGACCATGCCCAAGACCGGGCTCGACATCCGCCACATGCTGATGGACCCCGCGGGCAAGATGGGCATCACGCCCATGGCGCGAGGCCTGCGCGTCAGCGGCACGTCCGAATTCTCCGGCCTCGATGCCCCACCCGATTTCCGGCGCGCGCGCGTGCTCATCACCAAGGCGAAGAAGCTGTTTCCCCAGCTCGACCCCGCGGGCTTCACGGAATGGTCAGGCGACCGGCCCGTCCTGCCGGACACGCTGCCGGTCATCGGCCGATCGCCCCACCACAAGAACGCGATCTACGCCTTCGGCCACAGCCAGGTCGGCCTGACCTTGGGCGGCATCACCGGAAAGCTCGTGGCCGAGATCGCCGCCGGACGGCCGCCCTCGATCGACCTCACGCCCTACCGGGTGGAGAGGTTCCAGAGCGTGCGGGTACGATAAGAGCCCGGCCCATGATCGATTTCACCGGGATTGCGAGACCGGGGTTGCGAGCGGGCTCGCGGTGTTGGTGGCTTGCGCCGTCGCCGATCGCCGGCGCGACGAGACGAGGGGCGATTCGGACGAAGGCTCGCATCCAGCGCGGCATCACAGGCGCCGGCCCTGACGCGTAAGCCTCAGATGCCGACGATGACCTGCCCGCCATTGGGCGAGATCGCCTGGCCCGTGATGAAATCGGCCTCGGCCGAGGCCAGGAACGCGACGGCGTAGGAGATCTCGACGGGCTCGGCAAAACGCCTCAAGGGCACGCCCTCCGCCTTCCGCGCGATCGCTGCCATCCCTTCTCCTCCCATGGCCATGGCCGTGACGACGCCGCCGGGGCAGATCGCGTTCACATGGACGTTCCAGGGGGCCAATTCCTTCGCCCAGGCCTTGGTGAGGCCGAGGAGGGCCGGCCTTGGCGCCGCAATACACGGAATCGCTTGTGTGGGCGGTCATGCCCCAGATCGAGGAGATGTTGATGATCTTCCCGCGCTTGCGCGCCTTCATGCCGGGAACCACGGCCTGGGTCGCGAAGAAGCTGCCCTTCACATGGACGTCGAACACGCGCTGGAACGATGCCTCGTCATAGCCTTCGATCGGCCGGTCATCGTCGATGCCGGCGTTGTTGACGAGGATGTCGATCGAACCCATGCGCTGTTCGGCCGCGCGGATGTCCCGCCGCATCGAGGCGATGTCGGCCACATCAGAGAGGATGACCTCCGCGCGGGCGCCCGTCCTGCGCACGCCAGCGGCGGTCTCCTCGGCACCCTTCGCGTTGATGTCGTGAACGACGATGCCGGCGCCCCGTTTCGCCATCAGGAGCGCGTGCGCCCGGCCCATGCCGCCCCCGGATCCCGTGATGAGCGCCACCCTGCCGTCGAGCCGCGCGGTCGGGCGTGTTGCTTCATTGGCCATGGAACACCTCAGATGCCGACGATGGTGGTACCGCCGTTGATGGGCAGAACCTGTCCGGTGATGAATACCGATTCCGCGGAGGCCAAGAACGCCACGAGATAGGCCACCTCGACCGGCTCGCCGTAACGGCGGAGCGGGATTTCGGTCTTGGCGCGCTCGCGCGCCCCCTCGATGCCGCGCGCGCGGATCACCATGTCGGTCATGATCGGCCCGGGCGCGATCGCGTTGACGAGGATTTTCCACGGCGCGAGTTCCTTCGCCCAGGCCTTGGTGAAGCCGAGAACGGCCGCCTTCGATGCCGCATAGTGCGGGCTGAACGCCTGGCCGACGAGGGCGGCACCCGAGGAGATGTTGATGATGCGGCCGCGCCCGCGCCTCTTCATGCCGGGGATCACCGCCTGCGCCGCGAAGAAGAGGCCCTTCACGTTGATCACCATCATGCGGTCGTAATCGGCCTCGTGGACCTCCTCGAAGGCTTTGCGCTGATAGATGCCGGCGTTGTTGACGAGGATGTCGACCTGACCCCATTTGGCCTCGACCTCGGCCACCTGCCCTGCGATGTCCGCGCGCGCCGCGACGTCGCCCACGAGCACGAGCGGCTCCCTTCCGGCTTTTCGCACCAGCGCCGCGGTTTCTTCCGCCCCGGCACTGTCGATGTCCTGGACCGCGACGCACGCGCCGCGCTCGGCCAGCAACACAGCCTCCGCCCGACCCATCCCGGCTCCGGCGCCGGTGATAAGCACGACATCCCCGTCAAGCCGTGCGGACTGTCTCTCTCCCATCATGCTGCCCTTTCGCCCAAGACGCTAAATTCCGACGATGGCGAGGCCGCCCGCGATCGGCATCGCCTGTCCCGTTATGAAGTCGGATTCCGATGAGGCGAGGAAGCCGACCGCATAGGACACATCGATCGGGTCGCCGTAGCGCCGCAGCGGAATCTCCTTCTCCGCGCGCTCGCGGATGCCGTCCCAGCCGCGGTTGCGCACCGCCAAATCGGTCGCGATCGGACCGGGACAGATCACGTTCACATGGATGTTCCAGGGTGCGAGTTCCTTCGCCCAGGCCTTGGTGAGGCCGAGAAGCGCCGCCTTGGCTCCGCAATAATGCACGTCGCCCACCGTCCCCGTCATGCCCGCGGTCGAGGAGATATTGATGATCTTGCCGGATCTCCGCGCTTTCATGCCGGGAACCGCGGCCTGGGTCGCGAAGAAGGCGCCCTTCACATGAATATCGAACATGCGCTGGAAATGCGGCTCCTCGATCTCCTCGAACGGCCGGCGCTCATGGATACCCGCGTTGTTGATGAGGATGTCGACCTGCCCCCACTTGGCTTCGGCCTCGCGCACGGTGCGCTTGATCGCGTCGACCTCGGCCACGTCGCTCACGAAGGCCACGGCCTCGCCGCCCGCCGAGGCGACGCGGCGCACGGTTTCCTCGGCCCCCGCGCGGTCGATGTCCTGCACCGCGATCCGCGCACCCCGCGCGGCGAGAAGCAGCGCATGTTCCCGCCCCATGCCCGCGCCCGCGCCGGTGATGAACGCCACCTTGCCGTCGAGCCGTGCACTTTGCCTGTCCGCCATCATCGCTTTGTCTCCTCAGGGATCGGCGTTCTCACACGCAGGGAGCGCCCCTCATCCTTCGACAGGCTCAGGATCAGGACCTCATGTTGAGCCTGTCGAAACATGAGGCCTTCGACCTGCAACACGAGGCTAGATGCCCACGATGAACTCGCCGCCGTTGGGCGAGAGCACTTGCCCCGTGATGAAGTCCGATTCGGACGAGGCGAGAAAGCCGACGGCGTAGCTGAACTCCTCGGGCTCGCCCATGCGGCCGAGCGGGATGAGCTTGTCGCAGAACTCCTTGATCTCCGCGGCCGAGCGGTTGATCCGCGTCATTTCGGTCATGACCATGCCGGGCGCGATCGCATTCACATGGATGTTCCAGGGCGCCAACTCCTTCGCCCAGGCCTTGGTGAGGCCCAGGAGAGCCGCCTTCGCTCCGCAGTAATGGCTATCGGTGTGATTGCCGGCCATGCCCCAGGCGGAGGAGATGTTGATGATCTTGCCGGATTTTCGCGCCTTCATGCCGGGGACCACGGCCTTCGTCGCAAAGAACGCGCCCTTCACGTGAACGGCAAACATGCGATCGAGATCGGCCTCGGTGATCGCCTCGATCGCGCGGCGGTTATGGATGCCTGCGTTGTTGACGAGAACATCGATGCGGCCGAGCGCCTTCTCGGCTGAGGCAAACATGCGCGCGACGGCGCCGACATCGGCGATGTCGACCGCCATGGCCTGGGCCCGTCCGCCCTTGGCCTTGATCTCGCCGGCCGTCGTCTCGGCCGTTGCGCCGTCGATGTCGACCGCGATCACATGCGCACCGCGCCCGGCGAGGATGAGCGCATGCGTCCGCCCCATCCCCATGCCGGCGCCGGTTATCGCGACGACCTTGCCGTCGAGTCTCGCGGTCTTGCGTGTTTCTGCCACGTTGATCTCCCCTGCTCAGAAACCGACGATGGTGGCGCCGCCATTGGCGGCAATCACCTGGCCGGTGATGAAATCGGATTCGGGCGATGCGAGAAAGGCGACGGCATAGGCAAGCTCCCGCGGCTGCGCCCAGCGCCCGAGCGGCACGGATTTTTCGACCTCGCGGATCTCCTCGGGCGTGCCGCGTTCCTGGAGCGCCATGTCGGTCCAGACACCGCCCGGCGCCACCGCGTTCACGCAGATGCGCCACGGTGCCAGCTCCTTCGCCCACGCTTTCGTCAAGCCCAGCACCGCCGCCTTGGTGCCGCAATAGTCGATTCCGAAATCGGAGCCGACCTGTGCCCAGCGCGAGGAGATGTTGACGATCTTGCCGGAGCGGCGCGCCTTCATGCCCGCAACCACGGCCTGGGTCGCGAACACCATGCCCTTGACGTTGACCGCATAGGTGCGATCGAAGCCGGCCTCCGTCGTCGTCTCCGTCGTGCCGAGCTCGCCCGGCACGCCCGCGTTGTTGACGAGGATATCGATCCGTCCGAACCGCGCTTCGGCCTCGCGCACGAGTTGGGTGATGCGCGCCTTGTCCGCGACATCGCCCGCGAGTGCGAGCGCCTCACCCCCGGCGTCGCGGACGAGGCGTGCCGTTTCCTCGGCCGCGGCCGCCCTGATGTCCTGCACGGCGATCGTCGCACCCCGCTCGGCCATCAGGAGCGCATGCGCCCGGCCCATGCCGGCGCCGGCGCCCGTGATGACCGCGATCTTGCCTTCGAGCCCGCGCGCCATGGCGCTTCTCCGCGTCTAGAGGATGAGATAGCCGCCGTTCACGAACAGATTGGCGCCGACGACGTAGTTGCTTTCACTGCTCGCGAGGTAGCAGAAGGCTTCCGCGATGTCGCGCGGTTCGGCCGCGCGGCCGAGCGGGACCTTCGCCGCCTCTTCGGGCAGCCAGCCGGCCTGCTTCGCCTTCTCCGTCGCAACCGGTCCCGGCGAGATGGTGTTGACATAGATCTTATGCGGCGCACCTTCGAGCGCGAAGCTCCGCGTCAAACTCACCACGGCCGCCTTGGATGCGGCGTAATGCGTGTTCTTCGGATGCGCCTTCCATGCATCGATCGAGGCGATGTTGACGATCTTGCCGCCGCCCTTCTCCTTCATGTGCTTGAAGGCCGCGACCGTCATGTTGTAGAGGCCGCGCACATTGACGCCGAGCATCTCATTCCACTCATCGTCCGTGATCTCGAGGATCGGCTTTCGCACATAGACGCCCGCGATATTGCCGAGGATGTCGATGCGGCCGAAGGCGGCGGCGGCTTCGCCGAACGCCTTGTGGCAATTGGGCCCCGTGCGGATGTCCATGGGGATCGCGACCACCTCGGCGCCGCGCTGCTTCAAGATGCCGGCGGCCTTCTCAAGATGCGTCTTCGAGAGATCGAGGAGCGCGACCTTGGCGCCCCGCTCCACCAGTAGCTCCGCGATCGCGAAGCCGATGCCCTGTGCCCCGCCCGTAATGACGGCTGCCTTGCCCTTCACCCGACCCTCCCAAATCATTGGTTTAATTAAGAAAAACTAGACCACGGCGCGCCTTCGCGCAAGCAGGCTCCCCATTTGCGCCGCGAGCACGCCACCGAAGATCAGGACGCCGCCGATGATCTGGTTGGCTTCCGGTGCCACGCCGAACGCGATCGAGACGAGGACAGCGAACACCGAGCTCAGATTGGCATACATGGCGGACACCGGCACGCCGAGGCGCGCGACGCCATAGTTCCAGAACAGGATGGCAAGACACAGCGACGTCACCGTCATGTAGAGCACGAGCGCGACCGAGCGCGGCGTGAACGAGGCGCGCGGCTCGATCAGACCGAAGGCCACGCCGATGCCGTAGATGACCGTCGCCGCGATCGCCCCCGTCACGATCGTGAGCGTCGTCATCGAAAGCTTCGAGAGGCCCCGGAGCCAGTCCGGAATCTTGAGCGAATACCAATTGAACAGGAAGATGGCCACGAGAAGCAGAACCTCCCCGCCCTTGAGTTCGATCCGTCCGTCCCTAAGGTTGACGATCGCGCCGCCCGCGACGGCGAGGATCGCACCGGCGACGACGAACCAGCGCAAGCGATGGCCGATGAGAATGCGCGCGAGAAACGCCGCGACGATGGGCGATGACGTGAAGACGAGCGCCGAGGAAATCGCGCCCGAATACTGGATGCCGAGCGACAGCAGGAGAGCGAAGGTGCCGATTCCGATGCCGCCGAGGAGAAAGAGATGCCGCCAGGGCAGCCGGGACGAAAACGCGCGCGGCCCCTCGCTCAGGCGCAACACGACCGAAAGAATGACCGACGCCAGGATGAGGCGCACGATGGAGAGCGAATACGGGTCCCAACTCCGCAGCAACTCCTCTGCGACGCCGTAAAACGATCCCCAGGAAAATGCCGCACCCAAGAGCGCCGCATTGGCGAGGATGAGGCTTCCCGGCGGGTGGGGGGCGCTCACGATCCGGCCCGCCCGAGACGCCCGGGCCCGCTCGAATCCGCCGATGCATCCATGATCCGGCGCTGCGCAATGACGACGCCGGCGAGAATAATCGCCCCTCCGAGCAATTGCATCGTGGTGGGATAGATACCGAAGACCACCGCCACCAGGGCTGCGAACACGGGCGCGAGGTTCGAGTAGATCGAGGCCAGCGGCGCGCCGAGCCGAACGACGCCGTAGTTCCAGAACATCACGGCGAGACAGACTGAGGCGACCGCGACATAGACGAGAAGGGCGATCGAGCGGGGCGAGAAGTCGTAGCGAAACGCCGTCGCCCCGAAGGCCATCGCCAGAGCCCAGAACAGTACGGTGAACGCCGCGCCCACGCCGACGGTCAAGGCCGCGATCGACAGCTGGGAGTGCCCCGCCATCCAGCGCGGCACCATGATCGAGTACCAGGCGAAACACACGGCCGCGGCGAAGACGAAGACCTCCCCGCCATGGAACTCGAGCGCCCCGCCCTTCACGGCGACCAGCACCCCGCCCACGAGCGCCAATGCGGCGCCGATCAAGGTCTCGCGCCGCAGCCGCTGTCTCAGAACGAGGCGCGCCATGAAGGCCGTGACAATCGGCGTCGTCGTGGCGATGAAGGCCGATGTGATCGTGCCGGCATTGCCGATGCCGATGGTGATGAAGGTGCAGAAAAGGCCAAATCCGACGCCGCCCAGGAGCACGATGCGCCCCCATGGCAGGGCTGGCGAGAAGGCGCGCGGGCCTTCGCGCAGCAGGAGCGCGGCCGAGAGGATCGCGCTACCGAGGAGGAGCCGCCCCGCAGTCACGGAAAAGATATCCCAGGTATGAAGGAGCTCTTCGACGACGCTGTAGAACGATCCCCACAGGAAGATCGCCCCGGTGAGCGCGGCGTTTGCGAGAACGAGATCACGCGTCGTCCATCGGAGCGCGCTTGTCGAGGCGTGGGACTCGCGGGTCACGCGTCGGGAACCGTTCCTTGATTCACGCGGCGCGGGGCGGTCGCCGGAGGCGCCCGCCCGTCAATCGACCTGCTCGTCGATTCGCCGGTCGGAGAGATCGATCCAGATGGACTTGGTCTCGGTGTACTGGTCGTGTGCCTTGAGGGAGTTGTCGCGCCCGCCGAAGCCGGAGAGCTTATAGCCGCCGAAGGGCGTCGTGATGTCGCCCTCGCCGTAGCAATTGACCGTGACCGTCCCCGCCTGAAGCGCGCGCGCCACACGATGCGCCGTGCGCACGTTCGCGGTGAAGAGCGAAGCCTGGAGGCCGTAAGACGTATCGTTCGCGACATCGACCGCTTCGTCGGTGCTGCGCACCGTGATCACGGAGAGCACGGGGCCGAAGATCTCCTCCCGCGCGATCGTCATTTTCGGGGTCACGCGATCGAAGATCGTCGGCGCGACATAGAGTCCCGCGCCGTCCTCGATCGGGCCGCCCCCCGCCGCAACCGCGGCGCCTTCTTTCTTCCCGATCTCGATGTAGCGGAGGATCTTGTCGTACTGCTCGCGGGAAATGATCGCGCCAAGCGTATTCGCGGGGTCGAGGGGATAGCCGGTTCGCCAGTCGCGCACGCGCGCGAGGACGCGCGCCATCAACTTGTCCTTGACCTTCTCGTGGACGATGAGGCGCGAGTTCGACGAGCAGTTCTGCCCCATATTCCACAGCACGGAATAGACGACGTGGCGGGCCACGTCATCGAGCGATTCGGCGTCATCGAGCACGACGCATGGATTCTTGCCGCCACATTCGAGCACGATGCGCTTCAGATTGCTTTGCGCGGAATACTCGAGGAACTTGCGGCCGATCTCCGTCGAGCCCGTGAAGGAAATGCCGTTGATCCCGGGGTGAAGGCCCAGCGCCTTGCCCGTCACTTCGCCCGGCCCCGTGACGACGCTCAAGACGCCCGGCGGAATGCCGGCTTCGAGCGCCAGCTCCGCGAGGCGCAGGGTGCTCATATTGGTCTGCTCGGCCGGCTTGATGATGACGCTGTTGCCTGCGGAAAGCGCGGGGCCGATCTTCCACGCCGCCATCATGAGCGGGAAATTCCACGGCAGGACGGTCGCGATCACCCCCAAGGGCTCTCGAATCACCAGCCCCAGCGCGTCGTCGCCCGAGGGCGACACCTGGTCGTAGAGCTTGTCCGTCGCCTCCGCGTGCCACTCGAGACAGTGCATCGTCTCCGGCAGGTCGACCGTCATGATGTCTCGGATCGGCTTGCCGCTCTCGATGCTCTCCAGCACTGCGAGCTCGAAGCGGTTGCGCTTCAGCAGCTTGACGAGCTGGATGAGGCGCCGCTTGCGCTCGGTCGGGTGCATCTTGGACCAGACGCCCCTGTCGAAGGCCTCGCGCGCCTTCGACACCGCGACGTCCACATCGGATGCATCGCACAATGCAATTTCGGTGAGCGTCTTGCCGGTCGCCGGATTGATCGTCTCGAAGCGCTTGCCGGCCTTGGCCGCGGTAAAGCGGCCGTTGATGAAGGCGTTGTTCGGCAGGTCGAGCCGATTGGCGATCGATTGGTATTCCTCGAGTGTCAGAAGGTCAGCCATGACGCGGCGGCCCTCAAGCGCGCAGTTGATGGACTTTGGCGCCCGCGCGCACGCCTTCGGCGACGATACTCGCGACCGTCGACTGCGCCGTCGTCAGGACCTCGTGCATTTCGCGGGCGAGCTCCTTCTTGAGCGGCCGCAGCGGCTGGCGCACCGCGCCGGCAGGCAGGCCCTGGATCTCGCAGGCGTATTTCACGCATTGGAGAAACTTGCCGCCGCGCTCGAGTACGGTCATGAGCGGCATCATCGCCATGATCATGCGCCGGCCCTTGTCGAAATCCTTGTCGACGACGCAAGCCTGCCAAAGCGCGAGCGTTTCCTTGAGGACGCAGTTGGCGGCTCCGCACACCCAGCCCTTGGCCCCCCAGACGAAGAACTCGAGCACCTGGTCGTCCGCCCCGCAGATGAGCTGCAGTTCCGGGAATTCGCGCGCGATGAGGTGAACGCGGTTGATGTCGCCGCTGGTTTCCTTGATCGCGCAGATGTTGGAATTCTGCGCGACGCGCGAGAGGAACTCCTCGCCCATCTCGACGCCCGTGCGGCCGGGATAATTGTAGAGCATCATCGGCAGGCCCGCCGCGCGCTCGATCTTGAGACAGTGAAGCGCCAGTTCGGTCTCGGTCGGCAGCGAATACGGCGGGGCCGCCACGAGCAGTCCGTCCGCCCCGATCTCCCGCGCCGCTTCGGCAAACCGGCAGGATTCATCGGTCGTGAAGGCATTGACGCCCGCAAGCCAGGGCCGCCGGCCCGCGATGATCTCCTTCGCCCGCCGGAACTGGTGCAGCCGCTCCTCCTTCGAGAGCGCGTAGAACTCGCCGGTCGAGCCGCCGATGACGAGGCCGTGGACGCCGTTCGCGATCTGCCACTCGATCATGGCGGCCCAGGCTGCCTCGTCGATCGATTGGTCGTCCCGGAACGGGGTGATGACCGGTGTGTAAACGCCATCGAAACGCATCGTCGTTCCTCCCAAGCGGGCTCGCGGCCGGGTTCCCTCATGGGCTCATCCGGCGCGCCTCAAGGCCCGGAGCATAGCCGGAAATCGTGGCGGCCGAAACCCGGCAGAGCCCTCAAAGCACGACGGCCGCCCCAAGGGGCGGCCGTCGGAGGGAAAACCGTGCCGAGACCCGCTCAGCCCAGATAGGCCTGGCGGATCCGGTCGTCCTTGGCGAGGGATTTGGCATCGCCCTTGAAAGCGATGAGGCCGCTTTCCAGCACGTAGCCATAGCTCGCGATCTGGAGCGCGGCATAGGCGTTCTGCTCGACCACGACGACCGTGACGCCTTGCCTGTTGATGTCCTTGATCGATTCGAACACCTGATCCACCAGGATGGGCGCCAATCCCATGCTCGGCTCGTCCAGCAGCAGAAGCTTGGGCTTCGACATGATGGCGCGGCCGATCGCGAGCATCTGCTGCTCGCCGCCCGACAGCGTACCGGCGACCTGATAAATGCGTTCCTTCAGGCGCGGGAAGAGCTGCATCACGCGCTCGCGGTCGTTCTGCATCTCCTGCTTATCGGTGCGCGTGAAGGCGCCCATGTTGAGATTTTCCTCGACCGTGAGGCGGGAGAAGATCCGGCGACCTTCCGGCACCTGAATGATGCCCTTCGGGATCAGCTGATGCGGCATGGCCTCGACGATATCCTCGCCGAAGACACGCACATTGCCCTCGCGGGGCGTCAAGATGCCGCTGATCGAATTGAGGGTCGTGGTCTTCCCCGCACCGTTCGCGCCGATGAGCGTGACGATCGCGCCGGCCTCGACCGAGAACGAGATTCCGTGCAGCGCGCGGATATTCCCGTAATAGACCTGGAGGTTGTTGACTTCAAGAATTGCCATCGTGTTCTCCTCAGAACGCCGCTTCGTTTCCGCGATGTAGGGTGCGCTGCGCGGAGCGGCGACTCTCCTCCCTGTCGTTCCTATAGGTTCGCGACACCCGTGCCGAGATAGGCCTCGATCACCTTCTTGTCGCGCTTCACTTGATCCGGCGGACCCTCCGAGATCTTCACACCGTGGTCGAGCACCGTGACCGTGTCGGACATGCCCATCACCACCGGCATGTGGTGTTCGATCAAAAGGATGGTGATGCCGAGGTCATCGCGAAGCCCGCGGATGAACTTGACCATCTCGAGGCTTTCGGCCGGATTCATGCCGGCCGTCGGCTCGTCCAGCATCAGCAATTTCGGCTGCATGGCGAGCGCGCGGGCGATTTCCAGCCGCCGTTGATCGCCATAGGAGAGGTTACGCGCCAGGATGTCGCCCTTGCCGCGCAAGCCCACGTATTGAAGCAGACGCGTCGCCTCCTGCGCCGCCTGCAATTCATCGGCGCGCGAATGGGGAGAGCGGATCACCGCGCCCCACCAGTGCGACTTCAAGTGGATGTGCATGCCGACGAGGATGTTCTCGATCGACGTCATGTTCCGGAACAGGCGGATATTCTGATAGGTCCGGCCGACGCCGCGGTAGGCCACGCGATCGGGCGTCAACTCGTTGAGCAGCTCCCCGCTGAGGCGGATCTCTCCGCCCTCGATCGGGAAGAAGTTCATGATGCAGTTGAAGACGGTCGTCTTCCCCGCGCCGTTCGGCCCAATGATGCTGTGAATCGAGTGCGTCCGGATGTCGAGATCGAGCGTGTCGATCGCGACAAGGCCGCCGAAGCGCTTGATAAGACCATCGGTCTTGAGAAGAGTTTCTTGTGCCATTCGTCTACGCGTCCCCTGATACGTGCCTCTCCCGGCCGTGTTTATTCCGCCACTCAGGCCTTTTGCGCGGCCCCCTGGGCCGTCGCGATCGTCTGAGCCTCGTCGAAGGTCTGAAGCTCACGCTTGCGGGCCGCCGACGGCCACAAGCCGATCGGCTTCACGCGCATCATGAGGATCAGCACGAAGCCGTAGACGAGATAGCGATATTCGCCGAACTCGCGCAGCAGCTCCGGCGTGCCCATGAGCATCGCCGACCCGACCACGACGCCCGGCAGACTGCCGATCCCGCCCACGATGATGAGGGCCAGAATGTTGATCGAGATGAGGAGCTGGAAACTATGCGGGAAGATCGACCCCAGCATGATCGCGAAGATGGCGCCTGCGAGACCCGCGAACACCGCGCCCAAGCCGTAGGCCAGCATCTTCACGTTGACGAGATTGATGCCGAGGGCCTGGCCCACGTCTTCATCCTCACGGATTGCCATCCAAGCGCGCCCCAGACGTGAATTCTCGAGCGCCCAGGCAAACCACGCCGCAATGATCGAGGCGATCAGCGTCAGGTAGAACAAGATGTTCGGGTCCTGAAGCGTGACGCCGAACAGCACCGGGCTCGGGATATGGAGGAGGCCCTGTGATCCGCCGAGAAGCGGCTCCGCCGTGTCCGAGAGCACGATGATGCGGATGATCTCGCCAAGGCCGAGAGTCGCGACCGCCAGATAGTCGCCGCGCACCTTGAGCACCGGGATGCCGAACATGAATCCCATGACAAGCGACCCCAGCATGGCGAACGGCAGCGCTTCCCACCAATTCATCGCCTGGCCGTTGAACGGCCAGATGGGGATATGGAGCGTATAGGGATTGTCGGCCGTGAGGAGGGCGATGGTATAAGCCCCGGTCGCGAAGAAGGCGACGAAGCCCATGTCGAGCAGCCCCGCCAGGCCGATTTCAAGGTTCAAGCCCATTCCCATGAGGGTGAAAAGGCCGACGGTCAGCATAACCTGACCGAAGAACGAACCCGCCAGCCATGGAAACCCCAGGAACACCACGACGACGATGAAGATTCCCAATCCCTTGACGCCGTGCTGCACTCCCTTCGGCGTCAGGGCGAGCGCGCTCGCAATCGGTCCGCCGATGATCTGCCAGATGAACATGACGGAGAACACGATCACGAACGCCGTAATGGCTCCGGTCGTCGTCTGTCCTTCCCAGGTGAAGAAGTACTCGCGGATCGCGACCACGCTCTCGAATTGCATGGCGAGCTGGATCAGCTCCGAGAACAAGCCGACGAAGAACACGGCCGCGATGCCGATCACCAACGGCCGCCGGACGATTCGGGGCAGGACGTAGAGGAGTCCGCCCACGCCGCCCGCCATCGTACTGATCGCCACCTGAAACAGACCGCCCCTGAGCGTTCCTTCGCCCATGGTCAGGAACACGAGGAGCTTCGGCGACAGGGCCACGAACATGTTGCGGATGTCGAAATTGCCGATGATCTGAATGAGAAGGAACAGCAACAGCCCCGCGACGAGGCCCGACAACGCACCGAAGGCGATCTTGCCGATCGCCCCCAACTTCGGCGAGCGGTGCGCGATCAGCGCGCCGACGGAGACGGCGATGAGAAGAAAGACGGAGTGGGCAAGCGTGATCACCCCCTCGATGATCCAGCGCTCCGCGAACTGGT
>JBGPGW010000061.1:0-14424 GCA_041484095.1 Alphaproteobacteria bacterium | reverse complement strand
GTGATCTTTCAGTTCGCGCTCAGCCCATACGAGGATTGGCAGCGGCTCGCATGGGGCGGTGCCCTCATCATCACGATCACTATATTGCTGCTCAATATCTGCGCCCGGACCCTGGCCTCCATCGGACCCAACAGCAAACAATGACGTCAGCCATGACCATGTCGTCCCACGCAGCAAGCCTTCCGCATGTCCGACTCGATCCCGGCCTTCGGGATCGCGCACGGCCAGATGCCAATGCGCGTCTGGCGGAGAAAGTGAGCATCCGCGGCGTCTCGTTTTTCTATGGCGACTACCAGGCGTTGAGCGATATATCGCTCCCGCTCCACGACAAGAGAGTGACAGCGTTCATCGGGCCCTCCGGATGCGGCAAATCGACCCTGCTGCGGATCCTCAATCGAATCTATGACCTCTACCCCAAACAGAGGGCGACCGGCGAGATTCTGATCGACGGCGAGGACATTCTTTCGCCCAAGCATGATCTCAACCAATTGCGTGCGCGCGTCGGCATGGTCTTTCAGAAGCCAACCCCGTTTCCCATGTCAATCCATGATAACATCGCGTTCGGCATCCGCCTCTATGAACGGCCCAGCGCAGCGGAGATGGCGGAACGCGTCGAATCGGCGTTGCGACGGGCAGCGTTATGGGATGAGGTCAAGGACAAGCTCAGGCAAAGCGGATTGAGCCTCTCGGGCGGACAGCAGCAGCGGCTCTGCATCGCGCGGGCCATCGCGGTGAGCCCGGATATCCTGCTGCTGGACGAGCCGGCCTCGGCGCTCGATCCGCTGTCGACGGCAAAAATCGAGGAGCTCATCGACGAGTTGAAGTCCGATTACTGTATCGCCATCGTCACACACAATATGCAGCAGGCGGCGCGGACCTCGGACTTCACGGCGTTCATGTATCTTGGAAAACTGATCGAGTTCGGCCCGACGACCGCTCTATTCACGAATCCGAGCAACAAGCAGACAGAGGATTACATTACCGGCCGATTTGGCTGAAGACTGCCACCCGAGCCGTTCGGACGAATGCATGCCGAAGGCGTGACGGCCGATAGCGCAATTGCAGCGCTCGCTGGACGAGGATGAACAGATCACATGACCCAAAGCCATATCGTTAAAAAGTACGACGAGGATTTGCGGCAGCTGAACAATCTTCTTGCCCGGATGGGCGGACTGGCCGAGGCGCAGCTGAAGAGCGCCATCGAAGCGGCCGTGCGACGGGACACGGAGCTTGCCGCCCAGACCATCGAGCACGACGATTTCGTTGACGAGCTCGAGCTTGAAATCGACGATCTTATTTTGCGCCTTCTCGCGCTTCGCCAACCGATGGCCGCGGATTTGAGGGAAATCGTCTCGGCCCTCAAGGTCTCGTCTGAAATCGAACGCGTGGCGGATTGTGCGACGAATGTGGCGAAGCGCGTGATTCGCCTCAACGAGTATCCGGTGCTGAAGACCTTGGCCACGATTCCCCGCATGGCGGAGGTCGCGCAGGAAATGGTCAAGGATGTGCTCGATGCCTATATCGAACACGATACCGTCAAGGCGCTCGCGGTCTGGAACCGGGACGAGGAGCTCGATGCGCTGTACACGAGTCTCTTTCGCGAGCTTCTGACCTACATGCTCGAGGATCCCCGAAACATCACGCCGTGCACGCATATGCTCTTCATCGCCAAGAACATCGAGCGCATCGGCGATCACGCAACCAATATCGCCGAGCTGTGCCATTTCCTCGTCCGCGGCGGACCCATGCGCGAGTTGCGGCACAAGAAGCTCACGGTACCCGGCGAAAGTCCGGACAAGACGAACTGAAACCTCGCGTCCTGATCGTCGAGGACGAATCGGCCCTGACCGCGCTTCTTCGCTACAACCTGGAGCGCGAGGGCTTCGAGGTCGACGAAGCCATCGACGGCGAAGAAGCCTTGCTGACGGTCGCGGAGCAGCCGCCGGATCTCATCGTCCTCGACTGGATGCTGCCGAAATTGTCGGGCATCGAGATCTGCCGGCAGCTGCGCCGCCGGCCTGCGACGCGCACGACCCCCATCATCATGTTGACGGCGAAGACCGAGGAATCGGATCGCGTGCGCGGCCTCGACAGTGGTGCTGACGACTATGTGACGAAGCCGTTTTCGCCAGCCGAGCTTATCGCCCGCGTTCGGGCGGTGCTGCGGCGGACCAAGCCGTCGTCGACCGGCGAGGCATTGAATTTCGCGGATTTATCCATGGACTTGATCGGCCACCGGGTGACGCGCGCCGGACGGCCGATCCATCTTGGCCCGACGGAGTTCCGGCTTCTTCGCCATCTCCTCGAGAATCCGGGACGCGTCTTCTCGCGCGAGCAACTGCTCGATGCGGCATGGGGGCGCGATGCCTATGTCGAGCCGCGAACCGTCGACGTCCATGTCAGGCGGCTTCGGAAGGCGATCAATCTCCGCAACGAGCGCGATCTCATCCGGACTGTGCGCGCGTTCGGCTACGCGCTGGATGACGAAGCGGCCTGAGCTGGCCGATCGAGATCGAGGCTCACGCGAAAAAGCGTGGGGTCGTCCGCCGCAGGCGATATCGTGAAGCCGAGTTCACGGCACAGCGACAGCATCGTCTGATTGTCGCGAAGCACGATTCCAAAGAGAAGCCGCAGCCCGCGCTTCCGCGCATAGGCAATGAGCCGCGACATCAGCAGGAACCCGAATCCCCGTCCTTGGGCATCGCTGCGCACCACGACCGCGAACTCCGCGTTCTGGATGTCGGGGTCGGCGTGCATGCGGGCGACGCCGAGGATGGCGGCCCGGCCCGCCGGACCCGGCTCCGCCAGGACAAGCGCCATTTCGCGGTCGTAGTCGATCTGCGTCAGACGTGCAGCCAGCTCGTGCGTCAGCGTCTTGAGAGGGGCAAAGAAGCGAAGGCGAACGTCGCTCGGGTCCAGCTTGCTGAAGGCATCGATGAACGCGGGCTCGTCCTCGGGCCGCACGGGGCGGAGAATGAGCCTGCGGTCGCCTTCGAGGACGATCGTTTCTTCCAGCTCCGCGGGATAGGGGCGGATCGCGAACCGCCGGGCGGATGGCCCGGAGCCGCGTGCAATGCGCACACGCGCATCGAGCGCGATGACCCCGGTCTCGTCGGCCAATAGCGGGTTGATGTCGAGTTCCGCGACGTCGCCGAGGTCTTCGATTAGATGCGAGACACGGACGAGGGTGAGTGCCAGCGCGTCGAGCGCGATCGGAGGCCGGTCCCGGAATCCTTCGAGGAGGCGCGCGATGCGGGTCCGCCCGATGAGATCCCGCGCCAGGCGCAGGTTGAGGGGCGGCAGGGCAAGCGCCTTATCGTTGATCACTTCGACGGCGGTTCCGCCTTGGCCGAAGAGGATCATCGGGCCGAATTGGGGGTCTCCCGTCACGCCGACGATGAGCTCGTAGGCGTGCGGCCGTCGCACCATTCGTGAAACCGTGAAGCCATCGATACGCGCCTTCGGCGCGCTGGCCGCCACCCGGGCCCGCATCGCGGCCGCGGCGGCCTCGACGGATTCAGGGGTCGCGAGATCAAGCGAGACGCCGCCGACATCGCTCTTGTGCGTGATATCGGGCGACAGGATCTTGAGAGCAACCGGCGCCCCGATGCGAGCGGCGGCAGCCCCGGCGGCCGCAGGGTCGCTGGCGACATACGTTTCCACGACAGGAATGCGGTAGGCCGAGAGAAGCGACTTGGCCTCCGGCTCCGTGAGCCATTCATGGCCGTCCGCGAGGGCCGTCTCCACCAACGCCCGCGCGGAGGCCATATCCGGCGCGTCATCGTCCGCAATACTCGGCGGCGTTTCCATGAGGCTCGCCTGATTACGGCGATATTCAACCATGTGCATGACGGCGCGCACGGCCTGTGACGGCGTCTCATAGCTCGGGATGCGCGCCTCGGCGAACAGACGCCGGCTTTCCGCCGCCGCTTCCACACCGAGCCAGCTCGTGAAGATGCTGTCTGTCTTGCCGGCGAGAGCATGCACCACGGCCCTGGCGGCGTCCGCGCTCGACGCGATAGCGGTCGGGCAATTCAGGACGAGGAGCGCGTCGATGTCGGGGGAGCCAAGCAGCGGCGCAATCGCCTTGGCATAGCGCTCCCCATCGGCGTCGCCGATGATGTCGATCGGATTGCCGCGCGACCATGTCGACGGCAAGACAGCGTCCAAACGCGCCATCACCTCGTCCGACAGAACGGCAAGTCGGCCGCCATGCTCGATGACGGAATCCGTCGCGATGACGCCCGCACCGCCTCCGTTGGTCACGATCGCGATGCGATCGCCTTTCGGCGGGCGCGCGAGCGCGAGGGTCTGAACCGCGTCGAACAACTCTTCCAGGTCGTTGACCCGCAACATGCCGGCGCGTCGCATGGCGGCAGCGTACACATCGTCGGAACCCGCGAGGGCGCCCGTATGCGAGCTCGCGGCCCGAACACCTTCGGCATGCCGTCCGGCCTTGATCGCGACGACAGGCTTTAAGCGCGCGGCGGCCCGCGCCGCCGACATGAACTTCCGCGCCTGTGTGACGCCCTCGATATAGAGAAGGATGGCGCGCGTCTTCGGGTCGTTCGCGAGATAATCCAGCATATCGCCGAAATCGACATCGGCCATGTCGCCGAGCGAAACCACGTGAGAAAAGCCGATCCGGCGCGCGGCCGCCCAGTCGAGTATCGCCGTGAGGATCGCGCCGGACTGCGTGAGAAAAGCCACGCCCCCATCGAGCGGCGCGAGATGGGCGAAGCTGGCATTGAGGCCGATCCCCGGCGCCAGGATTCCCACGCAGTTCGGGCCGACGATGCGCAGGAGATGCGGACGCGCCGCATCGAGCAGTGCCTGCTGGCGAGCCCGGCCGATCGTCCGCTCTCCTTCCCCGAACCCCGCGGTGATGACGACGGCCGCCTTCGTGCCGCGCATGCCGAGCGCGCGGATCACGTCTGGAACCGCATCGGGCGGCGTGCAGATGACCGCAAGATCGGGCGGCGTCGGAAGGGCTTCGATGCTTGGAAAGACGGCGGCGCCGAGAATCGTTTCGGCCTTCGGGTTGACGAAAAATATATCGCCGGCAAACCCCCCACCGAGAAGATTTCGCGCGACGACGGCGCCGACGGACCCGGCCCGCCGGCTGGCGCCGATGAGCGCCACGGATCGCGGCGAAAACATGCGGTCGAGATTGCGGACCGTCATGGCGAAGCGTCGGTAATTCGGGGCCTAAACACGCGCGACCGCTTGGCGGGCCCTTCGGAAGATTTCCGTGGCCTCGGGGCCGAAGCAAACGAAGCGCACGGACTCGATTGCGCCGCTTCTGTCGATCTCGTCGGCGACAGTGTCGATCGCGATGCGCGCGGCTCGCTCGATCGGAAAGCCATAAGCGCCGGTCGAGATCGCAGGGAATGCGATCGTCTCGAGGTGATGGGCGCGGGCCAAATCCAGCGCACTCCGATGACATGCGGCCAGGAGCGAGTCCTCGCCGGCGACGCCGCCCCGCCAGATGGGGCCCACCGCGTGGATGACATATCGAGCGGGCAGGCGAAATCCGCGCGTGATCCTGGCCTCGCCGGTCGGGCATCCACCGAGTGCCTGACACGCCACGAGCAATTCGGGCCCGGCCGCACGATGGATCGCTCCGTCAACGCCGCCGCCGCCCAGCAGCGATTCATTCGCCGCGTTGACGACCGCGTCGACCGCCTGGGTCGTAATGTCGCCCTGGATGACAACAATCTCTCCGCCCATTCGATGCTCCGACCAAGGCGGTCACTCCGAAGGCCGGGAGATCGGCCTTACGCGGCGAGCGCTTTATCCGCCGTGACAAAGGAATGCCCGAGATCGCGTGCTACGGCTGCGTGTGTCACCTTGCCGTGACATACGTTGAGCCCGTTCCTGAGATGCGCGTCGTCGTTGAGCGCCTTCTTGTAACCCTTGTCCGCCAGCGCGATCACGAACGGCAGCGTTGCGTTGTTGAGCGCGAACGTCGATGTCCGGGGCACGGCGCCTGGCATGTTCGTCACGCAGTAATGAACGACGCCGCCTTCGACGAAGGTGGGCTCGGCATGAGTCGTGGGCTTGCTCGTCGCAAAACAGCCGCCCTGGTCGATCGAGATGTCGACCAGCACCGCGCCGCGGCGCATTTTCGTGACGAGCTCTTTGGAAATCAGTTTGGGCGCGGCCGCACCCGGCACCAGGACCGCGCCGATCACGAGATCCGAATTCAGCGCGTGCGCTTCGACCGCGTCGACGGTCGCATAGATCGTGTTGAGCTTCGCCCCAAAGAGCATGTCGAGCTCATAGAGGCGGCGAAGATTTTTCTCGATGACCGTGACCCGTGCCTCCATGCCGATCGCGACGCGAAGAGCGTTGGTCCCGGCAACACCGCCGCCGATGACAAGGACGTCGGCCGCGGGCACGCCGGGCACGCCCCCCAGCAACACGCCCCGGCCGCCCTGCGTCTTCTCCAGGCAATGCGCGCCGGCCTGAATGGACATGCGACCCGCGACCTCGCTCATGGGCGCGAGAAGCGGCAACCCGCCGGCCGTATCGGTCACGGTCTCATAGGCAATGGCAACGCCGCCCGATGAAATGAGGGCCTTGGTGAGAGACGGCTCGGCCGCCAAATGCAGATAGGTGAACAAGATTTGGTTCTCGCGCAGGAGCGCAAACTCCTGCGGCTGCGGTTCCTTGACCTTCACGATCATGTCGGCCTTGCCGTAGATGTCCTTGGCGCTGCCTGCGATGCTCGCGCCGGCCGCGACATAGTCGGCATCGGTTATGCCGATACCCTCGCCGACCCTGGTCTCCACCAGAACCGTGTGGCCGTGATGGACAAGCTCCCTCACGCTCCCGGGCACAAGCCCGACGCGATGCTCAAGGACTTTGATTTCCTTCGGTACGCCGACAAGCATGACTTTCCCTCGATTGATCCGATTTATGGCGCGTCTGCTGCGCCCGGGCATGAGACTATGGCCTTGAGCGATCGGTCAACGGCCTTCCGCACGCTCAAGCACACTTTTGCACGATAGATCATACCGCTCGGGTCGGCGCCGGCATGCGGTGGGTATTTGCCATAAGAATAAGAAGCAGAACCAGCGCCGGAATGCCCATGAGGGTCGTGTAGACGAAAAAGAGCGGAAATCCGATGCTGTCGACGATCCAGCCCGATGCGCCGGCGACCAATTTGCCGGGCAAGACCATGAGCGAGCTGAAAAGCGCGTATTGCGTCGCAGTGTAGGCGGTGTTGGTGAGGCTTGAAAGATAGGCAATCAGCACTGTTCCAGCCATTCCGCTCGCGAGATTTTCCGCACTGATGACGAAGACGAGCAAGGGAACGCTCTTGCCGTATTCGGCCAGGGCAAGGAACAACAGGTTCGTCAGCGCCGTCAGCACAACGCAAATGAGAAGCGGGCGCATCAGCCCGAATCGGCTCACGATGGCCGCTCCCAAAAGCGCGCCGGCAACACTGAGAAGTATCCCGTAGCTTTTGGCAACGATCGCGACTTCGGTCTTGCTGAAGCCGAGCTGGTGATAGAAGGGCTGCGCCATCACGCCCCACACGCGATCGGATAGCCAGTAACACCCGATGAAGGCCAGGATCACGATGCTCATCCAGCCATTGCGGGCGAAGAAATCGACAAAGGGATTGATGACCGCTTTGATCAGCCATGCCGCGATGCGGTTCGCGAGCGGCGGCGGCCCGGCGCCCATTTTCGTCGCCGGGAGGGCTGCCGGCAAGATCTCGCGGATGACCAGTGTCGTCACGAGTCCGACGACCATAAATCCGGCCATTACGAGATAAGCCGTCGGCCAACCCGCGAGCGCACCGTCATCCTGCAGCTCACCACGGGCTTGAAGTGCGTCGACCAGAAAAAAGACCCCGGCGCCCGCGACGAAGAGCGCCGCGCGGTATCCGAGTTGATAAGAGCCGGCCAGCGCACCTTGCAACTCCTGCGGTGCGATCTCGATGCGCCACGCATCGATCGTTATATCCTGAGTGGCCGATGCGAAGGCAACGACGACCGCGAATATGGTCATTGTCCATAAATCGATTTTTGGATCGGTGATCGCCATCCCGAGCAGCCCGCCGGCAATACCGATCTGTGCCAGGAGCATCCAGCTGCGCCGGCGTCCGAGATGTCTAAAGAGCACCGGCAATCGCAGGTGATCGACCAAGGGTGCCCAAAGAAATTTGAATCCATAGGCCAGGCCAACGAGCGAAAGCAGGCCAATGTCCGTCAAAGAAACATCGGCTTCGCTAAGCCAGCGCGACAAGGTCGCAAAGACCAGCGGGTACGGAAGCCCTGCGGAGAAACCGAGAAACAGCATGGCAATGACGCGCCTGTCGCGATAGTCGGCAAGTGCTTCGCGCCACGTCCGTTTCGGTATGGCGGCGGTCATGCGAGCCGGAGGCTCGAGAGCATGTGACGTTCGATCAGGGGGTGATGCCTTACGGTTGCGCTAATTCACCAGGATCGCTTCATTGCACCGGTCAGCAGAGCGTCTGCATCACAAGTCGATCGAGCGCGGTTTGCGGGCGGGCACCGACATGTCCGATGACTTCGCCTGCGGCGATCGCGCCGATGCGCGCCGCGACAGCAACATCGCGGCCTTGCGTAAGGCCGAAAAGAAATCCTGCGGCGAAGAGATCCCCGGCGCCCGTCGTATCGACGACGGCGCTGGTCGGCTCGGCATCGATGATGTGGATCTCACCGTCGGCGACGATGACCGATCCCTTGGCGCTGCGCGTCAAAGCCGCGATCTCACAATGACCGCGCACGGCTTGCAGCGCCGAGTCGAAATCGTGAACGCGAAAGAGGGACATGATCTCGGCCTCGTTCGCGAAGAGAATATCGACCGCTCCCGTGATCAGGTCGAGAAAGTCCTCCCGATGTCGGTCGACACAGAAGGCGTCAGACAATGTCAGCGCCACTTTTCTGCCGGCGCCATGGGCAATCGACGCCGCCTTGCGGAACGCGGCTTTCGCGAGCGGCGGATCGAACAGATACCCCTCGAGATAGGTGATGCCGGCGCGCGAGATGAGCGTTGCATCGATATCGCCCGGGCCGAGTTCTGCCGACACGCCGAGAAAGGTTTGAAGCGTCCGCTGTGCATCGGGCGTGATGAGAACGAAACAACGGGCCGTCGGCGCGCCGCCCCGCGCGGGTTTGGTTTCGAAATGCACGCCCGCCTTGCGGATATCGTGATGAAAAACCTGACCCAGCTGATCGTCGCGCACTTTTCCGATATACGCGGCTTTGCCGCCGAGCGACGCGATGCCGACCATCGTATTGGCGGCGGAACCGCCCGAGGCCTCAAGGGCCGGGCCGAGTTTTTCATACAACGCCACGGCACGCTCGGCATCGATGAGCGTCATGGCCCCTTTCGCGAGGCCGTTTTCAACGAGGAGCTTGTCCTCGCAGCGCACGAGCACATCGACAATTGCATTCCCAATGCCGGCAACATCGAAGGCCCCGGTGTTCACGCGCTGCTCCGAGTTTTGAAATACTAATCAAGTATAGCCTTGATCTCCCCTACGGCAATATGTGGTATTAAGGAGGTCATTTACGGCGATATCTTGTATTCAAAACAATCGCCATCGTTTCGCCAGTTCGAATCGGGTCGCATAGACGGCGTGTCATCGGGCGATTGAGCGGACGACAAATGTGATTTCCCTATTACTCAAATCCGCCTCGGCCATTCTCGAGCCCGATATTCGCGCCGTGATGTGGAAGAGCGTTCTTTTGTCGCTCGGCCTGCTCGGAGCGCTCTGTCTTGGCTTTTCTATCCTATTGGCCGAATTGCATTTGTTCGACTTTCTCTGGCTGGATTGGCTGACCCATGTCCTGGGCGGACTAACCGTCATCGCCCTCACGGTTCTCCTCTTTCCGGCTGTGGTCGGGCTGATCTCGAGCTTCTTCCTTGAAGAGGTCGCGGCATCCGTGGAGGCCCGCCACTATCCCGGATTGCCGCCCGGCCGGCACCAAAGCATCGCGGAAGCGCTCGGCGTCGCCGCCCGGTTCACGGCGCTGGTCGCCGGAGTTAATTTATTGATATTACCGATATATATTCTCCTTCTCTGGATTCCGCCATTTAACCTCTTGTTGTTTTATGGGGTAAATGGCTACCTATTGGGCAGGGAATACTTCGAGCTCGTCGCTCTGCGTCATCTTGAGCCCGCTATGGCGCGCCAGATCTACCGGCTGCATCGTGGGCGGCTCTTTGTTGCGGGAGTATGGATCGCTGTCCTCATGAGCATCCCGGTAGCAAACATCTTGACGCCGCTCATTGCCACAGCGTTTATGGTACACGTCTACCGGATGTTGCGTCGTCTCAGTCGACGCATAAGGTTAGAATGAGCGCGTAAGTCTCGAATGAAACTGTAAACAGCAGTGAACGTCAGGAGGTGGGAACCGTGCTGTGGAAAAAGAAAGGCGAAGAGGGCGAGACGCCGCTGGCGACGTCCGAATCCAGTAAATCAATTGCCGAGTCCATATCCAAACCAAAGCCCTTGACCCAGGGAACCGGCATGACGGCGAAGCCAAATCCAACATCACATTCACCTGCGATGGCGCAACCGTCGGCATCTGTCGAGCCGATCCGGCGCCCTGTGGTGGAAGCGCCGGGACTCCCGCGCCGGGACGCACGCCCCACCGCGACGCCAAGCGAAGGCAAGCGTCTCATCGTCGGTCGGGACATCAGCCTGAGCGGTGAAATCAGTTCGTGCGACAAGCTCATCGTCGAAGGCCGCGTGCAGGCCAATGTCTCGGACTGTCACGAGATTTCGATCGCCCAGACCGGCGCCTTCAAAGGCAATGCGGAAATCGACGGCGCGGAAATCTCTGGGCAGTTCCAGGGCACGCTCACGGTCCACGACCGTTTGTTGATTCGTTCGACGGGACGGGTTGACGGCGAAGTACGATACGGACGCCTTGAGATCGAGTGCGGCGGCGAATTGACTGGCCAAGTGACGAGCATGGGCCCGCCGAAGCAGCAACGCGTCATCGGCAGTGGCACGCCAGCCATCGCAATTGGCGAATCGGGGCGTTCGGACGGTTCATAATCCGCCTCAACCGCCTGGGTTGGGGCGACGACGGCGCCGTTCGCCCTCGATCGAATTTAAGTAACGCGGCACGGTGCGACACCTCCTGGGTGTCGCACCCCGCGCCCTCCGCGCAGCGTCAGCTGGCCAAACGACACGGGCGCCACGCCGTTGCGCGCGACATAAACCGCATTCGACGCACCTCTAGGCCGCGGCTATTCGCGCGTCTTCGCCTTGAATGCGCATAGCGACCGGATGATGCAGGTCGGGCATGCCGGCTTTCGCGCCTTGCAGACATAGCGGCCGTGGAGAAGAAGCCAATGGTGCGCACCCTTTCTCCACTTCTCCGGCACGCAGACATTGAGCTTCTCTTCAACCGCATGAGGCGTCTTGCCCGACGCCAGGCCTGTGCGGTTCGAGACGCGAAACACATGGGTATCGACCGCGATCGTTGATTCACCAAACGCTTCGTTGAGCACGACGCTCGCTGTCTTGCGCCCCACGCCCGGCAGCGCTTCAAGCGACGCCCGATCACGGGGAACCGCTCCGCCATGACGATCCAGAAGGAACCGCGACAAAGCGATGATGTTCTTCGCCTTTGAATTGTAGAGGCCGATTGTCTTGACGTAGGTCTTTAGCCGCATCTCGCCGAGGGCGAGCATCTTTTCCGGCGTATCGGCGACTGCAAACAGCGCCGGCGTCGCCTTGTTGACACCCGCATCCGTCGCCTGAGCCGACAAGACGACAGCGACGAGCAGCGTGAAAGCGTTCTCGTACTCGAGCTCGGTCTTGGGCGCGGGACCGTTTGCGGCCAGGCGATGGAAAAGCTCATTCACGTTTGCGGGGGTCATGCTACGATTTTACCCACACTACCTCGGCAGGAGAAGCCATCGACCGCCGCGCCTTGCCGTGATCGCCCGCCGAATCAGATGATCTCACCATGATAGACGCACAACAGCAAGAAGACGCGCCCTTGTTCGACGCGGTGCTTGTCCCGCACCGAAGCCTGGGGCCCCTTGGCTTCCTTGTTCTCATGATCGTCGTGTCCGCCATCAGCTTTTTTGCCGGTCTTTTTTTTCTACTCGAAGGCGCGTGGCCGGTCTTCGGGTTCTTCGGCCTGGACGTTCTGCTTATCTATGTCGCATTCCGCTCGAGTTATCGGAGCGCCCATCTCTACGAGACCATTCGGCTCACTCGAAGCGAGCTCTCTGTCGAACGTCGATTGCCGGGCGGACATGTTCATCGCTGGACGTTCCAACCCTATTGGCTGCGCGTCCAGCTCGAAGAGCGGCCGCTCTCGAATGGCGCATTGACCCTCAGCTCCCACGGACGGGCGGTGGCGGTCGGATCGTTCCTTTCGCCCGGCGAGCGCTCGGATCTCGCCAAGGCCCTGCGCAGCGCCCTTGCCGCCGCCCGCGAGCCATTCGTCTCGTGAATGCCGCGGTTAGGCAACGTGCAGACCGCAGCCAGCGCGCGGCGCGGGACCGCTTGACCGGCGTCTCCGCCGGCAATCGCGACGGCGGCGTCTGGCGCATTCTCCGATGAACGCCTCGGCCCGCAATGTCGTGCTTCTCATACTCTTGGCCTTCGTCTGGGGCGCCTCGAACTTGCTGATCAAGCTGGCCGTCGCGACCATGCCGCCTTTGATGGTGGCTGCCGTGCGGATCCTGTCTGCCTTGATGTTGCTTCTTGGCTTCGCTTGGATGACGCGGGTCCGTATTCCGCGAGAGCTGTCGACATGGCGCGCTCTTCTGCCGGTGAGTCTTTTCGGATATGTCCTGCCGCCGTTTCTGATCGCCTTCGGCCAGCAACGGATCGATGCCGGCGCAACGGCGATCGCCATCGGCGCCGTTCCGATTTTCACCGCCCTCTTGTCGCAGCTTGTGCTGCGGACGGAGCGGCTCTCGGCCATGGCCGCGTTTGGTCTTCTGCTTGGATGTACTGGAATCGTCGTGCTGGTTGGGCCGTCTGCGTTCAATGATCTTGACCACAATCTCGCTGGATTTGCCGCCGTTATCGGCGCGGCCTTTTCCTACGCGCTGACCAACATCTTTGCGCGCGGAACGCGCGGCCTCAATCTGTCCGCCGCGGGCTCGGCCGTTCTGATCGGCGCCTCGGCGGTCCTTATCCCGGCAAGCCTCGCCGCCGACCGGGCTTGGATGATCGAGCCAAGCCTTACCTCGATTCTTGCGACGATCGTGCTGGGACTCGTCTCGACGGGACTGGGGCTGATCCTGTTCTTTAAGCTTTTCGAGCGCACGGGACCGACCTATGTGTCGACCGTCAACTATCTTACCCCCGCCGTCGGCGTCCTTCTTGCCGTCACCGTTCTTTCGGAACCGCTGCACTGGGCCGATGTCGCGGCGCTAGCCCTTATCCTCGTCGGTGTCGGCGCGGTCGGCCTCGCCCGAGGCCGGTAGGGCAATCCTACGATCCGAGGCCAAGCACGTCCGCCATGCTGTAGAACCCGGGCCCCTTGTCGCGCGCCCATAGAGCGGCGCGGACTGCGCCGCGGGCATAGAGCTCACGCCCTGCCGCGCGGTGCGTGAGTTCGATGCGCTCGGCCGCTCCCGCGAAAACCACCGAGTGATCGCCGACCACGTCCCCGCCTCGCAGGACGGCAAAGCCAATATCGCCGCGCCGGCGTGGTCCCGTATGTCCATCGCGTCCTCGCGCCGCAACCGAATCGAGCGCCACGCCGCGGCCGGCCGCGGCGGCCCGCCCAAGCCCGAGCGCCGTCCCTGACGGTGCATCGACTTTGTGGCGGTGATGCATTTCGACAATCTCGATGTCGTAGTCGGGGCCCAAGATGCCCGCCACGCGTTGGACGAGCGCCATGAGAAGATTGACGCCGACGCTCATATTGGGGGCGTAGACAATCGCCGTATGTTTCGCCGCGCGTTTCAGTTCCGCTTCCTGTTGCGCGTTCAGGCCGGTCGTGCCGATGACATGCACCACCCGCGCCTGTGCGGCCAGGGCCGCATGGGCCATGGTCGTCTCCGGGTTCGTGAAATCGAGGACCGCATCGCAGGCGGTGAACAGGACGGCCGAATCGGGGCCGATCTTGATCCCCGATGCGCCCGCCCCGGCAAGTTCGCCGGCGTCCTTGCCGAGATCGGAGTGGCCGGGCCGTTCGGTCGCCGCCCCCAAGACGGCACCCTCCGTCGCCCCGATCTCTCGGATCAGCATTCGCCCCATCCGACCGGCGCCGCCGGCAACGCCCATTCGCATCGTCGTCCCTGCCATGATGCCCTCCCCGTTCCGGCCTTATTGTAGCCGGAGCACCTGGGGCATCGACAAGGAGCGTTCCGTCGGGGGCCCCTGGGCGGTTCAGGCCTCAGTCGCGAAGATCATCCCACAGCTCCTTCACCTTGGCGAAAAAGCCTTCTGATTCAGGG
>JBGPGW010000060.1:0-14525 GCA_041484095.1 Alphaproteobacteria bacterium | reverse complement strand
CTCCTTCGTGTGCATGACGGTGGCGCAGGGCGTGACGGCGACCGGGCAGGTGCCGGCATCGGCAATGACCTCGCCTTTCGCATAGACGGAGAGGAAATGGAGCTCGGCCCCGCGGATTTCCGAAAGGCATACGACCGGGACATCGAGCGTGTCCGCAATGATTCGAACCGAACGGCGGAACACCTCGACCGGATCGCCCGACAGCGTCATCGCCAGGGAATAGAGACTCTTGAGACGTCTGGCGTTCGCCTCGCTGTCGGCGGTACCGTTCCGGGGTGCGTGCAGGTTTCCCTGCATATCCATCCCTCGCTTTGACCTCGGAGGTGCAGCAGGTCGGCTGCACTCGATCGGACGTTTCCCCAATCACCTCGTTCCGACGACGGGATATTCTAGCAGACTATTGAACGATATATAGGAACCGCCTCGTCTCCGCCGGAACGGCCCGAGGCCGACGGCCGCGCATGGTCTTGAGCCGTTGGGCGTCTTCACCGAGGCCCATAGCGCGCGGCCCTTCGAGCGTGGAGCGCGAGGCTCGCGCCCGGCGAGAACGTGCGCCGCAAATCCTTGACGACGCTCAGCACCGCGCCAAAGTGAATCACGCGGATAATCTCGCGGCCCGATGGCGCATTGGCGCAATTGTCCTGCCGCAGCGCGATCAGGAAATCGGCTTTCTCGGCGTTTTCGACGGTCTTCAGGTAGGGGCGGAAGTAATAGGCGGCCGACAAGGGATTGGCGCACACCGCGACGTTGAAGCGCCGTCCGGCGAGCGTGCCGTGATAATGCGACTCGATATACGCCTCGAGGTCCTTGGTCGCCTCCCGCAGGGAGCCGCCCCAGTAATCCAGCTCGAACTTGCCTTCCGCGCCGCGTACGCCGCCGATGAAGGCATTGTAGTAGACGTGCTCGTCCGGGAATAAACCGAGAATGATCACGATTTGTACGGCGGCGGTGCCCGCGAGCGCGACCGCGAAGCCCCGGCCGAAATCGATTCCGAATGACGCGATCCGGCTCCACACACGATCGATGGCGATAGCGGACAGCGCCCCGATCGGCGGCACCAGGAAGAGAAAGTGCCGATAGCCGTGATAAATATTCGGACGGGCCAGCATGCAATAGATCAACGGAAAGATAACGGCGAGCGCGATCAAACAGAGCGGCATCGTGTTCGTCCGATCGGAACGCGCACGTCCTTGCGCGAGCGCAATCGTCGCCATGGCAAAGGCGGCCGCCAGGCCGGCGAGCATGATTTCGGGCAGCTTGATCGCAAGGATGAACGGCAGATAGTAGAAAGGCAGATCCGCCGGCGCGACCCACACGCCATTGAAGAGGACATGGCCAGGCCATTGCATTCGCGAAAAAGCGAACAAGGCATCGACCGGGTTGAGCGGCGCCTGGTAACTCCAAGGCCAGAAGATCGCCATAACGACATAGGCGATCGCCACCGCCGGCAAGAACGCGGCGACGGCCCGTGCCGCGTCGCGCGCCAAGGCGGCGGGCTCTGCGCCTTCGTGCAGGCGAAGCCCGCCGTAGACGACGAACGCCGCGCCGAGATAAATCAGCACCAAAACGCCGCCGATTCGCGTGCCCAGCGTCAGGCCGAGCACGACGCCGAACGTCAACACGGTTCGGCGCCGAAGGGCGGGCAATTCCGCCAGGAGGCGGCAACCATAGTAGAGTGCCCATGCCATCCCGCAGGCGAAGGGAATGTCCTTCGGGTTGACGAAGCTGTGGCCGTCGTAGGTTGGCGTCAGCGCGATAAGCAGGATGGCGATGAATCCCGCCCGCGGGCCGCCGACGAGGCGTGTAAGACGCCATCCCCCGGCCATTCCGAGGACACCGACCATTCCACCCAGGAGGTGGCGCGTTTCATAGATCCCGAGTGGCGATACCTTGTTGATGATTGCCGCAATGAGATCGAATAGCCCTCCGTAGTAAAAGAGGTTATCGAACTCGAAGACGGATCGATCGTGGAACCCGGTGAGATAATAGGATAGGAGCTTCTGCCCATAGATGTGCTGCACCTCCTCGTCCCATGTGATTCCGTAGGACTGGTAGGTCAGCACGACGATAAGGCCGAGTCCCGCAAGGAGCAGAACAGACGCGCTATCGAAAGCGTGCGGCTTCTTAACAGGCGACGAAATACGGGCTTGCACGAACAACGACGCTCTTATCATGGATCCAGTGGATACCGTTTCGGCCCGGGCCTGCTGGCGCCCCAATCGCCGTCACACGCTGTATACCTCAATCAACGCACCCGCGTCCTTGACGACGTGATTTTATCGCCAAATGGCGGCGGTACTCTTTCATTATTTTATCATCGGCGGCGCGCCGAGACGCTGGCGCGCGGTGCCGAGCGTCTGCTCGACGGCGCGCGCGATCGACAAGAGGCGCTCCTCGGCGAAGGCGGGGGCGACGATCTGCAATCCCACCGGCATGCGTTCGGCATCGAGCGCCACCGGCATGCTGATCGCGCACTGGCCGAGCAGATTGACGATGCCCGTGTTCCGCAATTCGAGCGCGCCGACGCCCGATCCCTTCTTGATGAGGTCATCGACCGCAGGCGCCGTCACGGGCACGGTCGGCATGACGAGCGCGTCGATATCGTCCATGCGCGGGCAGACGACCGCGCGCGCGTCGCGCACCTGCTTCAGCGTCCTCAGATACTCCCAGGCCGGCATGCGGCTCACATGAGCGAGCAGGCGGCTATTCGGTTTGTTGACGAGGCCGATCCAGTCCGGCAGCTCCGCGCGCAGGAAGGCGTAGAGCTCCGCCGACATGATGTCGTACTCGCCGGAGAACACCGTATCGAGTTCCGGCGCCTCGGGAATGGGGAAGGGGATGAGCCGCGCGCCCTTTCGCGCGAGCTCATCGAGCGCCTCTTCGACGCCTTCCGCGATGCCGGGCGAGCATTCCGTCCAGAACCAATCGTCGGCGACGCCGAGGCGCAGCCCCGCGAGCTCGACCGGCGCCAGCGGCTTGGGCGAAGGGTCGAGCGCCGCGAAGCCGTAGGCCAAATCCTCGACCGTGCGAGCGAGGAGACCCGGCGTGTCGAAGCTGGGCGAGAGCGGCGAGATGCCCTCGAGCGACCAGCGGCCCCAGGTTACTTTGAGGCCGACCGTGCCGGTGAGGCTCGCGGGCTCGCGCACCGATCCCGCCGTGTCGCTGCCGAAGGCGAGATGCGCGGTGCCTTCGTGAAGACTCACGCCCGCGCCCGAGGACGAGCCGCCGCAGGGGCGGTGCGTCGCGGCGTCCCACGGATTGCGCGGCGTGCCCCAATGCGTGTTGGTGCCGAAGCCGTATTCGCCGATCGCGAACTCCGTCGTGTGCGTGCGGCCGGGGACGACGGCGAGCTGGCGCTTCAACGCGCGCACGAGCGGACCCTCGGCCTGAAAGCGCTTCGGCAACTCGCGGCGCGTGCCGGCGAAGATCGGCTGGCCCTTGGTGCCGAAGAGATCCTTGACCGAGACGAGGATGCCTTGCAGCGGTCCCACATCCGATCCCGCCTCGAAGGCGGCGTCCGCCGCGCGGGCCGAGGCGCGCGCCGAATCGGGCGACCACAGCTTGTAGGCGTTGAGCGCTTCGTAGCGCGCGTGGCGCGCGGCCGATTCCTCGAAGAGAGAAACGGCGCTGAGGCGCCGCTCACGCAACGCCGCCGCCATCGCGGGAAGGGAAAGCGACATGTGATCGGCCATGGCTCGCCCCTCAGCGGCGGCACATCGGCGGCAGGCCCATTCGCTTGGCGCCGGTGCCGAGCACGCGCTCGCACGCGAGCGCGATGCCGACGAGCCGCGCATCGTCGCCGCCGCGCGCCATGAGCTGAAGCCCCACCGGCATGCGCGCCTTGTCGAGGGCGACCGGCATGGTGACCGCGCAGAGGCGCATGAGATTGCCGATCGTGGTGTTGCGAAGCGTCAGCAGATTGCGCGGGCCGTAACCCTCGACGGTCGACACGTCCTTGAGCTTCGGCGGCGTGATCGCGACCGTGGGCGAGACCAGCACGTCGATTTCGCGCAGCCGTTCGTTCGCGACCTTGGCGTGGTCGTCGAAGAGCTGGCAGCGCCGGACGAACTCGACGCCCGACAGCTCGCGCGCCTTGGCGAAGCGCTGCACCACCATGGGGTCGAGCGTCTTGATCCATTGCGGCAGGCGATTCTGGAGGAACGAGTAGAACTCGACCGAGACGATGCCGCCCTGCCGGAAGCAGTCGTAGACGGGCTTCAGGCCCGGCAGGTCGAATTTGACGAGCTTGGCACCGGCCTTGACCAGCTCGTCGAGCGCGCGCTTCACCCCCTCGGCGATTCCGGGCGAGCAATCGTCCCACCACAGCTTGTCGCACACGCCGATGCGCAGGCCCGCGACGCTCGCCGCCTCTGCGCACTCAAGGTCGATCGCACCGAAGGCATGCGCGGCGTCGGCGACGCTGCGCGTGAGAATGCCGGGGGTATCGAGACGCGGGGAGAGGGGCGAGATGCCCTCGGTGCTCCAGCGCCCGAACGTCGTCTTGATGCCGACATTGCCGGTGAGGCTGGCCGGCACGCGCACGGAGCCGCCGGTGTCGCTGCCGAGGGCCACGAGCGCCGAGCCCTCCGCGAGCGAAACGCCCGCGCCGGAGGACGAGCCGCCCGGCACCCGGTGCGCCTTCGCATCCCACGGATTGCGCGGCGTGCCCCAATGCGGATTCCAGCCGATGCCGCCATAGGCGAACTCGACCGTGTGCGTCTTGCCGGGGAAGACCGCGTGCTGGCGCCTGAGCCCCGCGATGATCGGGCCTTCGACCTCGAATTCGCGCGGCAGGCGCTTCGGGCTGCCCGCGAAGGTCGGCCAGCCCTTGACCGCGTAGAGATCCTTCACCGAAACCGGAATGCCCTGGAGGGGCCCGAGATCGTAGCCCGCCTTGAACAAGGCATCGGCCGCGCGCGCCATGCGCTTCGCGACCTCGGGCTTCCACAGCTTGTAGGCGTTGAGCGGCTTGCCGTAGCGGGCGTGACGCGCGATCGCCTCCTCGGCGAGCGCCTCGGCCTTGATGCGGCCTTCGCGGAGACCGATGGCCAGTTCCGGAATCGAACGGTCGATCAAGTCGCTCATCGGTTTTGACTCCGTTTGGTGTTGTCCGTGGGAAGCTTGGCCAGCGGCGGGGCGCCCAGGCGCTGGCGCGCCGTGCCCAGCACGCGTTCGAAGGCAGCGCGCACTTCGAGCAGCCGCTCCTCGGCGTGGCTCCTGGCCACGAGCTGAAGCCCGACCGGCATGCCGGCCGCATCGCGCCCGACGGGAATGGTGAGGGCGGAGAGGCCGAGATTGTTGATCGGGCAGGAGAAGCGGAAGCTCTTGCGGTTGTGGCGCACGTAATCGTCGATCGCGCTCACGTCTTCGAGGCGCGGCGGGGAGAGGGGGCTCATCGGCGTCACGAGAACGTCGACCTCGGCCAGGCGCGCATTCGCGGCCTTGCCCTTCTCCACGATGAAGCGGCGGCGGCGGATGTACTCGATCGCCGAGATGCTGCCGCCGTCCTCGACCCGGCGCTGGATGACGGGATCGAGCGTGGTCTTCCACTGCGGCAATTCGTCGTCGAGGAATTGCTTCAACTCGACCGACAGAACGCTGCCCTTCAAGTGCATCTCGTAGCTCTCTTTGAACTCCGGGATGTCGAAGGGAACGATGCGGGCACCCTTGCGCGCGACCTCGTCCAGCGCGCGCTTCGCCGCCGCGCCGATGCCGGGATCGAGGTCCTCCCACATGAAGGGCTCGGAGAAACCGATGCGAAGCCCCGCGACGTCCGCGCCCGCGACGCGCGTCATGAAGGACCGGAGATCGGGCGCGCCAGGATCGAGCGCCGCGAAGGCATAGGCGGCGTCAGCCACGCTCCGGGCGAGGATGCCCGGCGTGTCGAGCGTCGGCGCCAGCGGCACGATGCCATCACAGCTCCAGCGCCCGGATGTCGTCTTGAGGCCGACATTGCCCGTGAAGGTCGCGGGCAAGCGCACGGAGCCGCCGGTGTCGGTGCCGAGCGCGAGGATGGCCGACCCTTCGCCGAGGCTCACCCCCGCGCCCGAGGACGAGCCGCCGGAGATGCGATGCGCGGCCCCGCCCCACGGGTTGCGCGGCGCGCCCCAATGCCTGTTCGTGCCGATGCCGCCGAAGGCGAACTCGACCGTGTGCGTCTTGCCCGTGATGACGGCCGCCTGCCGGCGGAGACGCCTGATCAGCGGCCCCTCCTGCTCCCAGGCAGCGGGGAGACGCGTGGGCGTGCCCGCGAAGGTCGGATAGCCCTCGACGCCGTAGAGGTCCTTCACCGAAACCGGCATTCCGTGCAGGGGGCCGGCGGGACCGCCACCTCTCAAGGCGATGTCGGCCGCCCGCGCGGCGCGGCGCAGGCGCTGGGCATCCCAGGTCTTATAGGCGTTGAGCGCCGCCCCGTACTTGGCATGCCGCTCGATCGCCTCTTCGGCCAGGGCGATCGCGGTGATCGTGCCGTCCCTGAGGCGCTCAGCAAGATCGGCGATCGGTCGCGACAGATAATCGGCCATGGCGGGGCTCCTCTGGTCGGGCGGGGGGGATGATAGTGGTCCTGCCTTCACGCGCAAAGGCGAGTCCTTGCACCATGTACGGAAACGGGCAACCATGACGGGACGGTCTCTCAGCGGAAAAGCCATGTTTCGAACGCCTCTTTGCGACTTGCTCGGCATCGAGTTCCCCATCCTTCAATCCGGCATGGGCAACGTTGCGGCGCCGGACCTTGTCGCCGCCGTGTCCGGGGCAGGCGGGCTTGGTATCGCCGGCGGTCTCGGGCTTTCACGGGACGACCTGCGCAACCGCATCCGACAGGTTCGCCAGCTCACGGACCGGCCGTTCGGCGTCAACATGTGGCTGCACACGGACCTCCGTCCGCCGGCGGACGTCGCGCGCATCCCGGAGACGCAGATCAAAGACGTACAACAGGCGCTCGACGGCATGCGCCGCGATCTCGGCCTCGCACCCGCGACAGCGCGGCCGGCGCCGGTTCCCGATTACATCAATGAAGCCTTCGAGGTGATCCTCGAAGAGCGCGTGCCAGTGTGGAGCATCGGTCTCGGCGATCCCGGGACCGCAATGGTCAAACGCTGCCACGAGCGCAACATCAAAGTGATCGCGATGGTGGCGACCGTCGAGGATGGCCGCGCTGTCGCGCGCTCCGGCGTCGATGCGATCGTGGCTCAGGGCGGGGAGGCCGGCGGCCACCGCTCCACATGGCTGAAGCGCGGGGATCGCGAACAGGCCGCCGTCGGCACGCTCGCCCTCGTGCCGCAGATCGCCGATGCGGTCTCGGTCCCGGTCATCGCCGCGGGCGGCATCGTCGACGGACGCGGCCTCGTCGCCGCGCTGGCGCTCGGCGCGAGCGGCGTGCTGCTCGGGACGAGGTTCGTCGCAACGCGCGAATCGAAGGCCCCGCCGATGTACAAAGACGCTCTCTTGCGCTCGGGCAGCGACACGACGACGCTTTCCGACGCCTTCACCGGGCTGTATGCCCGAGTCCTTCGCAACCAGTACACGGCGGCATATGCCAAGTCCGGCGCGCCCGTGCTTCCGGCCCTCGTGCAGTCGAACGCTGCGCAGGACATTCGCGACAAGGCCGTCGAGACGAGCAATCCGGATTACTATCCGCTCTATGCGGGACAGGGTGTCGGTCTCATCGACGACTTGCCCGGAGCGGGGGATGTCGTCAGATCAATCATGGACGAAGCAAACTCGATTCTGAGCGGCCTTGCGTCACGAATCGAGACGACATAGAGCACGATCGTATCGGGATCGAACGAACGATGCGGCGAGGGAGCGCATGATCGGGGAATCGCCATGAGCGACATACGGCCGGAGCCGACGCCCCCCTTGATCGCGCCGGTGTCGCAATGGCGCTTCGCCACGCGCCTCAGGGCCTATTTCGCGGCCGGCGTGCTCATCACGGCCCCCATCGGCATCACGCTCTACCTCGCCTGGTCGGTCATCACCTTCTTCGACCAGCGCGTGATGCCCTTCGTCCCGCCCCGCTATAACCCGGAATCCTATCTGCCGATCACCATTCCCGGCCTCGGCCTCATCGTCGCGGTCATCCTGCTGACGCTCATCGGCTGGCTCACGGCCGGAATCATCGGCCGGCTGTTCGTGGATTTGAGCGAGCGCCTCCTCACCCACATGCCGGTGATTCGCACCGTCTACGGCGCCATCAAGCAGATCGTCGAGACGACCTTCGCGCAACGCACCGACAGTTTCCGCCAGGTCGTCGTCGTCGAGTTCCCGCGCCGGGGCCTGTGGGCCATCGGATTCGTCACGGCGGCCAGCGCGCCCGACGTTCAGGCGGTGACGGGCGAAGACGTGGTCAGCGTTTTCTGCCCGACCTCGCCCAACCCGACATCGGGCTACGTCGTCTTCGTCCCGCGGGCGGAGCTCAAATTCCCGGAGATGAGCGTCGAGGAAGGGCTGAAGCTCATCGTATCGAGCGGCATTTCCGCGGCGGGCGAACGCGCGGCGGCCGCGGCTCAACCCGAACGCAAGTAGCGCATCGCGATGTCGCGCTCGAAAAGATAGAGAAGCGTCCGCACCGCCCGGCCCCGCGCGGTCCCGAGCGCGGGATCGCGGTCGAGCAGGAGCCGCGCATCGTCCCGTGCCGCGGCCAAGAGATCCGCGTGATGCGCGAGATCGGCGAGCCGGAAATCCGGCACGCCGCTTTGCCGCGTGCCCAGGACCTCGCCGCTGCCGCGAAGCCTGAGATCCTCCTCGGCGATTCTGAACCCGTCATCCGTCTCGCGAAGGATGGTGAGGCGCGCCCGCGCGGTCTCGCCCAACGGCCCGCGATAGACCAGAAGACAGGTGGAGGGGCGGTCGCCGCGGCCGATGCGCCCGCGGAGCTGATGGAGTTGGGCGAGGCCGAACCGCTCGGCCTGCTCGACCACCATGATGGTCGCCGCGGGCACGTCGACGCCGACCTCGATCACCGTCGTCGCGACCAGCACGTCGATTCCGCCCTCAGCGAAGCCCGCCATGACCGCGTCCTTCGCACTGCCCTTGAGCCGTCCGTGGACGAGCCCGACCCGCTCGCCGAAGCGCGCCCGCAACGCGGCGTGTCGTTCGGTCGCCGCGGCGAGGTCGACCACCTCCGATTCCTCGACGAGTGGGCAGACCCAATAGACCTTCGCACCCCGCGTCAGCGCGCGGCCGACCGCCTCGGTGACCTCTTCGAGCCGCTCGATGGGGAGGGTGCGGGTGTCGATGGGCTTGCGCCCCGCGGGCTTCTCCGTGAGACGCGAGACATCCATGTCGCCATAGGCCGCCAGTTGAAGCGTGCGCGGAATGGGCGTCGCGGTCATGACGAGGACATCGACGCCCTTTCCCTTGGCGGTCAGCATCAAGCGCTCATGCACCCCGAACCGGTGTTGCTCGTCGATCACGGCGAGGGCGAGGTCGTGGAACTCGACGTCCTCCTGGAAGAGCGCATGCGTGCCGATGGCGAGCGCAATGGCGCCGGTCGCAAGACCGTCGACGAGGGCGCGCCGGCCCTTGCCCTTGTCGCGGCCGGTCAGGACCGCGATCCTGAGCCCGAGCGCCTCGGCGAGCGGCGCGATCGTCGCCATGTGCTGGCGCGCGAGAATCTCCGTCGGCGCCATGAGCGCCGCCTGCCGGCCGCTCTCGACCGCGATCAGCATGGCGAGGAAGGCGACGACGGTCTTGCCGCTGCCGACATCGCCCTGCAGAAGGCGCAGCATGCGCTCGTTCCGCGCCATGTCGGCCGCGATCTCCTTGAGCGTCGCGTTCTGCGAGGCGGTGAGACTGTAGGGAAGCGCCGTCAGCGCCTTCGCGCGCAAACCGCCGTCGCCGCTGCTGGGCTGGCCGGGGAGGGAGCGGTGATGCGCGCGGACGAGCGCGAGTGCCACCTGGCTCGCGAGCAGCTCGTCATAGGCGAGACGCTGTCGCGGTGGACATACCGGCGTGAGATCGTCATGCGCGGCAGGACGGTGGCCGGCGAGAACCGCCTCGTGCCAGGCAGGCCAGCTTTCCCGCGAGAGGCCGGCGGGATCGAGCCATTCCTCGAGCACGGGCAGCCGGGCGAGGGCGGCCGCCATGATCTTGCCCAGCACCTTGAGCGTGAGACCGGCCGTCAGACCATAGACCGGCTCCAGGCGCGGCAGCGTCTCCGCCTCATCTTCCGCGACGATGTAGTCAGGATGGGTCATCTGGGGCTGGCCGTTGAAGTCCTCGACCTTGCCGCTGACGAGCCGAACCTCGCCGACCGGGAGGGTCTTGCGGAGGTAATCCTCGCGCGCGTTGAAGAACACGAGCTGGATCGTGCCGGTCTCGTCGGAGCAACGGACCTTGTAGGGCAGGCGGGGCCGGTTGCGAGGCGACGGCTGGTGGCTGTCGACCGTGACGCGGAGGGTCGCCATCGCGCCCTCGGGCGCCTCGGTGATCTTGGGCGAGAAACGCCGGTCGATGAGGCCGACGGGCAGGTGCCAGAGGAGATCGACGACAAGCGCCCCCGCGACACGCTCGAGCAGGGCGGCAATCCGCGGCCCAACGCCGGGAAGCGACGTCGTCGGGGCGAAAAGGGGAAACAGGGCTTGCGGACGCATCGACCTTCCGGATATCTCCAGGGCTCAAGCGGCGCGCGCGGGCTCGAATCCGCGCGCGCCCTATCCTACGTGGGGCGGTGGCCGAAACAATGTCCGCGAACCCGCGCGCCAAACGCGCGCTCTACCGCAGCCGGCATCGCGGAACCCGAGAACTCGACATCGTGCTCGGCGGCTTCGCCGAACGCTTCATCCACGAGCTCGACGAGGCCGCGCTCGGCCGATTCGAGGCCCTGCTGGATGAGCCCGATCCCGAGCTCTATGACTGGCTCCTCCACGGCGCCGCCGTACCCGAGCGTCACCAGGGCGACCTCATGAATCGCCTCAAGGCGCACGCCGAGAGCGTTTCCAAGACGTGACAGGCTCGATCGATCTCGGCCGCCGCGACGGACGCCTGACGATCGCAGGCGCGCCCGAAGGCGTCGATGCGCTCGTCCTCGCGGGCTGGTCGGCCGGCCACCCCTCGCGGGACGCGCTTCATCTCGCCCGCGACGACCAGCGCATGGCGCGCATGGCTGCGGCCCTCCGCTTCTTCGCGCCGGAGGTCGAGGTCCTGCTGTTCCCCGCCTGGGATTGCCTGCCCTACGACCGCGTGTCGCCCAACACCGAGGTCGTGAGCCGGCGGATCGACACCCTGACCCGCCTCGCCGGTGCGCGCAACGGCCGGCCGCGGATCGTGCTTGCCACGATCAACGCCTTCCTTCAGCGCGTGCCCCGCCGCGCGACCCTCGTCGATGCCACGCGCGTCTTCGCGGTCGGCGCGGCACTCAACCTCGAACAGCTTCTCGCCTATCTCGCCGCGAACGGCTACGGCCGGTCCGAGACGGTGCGCGAGCCCGGCGAATACGCGATCCGGGGCGGCCTCGTCGACCTCTACCCCGCCGGCGCGCCCGAACCCGTCCGCATCGATCTCTTCGGCAATGAGATCGAGCGTCTCCGGGGGTTCGATCCGCTGAGCCAGCGCACGACCGGCGCCATCGACCGGATCGTGCTGAAGCCGGCCGGCGAGATTCTGTTGAACCCGGATTCGATCGCGCGCTTCCGCACGGGCTACCGGGAGTTGTTCGGCGCGGTCGGCGAGGAAGACGAGCTTTACGAGGCGATCAGCGCGGGCCGCCGCCATCCCGGGATGGAGCATTGGCTGCCGCTCTTCCATGACGGGCTCGACACGCTGGCCGACTATGTGCCCGACGCGGTCCTCACGCTCGATCATCAGACCGAAGAGGGTATCGCCGCGCGGTTCGACCAGATCGACGAATTCTACGAGGCGCGCCAGGAGCTGATGGCCGCACGCCCCTCCCGCCGGCGCGAGGGCGAGTTCGCGGGCGGCGCGATCTACAAGCCCGTGCCGCCGGCGCATCTCTATCTCGCGCGGGAGGAATGGGCGCGCATCGTCGGCGGCCGGCCGGGGGGCACGCTCTCGCCCTTCATCGCACCGGCGGATTCGGCGCGGACGGTCGATGCCGGCGGACGGCGCGCGCCCGACTTCGCCGAAGCGCGCGCCCGGGCCGACACGAATCTCTTCGATGCCGTGCAGGCTGAGATCGCGCGGGCTCTCGCCGAAGGGCGCCGGGCCGTCATCGCGGGATACAGCGCAGGAACGCGCGACCGCCTGATGACGCTGCTCACCGATCACGGGGTCGAGGGCATCGAGGCCAAGGCGAGCTGGTCCGACGTGCTGGATTCGCCGCGGACGCGCGTGACGGCCGTCGTCCTCGAGCTCGAACACGGCTTCGTGACGCCGGCGTGCATGCTGCTCTCGGAGCAGGACATCCTCGGCGACCGCCTGATCCGGGCCACGAAGCCCCGCCGCCGCTCCGAGAAGTTCATCGCGGAGTCATCGAGCCTGGTGCCGGGCGACCTCGTGGTCCATGTCGAACACGGCATCGGGCGCTATGACGGCCTCGTCACGCTGACGGTCGCCAGTGCGCCGCATGACTGCCTGGCCGTGATCTATGACGGGGATTCGAAGCTGTTCGTCCCGGTCGAGAACATCGAGGTTCTGTCGCGCTACGGCTCGGCGGAAGGGCCGGTGCAACTCGACCGGCTCGGCGGCGCCGCCTGGCAGTCGCGAAAATCACGCATCAAGAAACGCATCCGCGAGATCGCCGAGCATCTCATCAAGCTCGCCGCGGCGCGCCGCCTGCGCGCAGGCCCCTTGCTCGCCGCACCCGAGGGGGCATACGGCGAGTTCTGCGCGCGCTTTCCGTACCCCGAGACCGAGGACCAGTTGAGCGCGATCGAGGACACGCTTGGGGACCTCGTCTCCGGGAGGCCGATGGACCGGCTCATTTGCGGCGACGTCGGCTTCGGCAAGACGGAGGTTGCGCTCCGCGCGGCCTTCGCCGCCGTGCTGAACGGCTATCAGGTCGCCGTCATCGTGCCGACGACGCTTCTTGCGCGCCAGCATTTCGCGACCTTCAGCGAACGCTTCAAGGGACTGCCGGCGCGGATCGAACAGCTCTCCCGCTTCGTTGCGCCCAAGCGCGCGGCCGAGATCAAGGGCCTTCTGGCAGAGGGCAAGATCGACATCGTCATCGGCACGCACACGCTGCTCAGCAAGGGAATCGCGTTTGGGAATCTCGGCCTTCTCGTCGTCGACGAGGAACAGCATTTCGGCGTCGCGCAGAAGGAACGGATCAAGGCGCTCAGGACCGAGGTCCACGTGCTCACGCTCACCGCGACGCCCATTCCGCGCACGTTGCAGCTCGCACTCTCCGGCGTTCGCGACATGAGCGTCATCGCAACGCCGCCCGTCGATCGCCTCGCCGTCAGGACCTTCGTCCTGCCCTACGATCCCGTCGTCGTGCGGGAGGCCATCCTGCGCGAACACTTCCGCGGCGGACAGTCGTTCTATGTCTGCCCCCGGATCGAGGACATCGCGCGCGTCGAGCAGAGGCTGAAGGAGCTCGTGCCGGAGGTGCGGATCGCCGTCGCCCACGGGCAGATGGCGCCCAACACGCTCGAAGACGTGATGGCGGCGTTCTACGAACACCATTACGACGTCCTCCTGAGCACCAACATCATCGAATCCGGTCTCGATATTCCGACCGCCAACACGCTCATCGTGCACCGGGCGGACATGTTCGGGCTCTCGCAGCTCTACCAGCTCCGGGGCCGGATCGGCCGCTCGAAGCTGCGTGCTTACGCCTATCTCACCATCCCGCCGCAGCGCCTGCTGACGGAGGGGGCGGAGCGGCGCCTCCAGGTCATGCAAACCCTCGACATGCTCGGCGCGGGATTCACGCTCGCGAGCCACGACCTCGACATCCGCGGCGCCGGCAATCTCTTGGGCGAGGAGCAGTCCGGCCACATCCGCGAGGTCGGCATCGAGCTCTATCAAAGCATGCTCGAGGAGACGGTCGAGGAGCTTCGCACGGCCGACACGACGCCGGGCCTCGCGGCCCCTCCGCCGAGTACGGAGTGGACGCCGCAGATCACGGTCGGCACCTCGGTCCTCATTCCGGAGGTCTATGTCGCGGATCTCAGCGTGCGGCTCGGCCTTTATCGCCGGGTCGCGGCGCTGCGCGACCGGTGGGAGATCGACGCTTTCGCGGCCGAGCTCATCGATCGCTTCGGCCCGCTGCCGAATGAGGTTAAAAACCTGCTTCAAATAATAGAAATCAAACAACTTTGTTTCAAGGCCGGAATCGAACGCCTGGATGCGGGACCGAAGGGGGTGGTGCTGTCCTTCCGGGGCAACCGATTCTCCAACCCCGTCGGCCTCGTCGGCCTCATCTCCAAGGAGGGGACGGCCGCGAAGCTCCGCCCGGACCACAAGCTGGTCTTCCGGCGGGAATGGTACGATTCAGCAAAGCGCATCGCCGGCCTTCAGGCGCTCATCGGGCGTCTTGCGGCGATCGCGGCGAAGGAAGCGGCTTAGGCTGGCTGCACCTGATCGGCCGGTGCCTCGGCCGCCAGTTTGAAGGCGCG
>JBGPGW010000059.1:0-14716 GCA_041484095.1 Alphaproteobacteria bacterium | reverse complement strand
TCGAAGCCCGCCGCATGTCCCGGGCCGTCACGCCGTCCTCCGTCCCGTCGGCATAGCGCCGGTACCCCTCGATGTAATAGGCGACCGGCCGCGCGATGGCCCGCACGGAGGCGCGCTCGGCCATGGTGCCGACCCAGGTCTCGAGGCGCGGACAGGCCGCCGGCAGGCCGACGCCGCGATAATGCGCCATCGCGGGAATTCGCTCGAACCACGGCTGGTAGGTGACGTCGACGAGGCTGATGCGTTCGCCCATCCAGAAGGGTCCGCTCCGGGCCCCGATCCCCGCGGTTTCCATGAAGTTGAAATGGGCGGTGAGCTCGTCGGCGAGCGCGCCGCGCTCGGCCTTGCCTTGCGCGAGGAACAGGCGATACCAGGTCGGCATGAACTTCACGTTCGCGAAATCGATCCAGAATCGCGCCCGCGCGCGCGAGCCCGGATCCCTCGGCATCATCGCGGGCTCGGGAAAGATTTCGTCGATGTACTCGTTGATGATCGAGGATTCCCACACGAGATCGGCGCCGCGCTTCAGCACGGGAACCTTGCCGTAGGGCGAGACTTCTGCGAACCAGGCCGGCTTGGCCTTGAGATCGATCTCGGTCAGCTCGAAGGGGATGCCTTTCTCGAGCAGCAGAAGACGCGTGCGCGCGGCATAGGGGCAGACTTCGGCGCTGTAGAGATGAACGTCGGTCATGACGGCTTTTCTCCTCTCGCTCGCAGCAGGGTCAGCGGCCACCTTTCCCTCTCGATCCGGGCGGGGTCGTTCGCCCCCGGCGGCGAGCGCGGTGGAAATTTCCAGCCCGCCGCCTTCTCCTTGCGTGTGCCGAACGCTAGTGTACGGTCATACGACGCTCGATGTCGCGGCATGCCGCCATGGGCAGCGCCCATGGGACGACAAGACCGCGTATGCCCGCGCGATCTGACGTCTATCAGGAGGCCTGCGCCATGTCTTTGGTCCTCTATGAGTTGCTCGGCAAGGACGACCTGCGGTTCAGCCCGTACGCTTGGCGGGCGCGCATGGCGCTCGCCCATAAGGGCCTCAAGGCGGAGATCGTGCCGTGCAAGTTCACGGACAAGGCCAAGTTCGCCTTCAGCGGCCAGGACAAGGTTCCCGTGCTCGTCGACGGCGGCGAGACCGTGTTCGATTCCTGGCGCATCGCCTGCCATATCGAAGACCGGCATCCCGGCAAGGTCTCGCTGTTCGGCGGACCGCAGGCGCGCGCGCTCGCGCGCGTCGTCAACTTCGCGGTCGACAGTCAGGTCCACCTGGTTCTCGTGCGCCTGATCCTCGGCGACATCTTCTCGAACGTGCACCCGGACGACCGTGACTATTTCCGCAAGACGCGCGAGGCGCGTTTCGGCATGACCATCGAAGCCATCCATGCCGCGCGCGAGGATCATCGGGAGGCCTGGACGAACGTGCTCGGACCCTATCGCCTGGCGCTTCGCGAGCAGCCCTATCTCAGCGGACAATCGCCCGCCTATGCCGACTACGTGCTGTTCGGGACGTTCCAATGGGCGCGATGCGCGAGCCCCTACCCGCTCCTCAAAACGGACGACACGCTCTACTCCTGGCGCGAACGCATGCTCGATCTTTACGACGGGCTGGGCCGCAAGGCGAAGGGCTTTCCGGTCGACGGATAACGGGCCAATCCGCCCAGGGATCGCCATGGCGACGTCGCCGGTAAGCGCGACACGCACGCCACGGCAGGCGCGGCACGCTCGATAGCGGCCGGTTATCGCCGGGCGGCTTCGGCCGGGCGCCGGCGGACGATATGCGGGATGACGAGGCTCGCCATCATCTCGCCGCGCTGATTGAACGTCCGGTAGCGGAGCGTCAGGATTCCCCGCTCCGGCTTCGTCGTCGACGGCCGCGTCTCCAGCACCTCGACCTCGACATGGAGCGTGTCGCCCGGACGGAGCGGCTTCAGGAACCGCACCTCATCCACCGCCGGAGCACCCATATTGCAGGCGCTGATGACGCCGGTCTCGTAGAACAGCTTGAAGGTCAGAGCGCAGGTCTGAAAACCGCTCGCCACGATATCGCCGAAGAGACCGTCCTTCGCCTTCGCCTTGTCGGCATGAAAGGGCTGCGGATCGTATTTCTGCGCGTAGTCCAGGATGTCCGCTTCGCTGACCGTCAGCGCCGCGCTGGTGAAGCGCTGACCCCGCGTGAAATCTTCGAGAAACCGCCACGTCATGGCCTGCCCGTCGTCACGTGGCCGCGAACCGCTCTCATACGTGAATCGTTCCTTCGAGATAGAACGCCGCGCGCCCCTTCATCGCGACGCGCGCCCCGCGCAGCTCGCACGCCAATTCTCCGCCCCTGGCCGAGACTTGACGCGCCGTCAGTGCGGTCTTCTTGAGGCGATCCGCCCAATAGGGCGTGAGCGTGCAGTGCGCGGAACCCGTGACGGGATCTTCATTGATGCCCATCCGGGGCGCGAAGAACCGCGAGACGAAGTCGACCTCGCGCCCAGGCGCCGTCACGATCATGCCGAGGCGCTCGAGCGTCATGAGGCGAACCTGATCCGGGGCGAGCGCCCGAATCTCGGCCTCCTCGGCGAAGACAGCCATGTAATCACGGTCGCCTTGGAGAAGGGCCACGGGCGCACGGCCGAGCGCCTCCGCCACGCGCGTGTCCGGCGGCACGGGAGATGCGGGACGGGATGGAAAATCCATGACGAAGCGCTCGCCCTCGCGCCCGACCTCGAGCGCGCCGCTCCGGGTGTGAAACCGCACCGACCCGCGATTTGGCGCGAGACGCACGAGAATCAGCGCCCCCGTCGCAAGGGTGGCGTGCCCGCAGAGATCGATCTCCGTCGCGGGCGTGAACCAGCGAAGGTCGTAATCGGCGCCCCGGGGGACGAAAAATGCCGTTTCCGACAGATTGTTTTCGGCCGCGATGGCCTGCAGCGTCTCGTCCGGCAGCCAGCGTTCGAGCGGGCAGACGGCGGCCGGATTGCCGCCGAAAACGCGGCTCGTAAAGGCATCGATCTGGAAGAGAGGCAGGTCCATTGGCCATTTTCTCCGGAATCGGCGTGGCGGCATGCACTGATTAATCGGACATTAGTCGCCGTTCTCAACTAACTATCTGGAACACATGTCATATTTTCCTAAAACGACAGTAGGGCTAAGGGGCAGCTAACGCTGCAATGCACACTCTGTGAGGCTCTACTTGGAACTGCAAACACAAGCGCGATTTTCTCCACGTAGAGATACTCTATAAATGTGGATGGGCAACGGGCACCAGTAGGCGCCTTCATTGAAGGCGCTTACATTGCGGCGCTAGCTCAGCTGGATAGAGCGCCCTTCTCGTAAAGGGGAGGTCGGGGGTTCGAGTCCCCCGCGCCCCTTTTTTTGTCTCATTCCGGACCGGGAGCCTTGGTGCCTTCTTCATCGTTGTCCGGCACTGGCTCGTTGGGAGAACCGAAGATCGACCAGCCTTCGAGGTATTTGGTCGCTAACTTCTTGTGAAAGCCGTACCAGACTGAGCCCGTCTTACGGCCATCGACCTGAATGTTGCTCGCAACAAATTTACTCGGCACGACGTAGTACTCAGGCCGCGCCTCTCCCCTCAAGTTGACGAAGATGTAGATGTGACTGTCCGATTGGATTTCGCTGGCATGAGCGCCGAGCAACCAAAAGCCCGCCATCTTCCTGTTCGTCTTCACTTGCACCGACCACGCATTTTCGCACCGCTGATCCGTGACCAGGAGGTCTGCGCCCTTCGCGCTGCGCGATGTGGGTGACACTATAAAACCCCGTTTGGTGAGTTCGGCGGCAGTTAGATAGACGCCGAGCATCCCAGTCATCACGCCCTTAACGGCCATGCGCTTTCTCCTTCGAAACGGCAACTATTCTAATGGCGAAATACACTCCGGCTCGTCGTTCCGCACGTTTTTGACCGCGGTGCTTACACTGTAGGCTAGCCTTAGCGTAGGAAGGTGACTGAAAATGAGCAGGTTGAGCGACGAATTCGCGAGGAGATGGTCCATTGCAAAGGAGTGGTTTCGAGACGGAAAACCGCTGTGGCGATGGCTGTTCATTGCGAATTTGATATTTTGGAGTGCGTATTTTTTCCCGGTAGAAAGGTTCGACTTCTCTGCAGAGTTCGCTGACCGACTTCGCTGGGCTGGTATGATTTTTCAGTTTGCCGGCCTAGCGACGGTCGTTTGGGGACTGAACGAGTCGAGGAAGCTATTCAATCGGCAACCCATTTGGAAGGCAGCATGCCAGTGGTTGGGTAGAATTCGATTTATCTTCAAGCCGTCACGGGCCGTCGGCAGAACATTTATTTTCCCCGTATCGGGCGGTCTCACGATGACGGGGCACGCAGCTGCGCTTCTTGTGAAGGGCGGAACGCTCGAAAATCGAGTAGCTAGATTAGAAGCCGGTCAAGAGGACATTAAGAAGGATATTTCGACTATTAGAGGAGAAATCGCGGATCAAACGAACAAAGCATATCAACGCATCGATCTGGAAAAAAGTGATCGAGAAACCGGCGATCAAAGAAGTCGTGAGCAGCTTGAGACAGCGACAATTGGTGGTATCAGCTTAGAGATTTCCGGGTTGGCCTATTTGAGCGTCGGCATCTTGCTTACATCTGTGCCGTCCGAGTTGGCATCGCTCCTGCAGAAATTGGGCCTTTGAGTGTTCTTCGTTATTGGCGGCCGATCCCGCAACCCGCGTACGTCGATATACCCTTGTTGGGCATACGACGACCTCACACCGAGTGCCAGTTAATCCAATTCCACCACGCACTCCGGCCCGCCGCCGTAGGCGCGCCACAGGGCGATCGCCACGGCCAGCACCAAGTCATCATGCTTGCCGGCGCGGGCGCCGAAGCGCCAATAGCCACTATCCGTCACCTCGGCGCGGAAGTCCCGCAACTCTGCCACGAGGTTTGGCGCGACTTTGTTAATCGGACATTAATGGGGCATCGTCTAGACCTATCGGTCCGGGATTCTCGGTCGAGGCGGCATGTTCCACCGATTGCGAGCCAAGCAGCAAATGGCACCCGCCCCGACGGGGACGGCCGAGGGCGCGCGCGCGCTCCTCCATCCCGGCGGCGCGCTCGCCCAGTATCCGGACGCCGCCTTCATGCTCTCCGATGCCGGCATGCTCCTGGCCGGCAATCCCGCCGGCCTCGATCTCGCGGCACGCATCGGCATCTCGCCGGCGACGGCTCAATCACTCCCCTTCACGCCCGGAGAGCCCGGCCGCGTGACCGTGTCCGTCGCGACCGTAAACGGCACGTCGATCGTCGAGATCACGACGTTGCCGCAGCCGGATGGCCGCACGACTCTCGTTCTCGGCCGCGACCAGACGGCCGACCACGCGCTTCGCGCGGCCCTCGCCGAATCGCGGTTGCGCTTCAAGGATCTCGTCGAGGTCTCGAGCGATTTCATGTGGGAGACGGGCGCCGACGGCGCATTCGTCTATGTTTCGCCGGCAGGAGCGTTCGGCTACACGGCCGAGGCGCTGCTGGCGCGCCGCCCCGACACATTCATCGCGACCCTTGCGCCGGATCGGAATGGATCGCCCTTCGCGACCCGCGAACCCCGTTCGAATGTGGAGCTGTGGTTTCGCTGCGCGGACGGCCGTCTGGCGCGCCTGGCCACGGCGGCCGTGCCGCTCTGGCGCAACGGGGTCTGGGGCGGCGCCAGAGGCCTTTGCCGCGACATCACCGCCCTTCACGAACACGAGACGCAACTCGCCCGTATGCAAGTTCGCGAACAGCTCGTGGCCTATATCCTGCGCGCGCTCCATGACGAGGACGATCACCACCGGCTCTTGTCCGGCGCGGCCGCCGCGGTTGCACGCGGCTTCGGGGCCGATGGCTGCTCGATCTTTCAGCGCGATGGCGACGTCAATAGCCTGGCCGCCACGTTCGGGGCGGTCGCGGGATTGACCGATGACGTCATCCAACGGCTGACCCTCGAGGCGCAGCCGACGGAGGGCAACAACGATTCCGGGCATTGGATGGCGATGGTCACGCGCTCCCGACGGGGGTCGAACGGCGCGCTTGTCGTGTTCCGGCGCACTGGCCAGCCCGCCTGGGCCGAAGACGAACGCCAACTCCTCGTCCAGGTCGCGCGCCAGGTCGGCATCGCGATGGCCGATGCCGAGCATCAGCGCCTGCTGGAGCATCAATCCCGCCACGACGTGCTCACCGGATTGATCAACAGGCGCTATTTCACCGAGCGCGCCGGGGAGCGAATCGCGGCGGCCCGCGCCGCCTCTCGCCCCATCGCGCTGGCCTTTATCGATCTCGATAATTTCAAGAGCCTCAATGACCGTGCCGGACATGAACGCGGTGACGACGTCCTCATCCATGTCGGACGCATGCTCGAGCGGGGGCTGGCCCCGGACAATTTCGCGGCGCGCCTCGGCGGCGACGAGTTCGCCGTGTGGCTCGACGGCAGCGACGCGGACGCGGCAACGCGCTGGGCCCGCGACCTGATGGCCGAGAGTGCGTCGCTCGCGGCGCTCACGCCGGACGGATGTGCGCCGCTCGGCATGTCCGTGGGCATCGCGGTCTGCCCGGCGGGGATGACGCTCGACCTTCCTCAAATGACCGCGCACGCCGATGCCGCGATGTATCACGTAAAACAGCGAGGGAAGTCGAACGTGCACGTGGTTTCGATCGACGGGAACGATGCCGCAACCGAGCCAGGGGCAAAGCCATGAACGCGCTCCTCCATCGAATTCGGGCCGCCTTGCCGGCATCCCTATTCGATCGTTCGCCGTCTTATGACGAGCAGAAGCGTCTCGCCGATCACGAGGATCCGCTGGTCCGGCGCACGCTCGCATCGCGCACCGATATCCGTCCGGAGGTGCTGTATTTTCTCGCGGGCGATCAGTCGTCGGAGGTGCGTCGCGAGATCGCGCAGAACGAGCAGACGCCAGGGCACGCGCACACCATTCTCGCGCGCGACAAGGACGATGACGTCCGCGTGGCCCTCGCCACGACGGTCGCACGCCTGCTGCCCGGACTCGCGGCCGAGGAACGCGTTCGCGTGCGCGAACGCGCGATCGAGACCCTGGAGATCCTCGCGAAGGACCAGTTAAAACGCGTGCGCCAGGTCCTTGCCGAGGCATTGAAGGATCGATTCGATGCGCCGGCCGCCGTCATCCAGCGTCTCGCACGCGATTCGGAGATCGACGTCTCGAGCCCGGTGCTCCGCTGCTCCCCGCTTCTCTCGGACGGTGACCTCTTGGATATCATCCGCGCCGGGACGGCGCCGGGTGCGCTGACGGCCATCTCGGAGCGCAAAACGGTCGGCGCGATCGTGTCGGACGCCATCGCGGCCAGCGACGACGTGTCGGCGGTGGCGTCCCTTCTCGCCAATCCAAGCGCGCAGATCCGCGAAGAGACGCTCGACCGCCTCATCGACCGCGCACCGGGCGTCGTCGAGTGGCACGAGCCGCTCGCGGGGCGCCTGGGGCTGCCGCAGAAGGCGGTCAGCCGCATCGCCGGTTTCGTCGCGGCGTCTTTGCTCGACACGCTGCGTCAACGCGGCGATCTCGATTCCTCGACCCTCGAAGTCATCGAGCAGGAGATGCGTGAACGCCTCGATTCCGAGGACAAAGCCGGCGAGAGCCGTGCCAGCACGAATCGCCCCGCCAGGGACACCGGCAGCACCCCGCCGGAAGTCGCACGGGCGCAGGCCCTCCACAAGGAAGGGACCCTCGACGAGGAAGCGATTACGACGGCTCTCCTCAGCCAGCAGCGGCGATTCGTCGTGGCCGCCCTGTCGATCAAGTCGAGTCTGGTGGAGCCGATCGTCGAGAAGATTCTGGCCTCACGCACGGGCCCGGGAATCACGGCACTGGCCTGGAAATCCGGACTCTCCGTCGACGCGGCCGTGCAGATCCAGCTTCACCTCGGCAAGATTGCGCCGAACGCCGTGCTCATGCCGCGCGGAAACAATTACCCCATGACGGCCGAAGACATGACCTGGCAGATCGAGTTCTATTCGACGCTGGTCCCGGAAACACGACGGCCGGGCGGCTGAGACGCGCTAGGCCTCGTCCGGGAAGACCATCACCGTCGCGCTGCCATGGGCCATGAGCCTGCCGCGCGAATCGGTAATGTGAGCCTCGGCCGTCGCGATGCGCCGCCCGAGATGGATGACCTTGCCCTCGCAACGGACCGTGCCCATGCCGGCCGTCATGGGACGGACGAAATTGACCTTGAGTTCGATCGTCGTCGATCGCCCCCCCACGGGCTGCGTCGATAGGACGGCCGAGCCGGTCGCGCTATCGATCAGCGCCGCCGCGAGGCCGCCATGCGAGATGCCGAGCGCATTGGTGTGCTGATCGGACGGCTCACAGAGATAAAGCGTCCGGCCGTGATCGACCTCGACGAGACGGATGCCGAGCGTGCCGCAAAACGCGGAGGACGGCACGGCGTCCTCGATCATGGAGCGGAGATAGTCGAGCCCCGACATGACGCGACCCCGGCGGACGGGCCTCTCAGGCCCCGACGGACGCGCAGTCTCGCGCTTCTTTTCCATGAGAAATCCCGGCTCTGACGCCGGGGGCCGCTTGCCCCGACGGCCGGGGACCATAGGGTGTCCGCTTCGCGCCGTCGAGAGGCGGCAGAGACCTTAGGCGCCTCGGCGCCGGCGACGCCATTCCCACACCGTGTGAGGAACGGCACCGCGAACGAGCCCGACATCGTTGAGATCGTAATCTTCGATCGGCTCGCCCGTGTAAGGCGGCACGGCCGTCGAACGGGAGGGGAGCGTCCCCAACAAACGCCCGAGGACCGGCCTGACCGGCGAATGTCCATCGCCGTGACCGGAAGATCGTTTGAACATGAAAGCCAGAACCATGAGCCGCGCTCCCCGTTCCGGCCGCACCTGTTGCGGCCGGGCGCGGTGGGACGTCACCGCACTCAAAGCTTTAGAGCACGTTCGTTAAAGATTGATGATCGGGGATGGCGGAGCGGGGTGATGCGCCTGTGCGCCGGAACCTTCATTCCGTAAACGCAATGTTAAAGCGCCGGTTCTGCCGGCCCTTGTTTTCGATCTTGCTGATGACAACGGCACCGATCTCGCCCGTACGCGCGACATGCGTGCCGCCGCAGGGCTGCAGATCGATGCCGGCGATCTCGAGCAGGCGCACCTGTCCCGAGCCTGTCGGCGGCTTGACCGACATGGTGCGGACGAGTTCGGGATTGGCCGCCAACGCCTCGTCCGTGATCCAGCGGGGGACGACCGGGTGGTTCTCGCTGATGAGCCGGTTGAGTTCCGCCGTCAGATGATCCTTTTCCGGCACTTGGCCCGGGAGATCGAAGTCGAGCCGCCCCTTCGAATCGGACAGCCCTCCTCCCGTGACCGCCCCTTCCACGAGCGAACACAGAAGGTGGAGGCATGTATGCATCCGCATATGACGATGACGCCGTTCCCAGTCGATCTCGGCGCGGACCGTCTCGCCGATCGAAAGAGCCGGAGCGCCCGGCTCCGGCACATGCACGGGCTCGCCCGCGCCCGGGTGTTTTCGTGTCTGAACGACGCGGACCGCGCGGCCGTCGGCGGCGATCAGGAGACCGGTGTCGCCGGGCTGGCCCCCGCCTTCGGGATAGAACACGGTCCGGTCGAGACGGATGCCGGATTCATCCACCGCCGTGACCGTGGCCTCGCAGGATTTGAGATAGGAATCCGCGCGGAACAGCTCTTCGCTCACTCGCCCCTCCCGTTCGATGCGTTCATGCGATGTCAGCCCGGCGCCTCGTGGGGGCGCGCCCAGCAATCCGATGCGCCTCAGCCGTCGAAGGGCCGCACCGTGTGGCCAAGGCCGAGCGGTCCGTGCCCCTTGCCAAGACCCGGAGCGCAAAGGATCGCCTTGCGCACGAAGGCCCTGGCCCTCACAACGGCATCGCGGAGCGACAGACCTTGCGCGAGACCCGTCGCGATGGCGGAGGCAAGCGCGCACCCCGTCCCATGCGTGTGCCGTGTCTCGATGCGCGGGCTCGAAAACATCTCCGTCCGGTCGGGTGTCACGAAGAGGTCATGGACCTCCTCCCCCGGCAGATGGCCGCCCTTCAAGAGGACAGCCTGCGGGCCGATCGTCAGCAGCACCTCGGCCGCCCTCCGCATCGTGTCGAGATCGCCGATCGTCATCCCGGTGAGCGTCTCCGCCTCCGGAACGTTCGGGGTCAGGATCGTCGCGAGAAATGCGAGGCGCCGCTTGAGCGTCGCGCGCGCGGCGGGCTCGAGCAGCACCGCACCACCCTTCGCCACCATCACGGGATCGACGACGACCGGGACGTCCGCCGCCTTGCTCTCGATCACATCGCAGACCGCGTCGATCAACGCCGCATTGTGCAGCATGCCCGTCTTGATCGCATCCGCCCCGATGTCGGAGAGAACCACCTCCATCTGCCGGGCGACGAACGCGGCCGGGATGTCGTGAATCCCGAACACGCCGAGCGTGTTCTGCGCCGTGAGCGCCGTGATCGCGCACGCCGCGTATCCGCCCAAGGCGGTGACGGCCTTGATGTCGCCCTGGATTCCGGCGCCGCCGCCCGAATCCGACCCAGCCACGATGAGAACGCGCCCTAGCGCCTGCCGCATCGACATCGAACGGGACCTAACGAGCCGCGGCCGCAATGGCGTCGGCGATCGCGTCGACGACGTGGGTGACGAGGCGTTCGTCCTCGCCTTCCGCCATGACGCGGATGACCGGCTCCGTACCCGACGGCCGGATGACGACGCGGCCGGCGCCGGCGAGCCGTTCCTCCCCTTCCCTGATGGCACTCTTCACGCTCTGGCAGTCGAGCGGCGCGCCGCCGTCATAGGGGACGTTGCGCAGGCGTTGCGGCAACGGCTCGAAGCAGCGGCCGACTTCGCTCAGCGGCCGGCCCGCTTCGACATAGACGGCCAGGACCTGAAGCGCCGCGATGAGCCCGTCGCCCGTCGTCACGTAATCGGACAGCACGAGATGCCCCGATTGCTCGCCCCCGATATTGTAGCCGTCATGGCGCATCCGCTCGATGACGTAGCGGTCGCCGACCTTCGTGCGCGCCAGCGTCAATCCGAGCGAGCCGAGGAACCGCTCGAGACCGAGATTGGACATGACGGTCGCGACGACGCCGCCGCCGGAAAGGCGATTGGTTCGTTGCCACGACCGCGCGACGAGTCCCAGGAGCTGGTCGCCATCGAGCACCCGTCCGGTTTCGTCGGCCATGATCACGCGGTCGGCATCGCCGTCGAGCGCGATGCCGAGATGCGCCTTATGCGCGACGACGGCCCGACGCATCGCATCGGGTGCGGTCGCTCCGCACTTCTCGTTGATGTTGAATCCGTTGGGATCGACCGCGATCGGAACGACCTCCGCGCCGAGCTCCCACAGCACGGTCGGCGCCACCTTGTAGGCGGCCCCGTTCGCGCAATCGACGACGATCTTGCAGCCGTCGAGCCGAAGCCCACGGGGGAACGTGTTCTTCACGAATTCGATGTACCGGCCGTGGGCGTCCTCGAGACGCTGGGCGCGGCCGAGATGATCCGCCGAGGCCAGGGAATGGGATACGCCGGACTCGACCGAGATCTCGATCTCCCGTTCGATCGCGTCCGACAGCTTGTAGCCGTCCGGCCCGAACAGCTTGATGCCGTTGTCCTGATAGGGGTTGTGCGACGCCGAGATCATCACGCCGAGATCCGCCCTGAGCGACCGCGTGAGCATCGCGACACCCGGCGTCGGAATCGGGCCGCTCATCACGACGTCCATGCCCATGGCGATGAAACCGGCGGCGAGCGCGGGCTCCAGCATGTAGCCCGAGCGCCTCGTGTCCTTGCCGATCACGACGAGATGGCGGTGATTGCCGCGGCGGAAATGGTGTCCGGCCGCCATCGCCACCTTGAGCGCGGTCTCGGCGGTCATGGGCTCGATATTGGCGGTCCCGCGGATTCCGTCGGTGCCAAAAAGCTTCGGTGCCATTCAATCCCCATCTCGGCCGGCGGCCGGGTTATAGCAGAAATATCCTGCCCGTGCGCGAGGGAGATCGATCGCGAAGCGCGCTCACGGCGCGCGTCGCAACGCCCGCCAGACCGCGACGGCCTGCGCTGTCTCGCCCACGTCGTGCACGCGCAGCAGCTCGGCCCCCTGGTCGAGCGCGAGCATCGCCGCGGCGAGCGAGGCGGGCAGCCGCCCCTCGGGCGCTGCGGCGTGCTTGACCGCGCGGACGAGCCCCTTGCGCGACGCGCCGACGAGGAGCGGAAGGCCGAGCCCGAGAAAGAGCGACAGGCCGCGCAGAATGGCCGCGTTCTGCTCCGACGTCTTCGCGAACCCCAGACCGGGATCGATCGCGATGTTCTCCGCCGCGATGCCCGCCGCACGGCACGCCGCGACCCGTGCCGCGAGCTCGTCATACACGTCGAGGAGCACAGAGGCATAGTCCGTGTGCCGGTGCATGGTCGCGGGCTCGCCCCGCATGTGCATGAGAACGACGGGCACGCCGCGCTCCGCCACGAGCGCCAAACTGTCGGGGTCGAAGCTGAGCGCACTCACGTCGTTGACCAGCCCCGCGCCGGCGTCGAGCGCCGCCGCCATCACGCGCGCGCGGCGCGTGTCGATCGATATCGGCACGCCGGCATCCCTAAGGCCCTCGATCACCGGGCGCACGCGGTCGAGCTCTTCCTCGACCGACACGGGACTCGCATGAGGGCGCGTCGATTCGCCGCCGATGTCGACGATGTCGGCACCTGAGGCGATCATCTGCCGTCCGTGCGCGATGGCAGGCTCGGCGTCGCGGTAGGCACCCCCGTCGGCGAAGCTGTCGGGCGTGACATTGAGCACGCCCATGAGGCGCGGCCGGTCGAGCGGGAGGCCCGCGAACGGCGCGCGGCGCCGCGTCAAACGGTCGAGCCATGACGTCACCTGCCCCTCGACCGGCGTGCCTTCTCGGCGTGCCCATGCGGCGAGGGATTCGAGGGGGGTCCGCCAGGCGAAAACGCGTCCGGGCTCGCCTTCTCGCCGCATGAGAAGCTCGCACGCCTCGAACGCCAGCGGACCGCCGGCGAGATGCCGCGCGGCGCGATCATCGCTCAGGGGCGCGAGGGCCGCATCGGAATTCAGCGCGAGCGGCCGCACATAGAGCCGGACCTCGCCCGAGGCGACGCCCCGCGCGAGGCCGGCCGGCGGCTCGTCGCTGATGGTGAACGTGCCCGGTCGCTCAGGCGCCGGGCTGGGGCTCCGGTTCAAGGCCGGTCGGGTGTCCTTTGTCCTTGGAGCCGCTCGTCGGCACGGAGCTCCGCCGGCCGCCGCCGTCGGGGCGCCGCTCCGGCTCGGGCGGGCGGTAGACCGGCTCTCCGCGCAGGAGCGCCCGCACGTCGTCGGCGCTCAGCGTTTCGTATTCGAGCAAGCCCTTGGCGATTGCGTGCAGATCGTTCGTCCGCTCCGACAGGATCCGGCGCGCCGTGCTCTCCCCTTCGTGCACGATGCGCCTGATTTCCTCGTCGATGAGATGCGTCGTCGCGTCGGACACGTTCTTCCGCATCGCCACGGAATGGCCGAGGAACACCTCTTCCTCGTTGTCGTTGTAGCGGAGCGGGCCGAGCTTCTCGCTCATGCCCCATTCCGTCACCATCCGGCGCGCAAGATCGGTCGCCCGGCGAATGTCGTCGGCCGCCCCCGTCGTGACCGAGGCCGGACCGAAGATGAGCTCCTCGGCGACGCGGCCGCCGAAGAGGCTGGCGAGCAACGCCTCGATCTCGCTCCGCGTCTGGCTGTACTTGTCCCGCTCGGGCAGGAACATGGTGACGCCAAGCGCGCGCCCGCGGGGGATGATGGTCACCTTGTGCAGGGGTTCGTGATCCTCGACCACCATCATCACGAGCGCATGGCCGCCCTCGTGATAGGCCGTGCGGCGCTTCTCCTCCTCGGTCATCACCATCGAGCGGCGCTCGGCGCCCATGAGAACCTTGTCCTTGGCCTCTTCCATCTCGGTCATCGTGACCATGCGCTTGCTTTTGCGCGCGGCGATGAGCGCCGCTTCGTTCACGAGATTGGCGAGGTCGGCGCCGGAGAAGCCGGGCGTGCCGCGCGCGATGGTCTTGAGATCGGCTTCCGGCGCGAGCGGCACTTTGCGCGTGTGGACGCGCAGGATCTGCTCGCGGCCGAGGATATCCGGATTGGGCACCACGACCTGCCGGTCGAAGCGCCCCGGGCGCAAGAGCGCGGGGTCGAGCACGTCCGGGCGGTTCGTCGCGGCGATCAGGATCACGCCTTCATTCGTCTCGAAACCATCCATCTCGACGAGCAACTGGTTCAAGGTCTGCTCGCGCTCGTCGTTCCCGCCGCCGAGACCGGCGCCGCGATGACGGCCGACGGCGTCGATCTCGTCGATGAAGATGATGCAGGGAGCGTTCTTCTTGCCCTGCTCAAACAGGTCGCGCACGCGGCTGGAGCCCACGCCCACAAACATCTCAACAAAGTCCGAGCCGGAGATCGAGAAGAACGGAACGTTCGCTTCCCCCGCAACCGCCCGGGCCAGCAAAGTCTTGCCCGTTCCCGGAGGTCCCACCAGCAGCACGCCCTTCGGAATCCGTCCGCCCAGCTTCTGAAACTTCTGCGCTTCGCGCAAGAATTCGATAATCTCGCGCAACTCTTCCTTGGCCTCATCCACGCCTGCCACGTCCTTAAACGTGACTTTCTTCTGCTGCATGGAAAGCAGCCGCGCCCGGCTCTTGCCAAACGACAGCGCCTTGTT
>JBGPGW010000058.1:0-14767 GCA_041484095.1 Alphaproteobacteria bacterium | reverse complement strand
GAGTTCTTCGCGCAATACGGCTTCATCAGCTCCGATGATTTGCCGGAGTTTCAGACACTCGTCGCGCGCATCGGAAAAGATGGTCTGGCGCAGCTTTCCGCGACCGAGCGGGCGCGACTGCTGGCGCTGCCCTTTCGGCTCGTCCCCGCGCGGCACCGCCTGGGGCTGATTGACGCGAGCTTCCAGGCGCGCATTCTCCAGGCGCGGCGGATCTTCGCGGCCGATCTGCCGCCCGATCTGCGGAATGCGATCGAATTTTTCGACAAGGACAAATACAACGCCGCGTCCACCCTTCAGGACAACATCCTGTTCGGGAAGCTGGCCTATGGGCACCCCGAGGGCAGCGAGCGGATCGGTGAGCTGATTGGCGAGGTGATGAACAGTCTCGAATTGCGGGAGACGGTCATCGAAGTCGGGCTCGAATTTCAGGTCGGGATCGGTGGCTCGCGTCTCTCGAGCGCTCAACGCCAGAAACTCGGTCTTGCGCGCGCACTCCTCAAACGACCGGACGTGATGATCCTGAATCAGGCGACGGCCTCGCTCGACGGACAATCGCAGGGGCGCATCACAAGCGGCCTGCTCGATCGCTTTGCGGAGGGCGGGCTGATCTGGTCTTTGCATCGTGCGAGCTTGGCGCGCGCGTTCGACCGGGTACTGGTCATGCGGTCCGGCCGGGTGATCGAGCACGGACGCTATGACGATCTCGATCAGCCGGGCAAAGCGCTGCACGAGCTGTTGAAAACAGAGTGAGAACCGACGGAGACGGACATGAGCCTTGACGAAGAAGTCGATGTGCTTCGGCGTATTCCTCTGTTCGGGAATATCGAGCCCGCCAAGCTCAAGTTGCTGGCCTTTACAAGTGAACGCCTGACCTATGACAGGGGACAGACCTTGTTCCGCCAGGGCGACATGGGAGACGCGGCCTATATCATTCTGGAAGGCGAGGCGGATGTCGTCGTGAGCATGCCGCCGGGAGAGCCGCGCAAAGTCGCCGGGCTCGGTCGACACGATATCATCGGGGAGATCGCCGTGCTGTGCGATGTTCCAAGGACGGCAACGGTCGTCGCAGGAAGCCGCCTGGTCACGCTCAGGATCTCGAAAGAGAACTTCATTCGAATGATCACGGAGTTTCCGCAGATGGCGGTCGAGATCTTGCGCGAACTCGCGCGCCGTCTTGAGAAGACCACCCAGCAGCTTCATGCCGCGTTGAATCGCTAGCGCGCATGAGCCGCCTCGATAGTTTCATCCGGCGCCTTGAAGCGCAGCGGCGCTGTCTCGATCGCGCCGCCGAACTCATAGCCGGCATCGCCGGCCCCGTGATCGAGCTCGGGCTTGGCAACGGACGCACGTTCGATCATTTGCGGACGCTGATGCCGGCCCGCGCCATCTTCGCGTTCGATCGGCAGATGTCCGCCCACCCATCATGCGTTCCCGAGGATAAATTCTTTGTTCTCGGCGATTTCGAGGACACGCTGCCGGGTGCGTTCGAGCGCATCGGTGCGGCGGCGGCGCTCTGTCATGCCGATATCGGAAGCGGCGACAAGAATGGAAGTGCAGCGCTCGCGCGTGCGGTTGCGCCGATGATCGATCGGTTGATGGCGGCGGGTGGAATCGTTCTTGGCGATCAGCCGATGACGATTGACCGGTGGGCGTCGCTGCCTTTGCCCGATGGCGTCGAGGCCGGCCGGTATTTTCTCTATCGCGTGGGCTAGGGATCGAGGTCCACGATTACGGGCACGTGGTCCGAGGGCCCTTGCCAGCCGCGGGCATCGCGGAGAACAGATGCACTCCGGAGTGATCGTTTGAGGGCCGGCGTCACCCAGACGTGGTCGAGCCGGCGCCCGCGGTCGCTTTTGGCCCAATCCGGGGCGCGGTAGCTCCACCAGGTGTAAAGCTGTTCGTCCGGATCGATGAAATGGCGGACCGCATCGGTCCAATCATGCGACGTCATCACGTCCTTCAAAAGCTTGACTTCGACGGGCGTGTGACTGACGACTTTCAGCAATTGCGTGTGCGACCAGACGTCCGTCTCGAGCGGTGCGACGTTGAGATCGCCGACCAAGACAGCGCGCGTGCGCGACTTGCGGCGGTCCGCCCACCAGGCGGCCAGCTCCTCGAGGAACGCCAGCTTGTGCGCGAATTTCTCATTGGCCTCGGGGTCCGGAATGTCGCCCCCGGCCGGCACATAGCAGTTGTGGAGTTCGATGCCTCCCTCGATCGTGACGAACCCGTACCGGCAATCCGACCGTTGGACGCAATTTCGCGTGGCAGTCTTCTTGAAGGGAACGCGCGAGAGAATGGCCACGCCGTTGTAGCCCTTCATCCCGCTCACGAACCGATGGGGATAGCCGAGTGCGTCGATCGCCTCGTGTGGGAAATATTGGTCCTCTGTTTTGGTCTCCTGGAGGCAAATGATGTCTGGAGTCGCGGTCGCGATCAGACGCTCCAGGAGATTCAGCCGCAGACGGACGCTGTTGATGTTCCAGGTCGCGATGCGCAAAGCCATCGAGCCGCCGTTATCGTTTGAGCGTTGCCATGGGGATGGCGCCGGTGGTTATAACGGCTGTGGCCCGTGCGGGCGAGCCCGGCAAGGCCGAACCGAACACCGGGCGGAGAGACCATAGGCGGACGGCTAAAATGAAGGACGCCCGGTCGGGGGGATGACCGGGCGTCCAAAGCTCCTTTCGGAGCCCGAAGGCGCCAGGGGATTCGCCTTCAGGCGACCCAGCTCTTGCGGCTGAGCCACTCCATAGTGAGATAGGTGCACTTACGGCGAATTTCCATGCGTGATTTGCATAGATTACAACATATGTGTGCATAGGTAGTGCGCCGAATGACCAATAAAAATATCAAAATGTATTTATATCAATATGATACGATTAATTTCTATTGCCATTCAATACCCTCTCTTTGCGCCTCGCGCGCGGCATGCCAAGCCGAATGCGCCAAAAATCTCCATCGAAAATGGGTTCTCCCGGCACCGCCATTCGGGGTGCCACTGAATGCCGAGGGCAAAGGCATCCGCACCGCGAACGACGACAGCTTCCACAATGCCGTCCGGCGCCGTCGCCTCGACGTCAAGGCCCGGGGCTATCTGATTGATGCCCTGGCCGTGGAGCGAATTGACCATGACCTCATCTTGCCCGGCCATTCCGGACAGAAGCCCATCGGGTCTAAGAGCGACGGCATGGACGGGGCCGTAGCGCAAGTCGAGCGGAACATTCTTGCGGCCGCGATGGTCGAGCTTTCCCGGAACGTCGTGGACTCGCTGGTGGAGCGTTCCACCGAGTGCGACGTTCAGCTCCTGGATCCCGCGGCAGATCGCGAGCAGGGGAAGGCCGCGATCCAGCGCCGCGCGGATGAGCGGCAATGTGGTCGCGTCTCTTTGCGGATCATAGATCGAGCCGGGATTTTTCGGCTCATCGGTGTAGATATGGGGTTCGACATCCGAGGGGCTGCCCGTCAGCATCAGGCCGTCGAGCCGATCGACAAGCTCGGCCACGTCGTACCACTCGCCCAAGGCCGGAAGCAGGAATGGCAATCCGCCCGCACCCTCGGACACGGCCTTGACGTATTTATCGCCGGCGGCATGGAAGGGGTGCGGACCGAATTGCTTCACGCAGGCGGTCACGCCGATGAGCGGCTTTACCAACGATCGTTCGGCCATGGACATGCGCGCCGTTCTGCGGTCAAGAAGTCGTTCAAATATGCAATACCATTATAGCCGTACGGTATGCCGGCACGGGAGGCTTCCAACACATCCGTGCCGCGGCAGGTCAAACTTCACGGCCGCCCCCCTATGACCGCACTGCCCGAAACACTGATCGCATTGAAAGGCTTCGTCGTCACGGGCTGGTTGATCGCATTCTTCGTCCTGGAGCGGATTCGGCCGGCAGCAGAGCACGATCGGCTGGAGGGGTGCGGTCCGCCGTCGCGATTGCGCCGGCTTCTCGGCGATCCCGCACGGCTTCTTCGGAATGGTTGCCTCTGGTTCGTCAATGTGGCGGGCGGATCGTTGATCGTTGTTCCCATCACCGCTTGGGCCGGAGGCTAGGCGATCGGCCTGCGGCCCGTCTGGCTTACGGGTTGGGTTGGACTCGTCTTCGATATCATCCTGCTCGATTTCTGGATCTATTGGTGGCACCGCGCCAATCATTCACTATCGTGGTTGTGGCGATTTCACGGCATACACCATCTCGATCGATTCCTCGATTCGACATCCGCCGCCCGGTTTCATCCCGGCGAAATCGTGCTCTCGGCACTCGTTCGCGCCGTGGCGATTATCCTGCTCGGCATTCCGTTGGCCTCGGTTCTCATCTTCGAGACGGTCATCTTGATGGCCGCGATATTCCATCACTCCAATCTACGGCTTCCGGGCCCGATCGAGCGCATGCTCGCGCGCTTCATCATCACGCCTTCCATACATTGGGATCATCACCACGCCGTTCGCCGCGACACCGATTCGAATTACGGCACGATCCTAAGCATCTGGGATCCGCTGTTCGGAACGCGGAGCGGTACCCGCCGTCAACCCGGCATGACGATCGGCGTCGAAGGGGAGGGCGAAGAAGCGTTCATGCAATTGTTGCTTCGCCCGTTCAGGGCGCGCCGGCCTCAGCGCATCGGCGTCATTGCCTCTGACGGCGATCGGGGCTCGGATCGACGTATTGAAACAGCGTCGGCGGCAACGGTACGCCGAAAACGGGATCCACGAGCGCCACATTCGTCACCTTGCCCTGCGCGTCGGTCACGGCCCATTTCTGCAAGACAAGGGGCCTATCGCTGAACGTCAGGACGATTTGACCGGAGCGCGGGTCGTTCTTGTCGGTCAACGCAAGCCTAATCACGCCCGCTCCGCGCTCGAGGCCGGTGATGGCGACATCCTTGTCGAATTGGAGTGCGGGCCGCAGCAGGAACATCGCCGGCGTCGAATCGATGGGCAAATAGGTGGCCTGCTGCAATTCGGTGTCGACATAGATAAGCCAGACCCCCGTCGCCACGATCAGCATCTTCGTCGGCGGGTCATACTCGACCCGCATGCGGCCCGGCCGCGACAAGAAGATGGATCCCGTTGCGTAGCCGCCTTCGGCGCCGACTTGAAGGAAGCGTGCCTTCATGGTCTTGACGCTGTTGAGATAACTCTCGATCCGCGCGACATCGGCACGATCGGCATCCGACAACGGCTTGGCTGGGCTTGCCGTTGCGGCCAGAACGGCGGTCGCGGCCAAACCGACGACCGCCGCGATGATGACACGCAAAATCTGCTGCATGGTTGTCTACATAGGCAGGCGCTTAGCGCCACGCCAGAGGATTCTCTCTTCCTCGATCAATCAGCGCATCGGTCCGCGCGCATCGCCAGCGAGGATTTCGCGCTTGCCGACGTGATTTGCGGTGCTGATGAGGCCCTCGCTCTCCATCCGTTCGACCAGGCGGGCCGCGCGGTTGTAGCCGATCTGCAAGTGGCGCTGGATGAAGCTCGTGGATGCCTTGCGCTCGCGGAGAACGATCGCGACCGCCTGGTCGTAAAGATCGTCTTCGGCCTCTCCGCCCAGCGCGCCCTCGAGTCCCGCCGAGGAATCCTCGGTCACGCCCTCGACATATTCGGGATCCCCTTGATTCTTGAGGAACCGGACGACCGCTTCCACCTCCTCGTCGCTGACGAAGGGGCCGTGGATTCGCGAGATCCGGCCGCCGCCTGCCATGTAGAGCATGTCGCCCTGGCCGAGGAGCTGCTCGGCGCCCTGTTCACCCAGGATCGTCCGGCTGTCAATCTTCGATGTCACTTGGAAGCTGATGCGCGTCGGGAAATTCGCCTTGATCGTGCCGGTGATCACGTCAACGGATGGGCGCTGCGTGGCCATGATCAGATGAATGCCGGCCGCGCGCGCCATCTGCGCCAACCTCTGCACGGCCGCCTCAATGTCTTTTCCCGCGACCAGCATCAAATCGGCCATCTCATCGACGACGACGACGATAAACGGCAGCGCGCGGAGGTCGAGGGCTTGATCCTCGAAGACCGGCTTTCCCGTCTCGCTGTCGAACCCTGTCTGCACTTTGCGCATCAGGACTTCGCCGCGCCGGCGCGCATCCGAAAGCCGCGCGTTGTAGCTCGCGATGTTGCGCACGCCGAGCTGGGACATGGCGCGATATCGATCCTCCATCTCGCGGACCGTCCATTTGAGGGCGACGACCGCCTTGCGGGCGTCGGTCACGACGGGAGTCAGGAGATGCGGGATACCGTCATAGACGGACAGCTCGAGCATCTTCGGATCGATGAGGATGAGGCGGCATTGCTCGGGCGTGAGCCGATAGAGCAACGACAAGATCATGGTATTGAGCGCAACGGATTTGCCGGACCCGGTCGTGCCCGCGATCAGAAGGTGAGGCATGCGCGCGAGATCGACGACGACAGGCGTGCCGCCGATGTCCTTGCCGAGCGCGAGCGGCAATCCACCGGTCCGGTCGAAACCATCGACGGCCAAAAGTTCGGCGAGGTAGACGCGCTCGCGTTCGACGTTCGGCAACTCGATGCCGATCACATTGCGTCCGGGAACGATCGCGACCCGCGCCGAGACGGCGCTCATGGATCGTGCGATGTCGTCGGCCAGGCTGATGACGCGCGAGGATTTGGTGCCGGGCGCCGGTTCAAGTTCGTAAAGGGTCACGACGGGGCCCGGCCAGACCTTCTGGATTTCGCCGTGCACGCCGAAGTCGTCGAGGACCGTTTCGAGCAGACGCGCATTCTGCGTCAGGGAGTCCTGATCGACGCTCTTGCTGCGCCGCTCATCGTTCGCGGGATGAAGGAGCTGCAATGGCGGCAGTTCGCGATCATCCTGGCCGAAGGGGAGCGGCGCTTGCCGTGGCTTCTTGCGCCGCGCGGCCTTACGCGTGGCGCGTGGCGCGATGAAGGGGCCGTCGACTGTTTCCGGTTCCGGCTGGTCGTCTTCGTCGAAGTCGTCCGCCGCCTCGCCCAGTTGCGGCTCCATGCGCGGTGGGACGCGATCGCGATACACCGCGCGCCCGAGCGCCTTCATCAGCGCCGCTCTGGCGTCTCCGAAGCCGAAACGGCGCTCTCCGAGCAGAAGCTGCGGCACGCGCCCGAGCCAAGCGACAGCCCGCCCGGCCGAAGCGCCGAGCCGCGCCAAATCCCCCAAACGCAGGGAAAACACGGGCGTGAGCGCGACGACGGCAGCGGGAAGAATCGCAAGCGCCAGCACGACGTCACCGAATGAGAGGTGGGCCAGCCCTACGAGTGTCGTCAGGCGCCCGAGCAGAAGCAGTCCGACAAACCCGCCGAGTCCGCTCGTGAGCGGCCAGAACGACGGGCGCGGCAAAACCGCCAAGCTGATCGCAAGCAGCATCACGCCGATGGGCAGCAAGGTCAGGCGGAGCCATAGGGGCGTGGGCGCCCGATGGAGGATTTTGCGTGCGCCCCAGACGACCGGCGCCGCGACGAGAACGGCGCTCGCGAAACCAAGCGACTGAAGGAAGAGGTCGGCGAGATAGGCCCCCGGCCGTCCCAGCACGTTGCGGGCGAGGCCTGCCGTCGCGTGGTTGAGCGAAGGATCGCTCGAATGATAGGAGATAAGCGCGATCGCAAGTGCTGCCGCGCTCGCGATCCATCCGAGACCGCGCAGCTCGACCAGCCTCTGACGAAAAAACAGCTCGACACCGCGGGAGGCCGGGCGTCGGCCGGCCGTTCTTGAAACACTTGTCATCACGTGCCCCTCAGGCCGTGCGCCCATCCGTGCCCGGACGTTGTCCCCGTCCGGGCGCTCAGCCTCCCGGGCCGCATCCTATGAAACGGACGCCCTGAGCGCCACATACACGCGTAACATCCCATCTAACTACAGGATATAGCGATATTAATCAGAAACGACTACTAAAATTAGAGCGACTCGTCCATGGGCCTTCTCGGTCGCCGGCCCGACCGGATAAGCTTACCCGAGGGCTGCCCATCGGCCATTCTGTCCACGAGGGGCGGGAGCGAATGTGAACGAGTTTCGGGCCGAGATCGCCATTGTCGGTGGCGGCATGGCGGGTTTGACCATGGCGGCGGCGCTCGCCCTGGCCGGGCTCGAGGTCATCGTGATCGATCGCGATCGCCCGGCGGTGAAGACGGATCAGTCTTTCGACGGGCGGACATCCGCGATCGCATACGGCTCCAGGCGCGTGCTCGATGGCCTCGGCCTGTGGTCCTCCCTGGCCGCGGAAGCCGAACCCATCCTCGATATCCGTGTCTCGGACGGCGATTCGCGGCTGTTCCTCCACTACGATCACAAAGAACTCGGCGAGGAGCCACTCGGCTATATCGTCGAAAACACCCTTATTCTGCGAAGTCTTTACGCGCACCTCGCGCGACTTCGGGGTGTCGAGATCGTCGCTCCGGCAACTGTCGTCGGCCTCGACTTCACCGATACCCATGCAGCTCTCACGCTCGATGATGGCCGCCGGGTCGTGGCGAGCCTGGCCATCGCTGCCGATGGCCGGGGTTCCCGAATGCGGCAATTGGCGGACATTCGCGCGATCGAGTGGCGCTATCCACAGACAAGCATCGTGTGCGTGATCGAGCATGAGCGTCCCCACAGGGGAGTGGCGCATGAACGGTTTCTGCCCGCGGGACCCCTTGCCGTGTTGCCGATGCGGGGGCGGCGCTCCTCGATCGTCTGGACGGAGCGGAGCGAGCTCGTGCCTTCGATGATGGCGCTCGACGACGCGGCGTTTTCATCGGAAATCGAACGGCGATTTGGCCCCTCGCTCGGGCACCTTCGCGTCCTCGGCGCGCGGTGGAAATATCCTTTGTCGCTTGTGCACGCGATGCGATATGCGGAACAACGCCTGGCATTGCTCGGTGATGCCGCCCACGCCATTCATCCCATCGCGGGACAAGGCTTCAATTTAGGGCTCCGGGACATTGCGGTCCTGGCCGAGCTCATCGTCGATGCGTGGCGCCTCGGTCTCGATCCCGGTCGTGGCGAAATCCTTGCGCGGTACGAACGGTGGCGGCGCTTCGATAGCATCGCGATGATCGCCGCGACCGACGGGCTCAACCGCCTGTTTTCGAACAGCCTTCCGCCAGTCAAGCTCGCGCGCGATCTGGGATTGGCGATGGTCAACGGCCTACCGCCGCTGAAACGGTTTTTCATGCGCCATGCCATGGGCCTTGTCGGCGACTTGCCGCGGCTCGTCAAAGGCGAAGCGCTCTGAGGCCGATTGCGCGCGCCCTCTCGGGCCTGCGCTATGGATCGCGTGACAAGCCCCGATCCCTTAACGCATCGAGATAGAATTGCCAGCGTTCGTGTTGTTCTTCACCGAGCGCGTAAAGATAGTTCCACGTATAGATTCCGGTATCGTGGTGATCGTCGAAGCGGATCAGGATCGCGTAATTGCCGACGGGATCGAGACCTTGGATTCCGACGTGACGCCGTCCCGCAACGATGACCCGCTGGCCGGGGCCGTGCCCCATCACTTCGGCAGACGGACTTTCGACACGCAGCAACTCCGCGGGGTACCGGAATTTGCGGCCGTCGTCGAAGTCGATCTCCAGAGCCTTCTCGGCTGACTTGAGACGAATCTCCGCGGGCCAATGGCGTGTACCGCCGGGGGTATCGGGTGACACGTCCGTTCGGATCCTTCCGTCAGGTCAGGGCGTGCCGCGTTTCTCGCGGTCATCCAGATGACGGGCTTCGTCGACCAGCATGATCGGGATGCCGTCTCGGATCGGATAGGCGAGGCCCGCCTGCTCGCTGATCAACTCCTGCGCCGCCGCGTCGTAGCGGAGCGGGCCCTTCGTCAATGGACAGACGAGGATCTCCAGAAGCTTTGGGTCGATGCCGAGTTTTCCCTGAGCCATGTCGTGCTCCTCAATGCCGTGAATGACGCTCGGCTCTCTGGTCGAGAAGCGTCATTTCCATCAGGGCTATAATCACCCGGCCGCGCTCGGCCAATGTGCCGGCCTCGAGAAGGGCCTGCTTTTCGTTGGGCTCGAATGGACAGAGCATCGACAGGGTCGCGACAAGCCGTTCATCCGATGCCGTTTTGATGGCGTCCCCATTCACCGCGATCCCGTGCTTTTCGCAATAGGGGTTGAGAATGTTCAAGAGACGCACGCGATCGACGACGTCGCGGGCAGGCGGCTCTTCGAGGTCGCTGTAATAGCTGGCGAAATCCGCCGTCACGCGGCGATAGCCGTCGCGAAGCGGCAGCTCATCGCGAATTCGAAAGCGGCACAACCCGATCAGCGTGAAATAGAAACGACCGTCATCCGTCTTGCGACAAGCCGTTATGCGGCCGGCACAGCCCGTCGGGTACACGGGCGGGTGACTGCCGCCGGCCTCTGCGTCGACCGGCTGAACCATCCCGATGATTCCATCGCCGGCGAGCGCGTCGCGCGTCATGGCGCGGTATCGCTGCTCGAAAATATGGAGAGGCAGCTCGCTGCGGGGCAGAAGCAGAACGCCGCCGAGCGGAAAGATCGGCAGGGTCTCGGGCAGCTGCTCGTGTTGAACGGCGGCTGGCTCGATCATGAAAAAAGGAGAGACGAGAGTCTGCGCCGACCCGCGACCGTCAGGGCGTGAGTCGGTCCAAGGGCCTCAAAAATTTGTAGCAATTGCTTGCGTGCCGCGTGGTCGTTCCAGTCTCGCTTTCGGCGAACGACATCCATGAGCTCGTCGATCGCCGCTTCCGTATTCTTGTCGGCGTAAAGCGCCATCGCGAGATCGAAGCGTGCCTGATGATCGTTCGAGTCCCGCTCGAGACGTAGCTTCAAATCGGGAAGGTTCCCCGCAGCCGCAACGGCCTTTGTCGCGAGATCCAGCGCCGAACGAGCGGCGATGACGTCTGAATGGCTGTGTGCGTCCTTTGGAAGGCTGTCGAGAATCGCGCGGGCCTGGTCCATGTCCCCGATCGCGACGCGGCATCGGGCGAGACCGGCCGCTGCATTCACGTTCTTCGCATCGTGGCTCAGGATTTGACCGTACATGGCGGTCGCCGTCCCGGCATCGCCCGCATCCAGCGCCGCCTTGGCATGCTGAAGAGCCTCCTCGATCGGGTCGGGCCCCTTCTTGGCGCCAGCGATCAGGCGGTCAACGAACGCGCGGATTTGCGATTCGGACTGCGCACCGACGAAGCCATCGATGGGTTGGCCGTCCTTGAATGCATAAACGACGGGGATCGATTGGATTCGGAGCTGCTGCGCGAGATCCGGATTCTCATCGATGTTGATCTTGACCAAGCGAACTTTGCCGCCGGCCGCATTGACGGTCTTCTCGAGGAGGGGGCCCAGTTGTTTGCAAGGCCCGCACCACGGCGCCCAGAAATCGACCAAAACGGGCAATTCGCGCGAGGCCTCGATAACGTCGGCCATAAAGCCGACGGAGTCGCTGTCCTTGATGTTGCCGCCGGCCGGCGTTTTGTTTCCTGTTATCGTTTCCATCGCGTCCGATGTGCCTCGCATGGGTGAAAGTGATATTTGGCGGTTCGCGTACGGTCTGGCAACCCCTCCCGCTAAGCGCGCGGCGCTTGGATCTCGTCAAAATCGAGCATGGTCGGCCGATGCCCTGAGGCCTCGAGGAATGCGATCAATCCCTTCGGTCCAACCGCCGTCGTCATCTCGTTGGTCAGAGGGTGATAATTGAGGGGATCGATGCGGAGCATCGCTTGGTCAAGCACGACAAGGACACGATGGGCGCTGTCGTTGATGACGGCAAGCGGGGATACCGCGCCTGGCCGGATGCCAAGAACGTCATAGAGAAGCTCGGCGCTGCCAAATGACAGCGTCCCCGCGCCGAGCGCTTGGCGCAGCCGTTTGAGATCGATGGTGCGGTCCTCGAGCGCGACGACAAGATAGATCTGGCCGCGCTTGTCCTTCAAAAAGAGGCTTTTGCAATGCCCTCCGGGCAGGTCGCCACGGAGTGCTTTGCTATCGGCAACCGTAAACAAAGGGGGGTGTTTGTGGGTCGCATGGGCGATCCCGAGCTCGTTAAGGCGTTGAAACAACCGGTCCGGCGTCCAGGGCATGGGGCGAGAATAGCGCGTTGTTTCAAAAGGACAATCGGCGAAAACACAAAGCCTCTCCCCATGCCGCGCCGACAGAGCCTTTGCAAGCGATTCACCTTCCCCTAATATCCCCGCGACATAGTGCGTCCTTCGACGGTGCGGGAGTAGCTCAGGGGTAGAGCATCACGTTGCCAACGTGAGGGTCGAGGGTTCGAATCCCTTCTCCCGCTCCATTTCTTCGTAATTTCAATATGTTAAATGGAGACCGCACCGTCTGTGGTGCGCTTGACCCTGCTTCCGGCAGGCAGGTTGCGTAGTCTTAAATAGAACAAACAGTGTACATTTGGACGCCCTGGGGCCCGGCCCGGCCCGTTCCGAAAACTTCGCCAGAGTTAACTGCCTATTAACTTCTCTCCTTAAGACTCAGTTTACCCGCACCAGCGTTCAAAACGTGCGGGCGTCGCATTAGCGGCGCATAAGGGGAACGGAAGTTCACGATGGCATACGGCGAAATCGCACCGCACAGTCCCACTCCGGTCAATGCCAATGTCGAGCGGCTCGGTCAATTGAACGGGCTGCCGATCCCCACGCTCGAGCGCACCGACGACACAATCGAATTTGATCGCGCGCTGCCGCGCTCGCGAACCGAAGATCGCACCGAGCAGGCGCTGGCGAGCCAAGGCATCAATCCCTTCTCCGGTCCGCGCCCCGTTCATCCGAACATCAACTTTCTTCAGTCGGCACTGTCCGCGTTCCCCGAGCGCGCATCCGATATCGTCACCGCGGCGGTCAAGTCGTCGCCCGAGCTCGCACAGGAGTTGGTCCGCAAGGCCATCACGATTTGCCCGGCGCAAGCCAAGTCGATCGTCGAGACCGCGAAGAAGCTCGGTATCTTCCGACTGCACACGGCGCTCACGGCGCTCATAGCGGTGGTCATCGACAAAGTGTTCGGCGTGGAGCGTTCCGCCGCGGCGCAGGAGAACACCCAGTCCGAGCAAGAAGCCGATCGTCCGGCCAACGCCGCGGCGTCGTTTTCTCCGATCAGTTTCCTTCTTGCCGTCCTGGGTTTTGGCGCTGCCACGGCGCTTGCCGGCGAGAACGACCAGCACGCCTCTGACGCCGTCAAGACGGGCGATGCGAACGGTAGCGCCGGTGGCGATGCGGGTGGCAAGCCCGGAAATTCTGCGACAGGCGATGTGAGCGCCCGCGGACACGGCGACATCGAACATGATGGCCATGATCTGCCGGGCTTTGGCTCGAGCGCGTTGGTCGGCTCTCATGATGGATTGAGCGCCTCATCGGCCGGGACATCGTCAGACAACGGCACATCGAATGCACCGACGTCGGAGACCGTACAGACGCCTGCGGGCTTGCAGACGAATCCGGGCTTCAGCCACGGGGCGCACGGGCTTTCCAAATCGGAGGGCGCCGGACAACACGGTGCGCAGAACGGCGAAAGCCACGGACAGGCCGGTAAGGATCATGCGGACGCGGCACTTGCTGGCAAAGGCAATGGGCTCGGAGCGACCCAGCATGGCGCCGATTCCGTCCACGGCGAGCAGGGCGACCATGGGGCGCTCGGGCATGCGAATGGTCCCGCCGACATACTGAGTAGCGGGGATCACGGGTCGATTGGTCAGGGCTTCGAGCACGCCAATGGTCTCGCCGACTTATTGGGTGGCGGGGATCACGGGTCGATTGGTCAGGGGTTCGGGCATTCGAACGGCCTTGGCGATCTGTTGGGCCACGGTGGTTTCGACGGAATGTCCGCCGGTATCGGTGCTGGCGATGCGAGTTCCGTTGGGAGCCACATTTCCACAGTGTTCGGAAACATCGCGCAGGTCTTCGGCGGGTTTGGCGTCGAGTCGCTTGCGGGCGGCGTGGGACATGATCTTCTGGGCGGGCCGTCCGGATCGACCGGCGAAGCGTTTCAGTCGCATGGCCTCTTCGGCGGCATTACAGGTGCGCTCGCCGACCTCGGCGACTTGGCGGGCGGGAGCCTTCAGCTTCTCCAGAACGTCACGGCGGATCTCTCGTCTGTGCTGGATTTCAAAATCGGCGAGTTGCCAAACCTCGACTTGGCCTCTGCCGCCGGCAACAACTTCAGCATCGCTTCCGCGCAGGCGACTGGTTTCGACGCATCGAGCTTACTCAGCCTCGACTTCGGGTCGGGAACGGCCATCGACCTAACGTTTGCGAAATCCTCAACGTTCGACATGGCCTCGGTCTTGGATCTCCATGCCGCAACGGGGACCGGGATCGAAGTGCTTCTTGCCCAGACGACGGATTTTGGCACGGCGAGTCTGCTGGATCTCAACGCGGCCGCCGGTTCGAACTTCAATTTGACACTTGCGCAGGAAACCCATTTCGACACCGCGAGCTTGCTTGATCTCAATGCGGCGGCGGGTGGCAACTTCGACGTGACGTTTGCCCAGGCCACCGAGTTCGACTCCCTGATGGGCGTCGAGATCGACAGTGGCAAGGGCGGCACGGATTTGGGCTTCGTGCAAGCGACGCAGGTCGACACGGCCACGGCCCTCAACCTCGCATCGACCGATGGCAGCACGGACCTGACCTTCGCACAGGCGACCGACTTCAGCTCCGGGACCGTCCTCGATCTCGGGACGTCCGGCGGCAGCACGGATCTGACCTTCGCACAGGCGACCGACTTCAGCTCCGGGACCGTCCTCGATCTCGGGACGTCCGGCGGCAGCACGGATCTGACCTTCGCGCAGGCGACCGACTTTAGCTCCGGGACCATCCTCGATCT
>JBGPGW010000057.1:0-14897 GCA_041484095.1 Alphaproteobacteria bacterium | reverse complement strand
GCAGAAGCTCAAGGATAGCTGTTCGCCTGGCGCAGAGCCAGCAAGCGCCCGCCCGTTAATGAGCTGGGCGGCTGGCAGAGGTACGCCGAATCGACTAGGCTTGATCTCCTGAACGGGCCGCCGGAGCGCGTGTCTCGATCGGCCGCCTGAGGGAATCGATGACATGGGTTATCAGCGAATCGAAGTGAAGCCGATCGCCGGTGCGCTGGGAGCCGAGATCGAGGGCGCCGATCTCAAAGGGCGCCTGGACAACACGACGATGGACGAGATCCATCGCGCGTTTCTCGACTATTCCGTGATCTTCTTCCGCGGCCAGAAGCTCGATCCCGGCCAGCAGCTTGCGTTTGCACGGCGCTTCGGACCCATCGACCGCCATCCCATCGCCAAGGGCATGGACGACCATCCCGATGTCGTCCGGGTCGTGCGCGAGCCGGGAGAGCGGTTCAATTTCGGGCGCATGTGGCACATGGACGGCACCTTCATCGAGACGCCGCCGCTCGGCACGATGCTCGTCGCCGAGGAGGTTCCGCCCTACGGCTCCGACACGATGTGGGCGAGCATGTATCTCGCTTACGACGCGCTCTCGGACGGACTCAAGAAAACGCTCCAAGGGATGCGCGCCTATCACAGCTCCGGCTCGCCGGGCCGATTCGAAGCGCTTTACAAGGGCATGAAGGCCAGGACCGACGCGGTGCCGACCGAGATCGCCCATCCCGTCGTGCGGACCCACCCCGAGACGGGACGGAAGTGCCTCTTCCTCAACAACTCGTTCACGACGCGCTTCGAGGACATGACGGTCGAGGAAAGCCGGCCTCTCCTCGACTATCTCTTCCGCCACTGCGTTCGCCCGGAGTTCACCTGCCGCTTCCGCTGGACCGAGGGAACGCTCGCGCTCTGGGACAATCGGTGCACGCAGCACGAGGCGATTTCCGATTATTTCCCGGACCGCCCCGAGCTGTTCAACGCGCGGCGCGTCATGCATCGGGTCACGATCGCCGGCGACCGGCCGGCCTGACTCTGTGCTCACGTGAAGCCAATCCATGGCCCTGTCGCGGGCACTCTCGCGTCAACGCGCTGATGTGTCGCCGCTGAAGGCTTCGACGATCATGGTGCTGAAGTTGGGATAGCGCCGGCGCTGTCGAGGCCGCCGCTTGGCAGGGGGCAGGTCCTTGCATACTCTCAATCAACTCTCCCCCTCGATGCCCCGATGAACAAGAACGGCCTCAAAGAGCTCGAACAACGCCTCGCGCACGACTTCGCCTGCCTCAACTATCCCCCGGCCAATTGGGTCAAGCCGAGGACGGGGGAGACGCCGGCCTATGACGTGCTCATCTACGGCGCCGGCATGTGCGGGCTCGTCGCCGCCTTCGCGCTCCGCCGTGAGGGCATCGCCAACATCGCGCTCATCGACCGGAACGAAGAGGGCCTCGAAGGCCCATGGGTCACCTATGCGCGCATGGAAACGCTGCGCTCGCCGAAACACCTGACGGGACCGGTGCTCGGCTTGCCGAGTCTCACCTTCCGCGCCTGGTACGAGGCGCAACATGGCGAAGCCGGATGGCAGGCGCTCGGCAAGATTCCGCGCCCGATGTGGCAGGACTATCTCCGATGGTACAGGCGCGTGCTCGCTTTGCCGGTCGAGAACGGCGTTACGGTCGAGCGAATCGTACCGGAGGGCGATCGGCTCCGCCTCGACGTCGCGCGTGAACAGGGCGGCGCGCGCCTCTATGCGCGCAAGATCGTCATGGCCACGGGCCGCGAAGGCCTGGGAGGCCCGGGCGTGCCGGAGCTCTTCTTGCGGTTGCCGCGATCCGTTTGGGCGCACACGGCCGATGATATCGACTTCGAGGCGTTGCGTGGAAAGCGCGTCGCCGTGATCGGCTCGGGCGCGTCGGCCTTCGACAATGCCGCCGCCGCACTCGGCGCCGGTGCTGCGAATGTCGTGATGCTGGTGCGGGGGCCCGATCTGCCGCGCTTCAACCGCTTCAAGGGCGTGGTCTATGGCGGCTTTCTCCACGGCCATGCCCATGCCGGCGATGCCTGGCGCTGGCACAGCCTTTATCAGCTCATGGCCGACCGCGTGGCGCCGCCGCGTGAATCCGTGCTTAGGGTCACGCGCGATCGGCGCTTCCGTCTGGCACTCGGCTGTCCGGTCGAGACGGCGGCGATGGAGAGAAGCACGCTCGTGCTTGGCACGCCGTCCGGCCCGATGCCGTTCGACTTTGCGATTCTCGGCACGGGCTTCGCGATCGATCCCCGGCTTCGGCCCGAGCTCGGCGAGTTTGCCGAGCATATCGCGCTGTGGCGGGACCGCTTTCCCGCGCCTGCCGATGAGAATCTCGAGGAGCTCGGCTCGTTTCCCTATCTCGGCGCCGGCTTCGAGTTCACGGAGCGCATGCCGGGCTCGGCGCCTTTCCTCGCCAATCTCCACTGCTTCAACTACGCGGCGACTTTGAGCCACGGCCCGGTCGCGGGCGACATTCCGGCGGTCGATCACGGGGCCGCGCGCCTCGCCGCCGCCATCGCGCGCACGTTCTATCTCGAGGACCGCGCGCTCCACGGCCACGACCTCGCGCATTACACGGACGCCGAATTGCTCGGCGATGAATGGCCGGGCGGCCTGCCGACGAAGACGCCGGGTTGAGCGCGCGATCAGGCACAGCGTCATCGCGTAACGGCTTCGCGCGCTCTCGCGGTTAGCGCATGCGGCCGAAGCCCCCGTCGATGACGATGTTCTGGCCGGTCAGATAGCCGTTCTCAGGCCCGGACAGCCACGCGACGAGAGAGGCGATCTCCTCGGCCGTGCCCAGGCGCTTCGCCGGCACCATTGCCGCCAACGCCTTCAGCTGTGTCTCGCTGTAAAGACCTCGGAGCACGTCGGTCTCGATAAAACCCGGCGCCACGCAGTTGGCGAGGATTCCGTGGACGCCGTACTCGGCCGCGAGACTCGCCGTCATCGCGTCGAGCGCCGCCTTGCTCGACCCGTAATTGGCGCGGGCCTTGCGGCCATAGATTCCCGAGACCGCCGTGAGATTCACGATCCGGCCCCAGCCATGCCTTTTCATGCCGGGCACGGCCGCCTGGCACAGGCGCAAGGGCGCCACGAGATTGATCTCGTGAAGGCGCTCGACGTCGTCCATCTTCAGGTCTTCGATCGTCGCGGGGCTGCTGATGCCGGCGTTGTTGACGAGGATGTGCGGCGCCTCGCGCTCGATCAGCCGGCAGAACTGCTCGACCGATTGCTGGTCCTCGAGCTCGAGGCGATGGTAACGGCAGCCCTTGGGCACGTCCGCCGCGGGTTTCGTTCCCGTGCCGATGACGAGGGCGCCCCGCGCCAAGAACTCGTCCACGATCGCGCGGCCGATGCTGCGCGTCCCGCCGGTGACGATCGCAAGCTTCCCCTGGAGAGATGGCGCTGCCATTGCATCGTGCCTAGCAAAACCGCACGAAGCCGCCGTCGATCATGAGATTCTGGCCCGTGATGTAGGTATTCTCGGGCCCCGCGAGCCAGGCCACGAAGGCGGCGACTTCCTCGGGCTTGCACAGGCGTTTCATCGGCGTCGTCTCGGCCAATGTCTTCAGCCGTTCGGCATCGTAGATCTGCCGCAACATTTCGGTCTCCGTGAAGCCGGGCGAGACGCAATTGGCGAGAACGCCGTGAGCGGCGCATTCATGCGCGAGCGACGCCGTCATCACGTCGAGCCCCGACTTGGTCGCGGAATAGGCGGCACGAGACGCACGCGCAGCCGGTCCCCAGATCGAGGCGATGTTGACGATGCGGCCCCAGCCCTGCCGCTTCATGCCCGGCACCGCCGCCTTGCAGAGACGCATGGGGGCCAGGAGATTCACGCGATGGATGCGGCGGAACTCCGCCTCTTCGATCTCTTCGAAGGGCTTCAGGTTCATGATCGCCGCATTGTTGACGAGGATGTGGGGCGCCGACCGCTCGATGAGCCGCGCGAACGTCTCGAGCGAGGCCGCGTCTTCGAGCACGAGCTGCGTGTGGCGGCAGCCTTCCGGGACCGCCGCCGACGGCTTGGTCGAGGTTCCCACGACCTCAGCACCCTCGGCGACGAGGCGCGCGGCGATCGCGCGGCCGATGCCGCGCGTGGCGCCCGTCACGACGGCGCGGCGTCCGGAAAGCGGCTTGTCGGTCATGGTCTATCCCTTCGCCTTCTCATCACTGATGGCAAGCACGACGTGCGCTCGCCGATTCCGGCCGATGCGGGCGCCGCTAAGGTAGTCGAATCGCTTGGGGAGCGCCACGCATCGGACGAACGGCGGCCCGCCGCGGATTCGTGGCCCGATCGACTGGATCGGCCGCCATCAGGCGGAACGGATGATCGTTCCCCGCTCGCCGCGGAGGATCTTCGCCGCGTCGCCCAGCGCGCCGATCCCGGCCATGCACCCGGTCGCCTCGACGAATCCGCATGCAGCATCGACCTTCGGGCCCATCGAGCCCGCATCGAACGTCATCAGACGGAGCGATGCGGGGGTCGCGTTTCGGATCGCGCGCGCCCCCGCCCCCGGCCAGTCGGCATAGACCGCGTCGACATCGGTCAGAAGCAAGAGCGCGTCAGCCCCAAGCGCCGCGGCGAGAAGCGCGGCCGAGCGGTCCTTGTCGATGACGGCCTCGACGCCGCGCACGGCACCGGCGGCATCGATTCGGACGGGGATGCCGCCGCCGCCCGCGCACACGACGAGGACGCCGGCCTCGACGAGGAGGCGCAAGGCGCCGATCTCGAGGATGCGACGCGGCCGCGGCGAGGCGACGACGCGGCGAAATCCCGCACCGTCGCGGCACATGGGCCAGCCCTTCTCGCGCCCAAGCCGCTCGGCTGCCGCACCGTCATAAAGCGGCCCGATCGGCTTCGTCGGCCGCCGGAAGGCAGGATCGTCCGGATCGACTTCGACCTGCGTCAGAAGCGTGGCGACCGAGCGGCCGGGAAGAGCGTCCATCAATTCCTGCTCGATCAGGTAGCCGATCATGCCCTCGCTCTCCGCTCCGAGGACATCGAGCGGATAGGGCGGGACCGCGGCATAGGCGGCCGCCTGAAGTGCCAGCAATCCGACCTGCGGGCCGTTGCCGTGCGTGACGACCACCGAGTGGCCCGTCGCCACCTCGGCAATGGCACGCGCGGCGTGCCGGACATTCCGACGCTGGACGTCGCAATCGAGCGCCTCGCCGCGCTTCAAGAGCGCGTTGCCGCCGAGCGCGATCACGACACGCATCAGGACGAGGCCTGCGACCGTTTCAGCCGGCGGGCGAGGAAAGCATCGACGACCTCGCTCAGTCGAGGCGACCCGACCTCTACGAAGCGGTAGCGCGCGCGAACGATGGGCTTCCCGACCCTTATCAGAGCGGCAAGATCGAGCGGCGTGCCGGACACGACGACCTCGGCATCGGACGCCTCGATCGTCCGTCTCAGCGCGTCGAGTTGCGCCGTGCTGTAGCCGACGGCGGGCAGGACGCGGCCGATATGCGGATAGGCCTCGTAGACGGCCTGAATCTCCGGGGTCGCCGACCAGCGCGGATCGACGATCTCGCCGGCGCCTGCCGCCTTCGCCCCGACCATGCCGGCCCCGTAGGCCATGCCGCCATGCGTCGTCGTCGGTCCGTCCTCGACGACGAGAACACGCCGGCCCGCGACCGCCGCGGGATCCGCGATCTCGACCGGCGAGGCGGCCCGGACGACGACCGCGTGCGGATTGACCCGGCGCACAGCCAATTCCGCCGCGACGACGGCGTCGATCGTGGCGGAATCCACTTTGTTGATGACCACGACGTCCGCCATCCGCGCGACGGTCTCGCCCGGATGGTGTGTGTTCATCTGGCCCGGCCGCAACGCGTCCGCGATGGCGATGTGGAGGCCGGGCCGGATGAACGGAAAATCGTTGTTGCCTCCGTCCCACACGATGACATCGGCCTCGCGTTCCGCGGCCTCCAGGATTGCCGCATAGTCGACGCCCGCGAACACGACATTGCCGGCCGCGACGTGCGGCTCATACTCCTCCCGCTCCTCGGCCGTGCAGCCGGCCGCCGCGATATCGTCGAGCGTCGCGAAGCGCTGCACACGCTGGCGCGCGAGGTCGCCGTAAGGCATGGGGTGGCGAATGACGGCCGTTCGCACACCGTGTTCTCGGAGTCTGTGCGCAAGCCAGCGCGCCGTTTGCGACTTGCCGCAGCCGGTACGGACCGCGCTGATCGCGATGACGGGGCGGCGCGAGGACAACATCGTCCGATCCGGCCCGAAGAGCACGAAGTCGGCGCCCGCGGCGAGCACGCGCGAGCCCGCATGCATGACATCGGCGTGGGCGACGTCGCTGTAGGCAAAAACGACTTGAGAAACGGTCTTGTCGCGAATGAGCGCCTCGAGTTCGCGCTCCGCGAGGATGGACACGCCGTCGGGATAGAGGGGACCCGCGAGCGAGGCGGGATAGCGGCGCCCTGCGATGTCGGGAATCTGCGTCGCGGTGAACGCGACCACGCGAACGTTCGGATCGTCGCGAAAGACGGTGTTGAAGACATGGAAGTCGCGGCCCGCCGCCCCCATGATGATTGTCCGTGTCGGCGTTCTCACTGGCGTCATCGGAGCCCCATCATTGATGATGCCGCATTCCGTTATCGTCGCTTGCGGCCGGTGATCATCGCGCGCGCTAGGTTTTCCCGGTGGACGACGCTCGCGAGAAGCACGCCGCCGATGTGGGCGATCACGAGCGCCATGGTCAGGTTGGCGAAGACCTCGTGAATTTCGCGCCATGCGCTCTTCTTGCGCTTTTTCCTGTCTTTATTCCCTTTGGTCCCTTCATCGTCGGCCTTTGCCGCAGTTGAGAGCTGCAAACTCTCCTCTCCACGATCAAGCGACGCGGCCGCGACCACGCCAGCCAAGGGCCCGGCGTTCTTCGTGATCGCATAATCCACAAGCCCGGTTCCCACTGTCGCGGCAAGGCCCAAGAACAGCGCCACCACCATGGCGCCGCCGGCCGGGCTGTGGCCGATGTGCCGTTCCGCGCGGAACAAGAGCAAGCCCACGAGATAGCCCGCGACGATCCGCGGCCGATACACGAAGTCGCTGAACCGCGCGTAACGCGGGCCGATAAGGCCCCAGAGCACACGCAACACCACGAGAATCCCGACGAGATAGCCGGCCCAAACATGAAGCGTGAGCGTGTCGTCTTCGGTTAGAAACGCGATCGCGAATCCCGCCGCAACACTCCAATGAGCGATGCGGACGAACGGGTCCCACACATAGATCGTACCGTCTTGGTTATCCGACATGAACGTCTGCACCCGGAATGTAGAACGAGCCTGACCGATAGAGGCAGGGATGCTCGAATACCTTGATGTGTATCAAACATTCGAGCGCGATTCTCGGGCGGCGAGTACCGCTCCGGCGGCCACCGATGGAGAAGGCCCCCTACGCGCACGCGCGGTGGCACCGATGATCTACGTCAATTCCCGGCCGGCGCATCGGGTTTAGACGTAGATGACCTCGCGCAGGTTCGGCGAGGCGCTTTGCATCCAGGATCGCCCCCAATGCTGACCATCGCTCCGGCAACCGTCTGTTTCCTCATCGCCAAGGCACGCCAATTCGACGTCAAGGAGGGCATCGTCGAGGATGATTCCGGATCCAATCCGACCGATGAGGGCTTTCGCGCCGTGCTCGCGGGCGACGAGGTCGACCCGACCGAAGCGGAGCTTCGCCAGATCATCGACGATCTCAATATCGATCAGCAGTGCGAGCTGGTGGCACTGGCATGGCTTGGCCGCGGCGATTACGAAAAGGCGGAGTGGCGCGAAGCGGTTCGCATGGCGCACCAACGGCATTCCGACCACACGGCCTCCTATCTCCTGACGATGCCGATCCTGCCGGACCATCTCGAAGACGGCCTCAACGCGCTCGGCCTCTCCTGCGATGAGTTCGATCGGATTCATCTTTAAGGCCGCGCGATCAACACCGCCGACGGGCTTGACTGCGGCCGCCTATGATTCACCGGCCTCCGGAAGCATGAAGACAAAGACGGCGCCGCCGGTCGGGCGCGTCTCATGCCACAGGCGGCCGCCATGGGCCTCGATGATCGACTTGCAGATCGAAAGCCCAATGCCCATGCCCGCCGGCTTCGTGGTGACGAAGGGCCGAAATAGCTTGTCCACGACGTCCTGCGTAAGTCCGGGCCCCGTGTCGCTGACAGTCACCCGTATGAATCCATTCGCCTCGCCGGAAGTCTCGATCGTCAGTTCGCGCCTGTCGCTGCTCTCCATCGCCTCGATCGCATTGCGAATCAGGTTGACGAGGACCTGCTGAATTTGCACGCGATCGACCGAAACGGGCCGCAACTGCCGCGCGAGCTTGAGCGTGGTGTGGATGCGCTGCTCCTTGGTGCCGACGAGAGCCAGGGCGTTGGCTTCCTCGATCAACCGGTTCACGTTCTCCCGCCGCGTCTCGACCGTTCCCTTCTCGACAAAACTCCGCAAGCGCCGGATGACCTGGCCAGCCCGTGCGGCCTGGGCGACGACCTTTTCCATGATGTCCTCGACCTTGGGACGACGCGCGCCGGCGTCCTGGTCGAGAAGATGCCGCATCGCCTGAACGTAGTTCATGATCGCGGTCAGCGGCTGGTTGAGCTCATGCGCGAGCGAAGCGGCGAGCTGCCCCATGTCGCTCAGGCGCGAGACATGGAGCAGTTCGATCTGGAGCTCTGACATGCGCCGCTCCGCTTCCTGTCGCCGCGTGATGTCGTGGACGAATCCCGTGAACACGCGCCGGCCGCCGACGATCGCCTCGCCCACCGCCAATTCCATGGGAAAGGTTTCGCCGTCCTTGCGACGGCCCCTGACGACGCGCTTGAAACCGATGATGCGCCGCTCGCCGGTTTGGAGATACCGGGCAATATACCCGTCATGTTGCTCGTGGTCGGGCGAAGGCATGAGATAGCTGATGTTCTGGCCGATCACTTCGGCCGCCTTGTAACCGAATATGTGCTCGGCCGACGCGCTGAACGACTCGATGAGGCCGCGCTCGTCGATCGTGATGATCCCATCGGGCGACGTATCGATGATGGTACGCAGAACCGATTCCCGTTCCCGCGTGGCATGCTCGGAACTCGCGCGCTCCGCCATTGCGGCAGCCATGAGCAGAGCGGACATTATGATGAGACCCAGATAGGCCTGAACCCAAAGGACTCTGTTGGCGGCGGGTCCCGCGTTGCCGAGGAGGGCCACATGGATGTCCTCGACGGGCCCCTGGCCGTGAATCGTGCCCCACACCGCGATGACCGTGACGAGAAGCAGGAGTGTCGTGACTTCCACCGGCGTCCGCCGCGTGCCTGCCCAAACGAAAAAGGGCGCCAGCGCAAACGCCGCGATCAGCGGCAGATCATGCATGCCCCAAAGCTCAAGAAAGACGCTTGTCGACAGAAAGAGAACCAGAGCAAACAGCAACGACGATTCGATGATCGCCGGCATGTGCATCCGGCCCGGGAGCTTCAGCCGCCACGCCATGATGGCCGGGGTCGCCAACACGATTCCAAACAACATGGCGGCCGCCCAGACCACCCAAACCTCCCAGTACGGAGTCCCGAACGCCGCCTGAATGAGGGCCGCGCCGATGCTCGCCGACAGCACGGCACTGATGGCACTGCTCGCGAACAAGGCACTGAGCGGGCGCAGGCCATCGAGCGGGCTGCGCCAAGCCGCGTATCGCTCGTAAATACGTGCGCCGAGGAGGCCAATCAGGACGTCGGCGATGGAGAGGGCGATGTTGAAGACATAGCCGCGCCCGGCCAGCCAATTGGCGAGGAGCGTGGCGAGAAAGAAGAGCCCTGCCAACGGAAGACGATCCCGGCGCGGCGCGAGGAGGAAGACCGCCAGCATGACGCCGGCAGGCGGCCAGAAGACCGACACGTTCTCCGGCTCGATGGTGAGGGCGAGGGCAAGCCACTGCGCCGCGAGGTAGCCCGCGACCGCAAACCCCCATCCGATCGCGCGGTTGACTGAAACCGCCGCGTCCCGGCGCGTGGCAATGGATGCCTCAGTGGGCCCCATGGACCGTCATGTCAGAAGAGGTTCCATCGCGTCGCTCATGCGACGCTACCGTGCCCGCATATCGACATCAATGCCAATTGGCCCCGGCCGTGCCGCGTGCTGGTTTGCTGCACCCCGTCAGAATTCGACCCGCCGCCATGCCAGGCGGAGTTTTCCGGGCGTTCGGAGCGGCCTCGGCCGTGACTGATCTGCATCAACACCGGAGCGGAAGGGTAATCATTAGAGTAGATCAACATCGATGAACTAAGGCGCCGGCGGCGCCGGGCAAGGTGATCATGAGAAAAATGTCGGACATCATCAGGAAGCATGAGCCCGTCATCCTTCCACCGCACGCCTCGGTCAAGCAGGCCTGCGAGCTCATGCGCGATCATCGGATCGGCGCGATCCTGGTCGCGAAGGAAGACCGGCGCCTTCTTGGCATTTTCACGGGCCGTGACGCGGTGTGCCGCGTGCTGGCCGATGGTCGAGCGGCCGCCGAGACGACGCTGGCCGAGGTCATGACCCCGCAGCCCCACACGATGCCGCCGGGCAAGACGGCCATCGAGGCGTTGAGGCTCATGCAAGACGGCGGCTATCGCCACTTGCCGGTCGTCGAGAACGGCAAGCTCGTCGGCGTGGTCTCGCGCTGGGATTTTCAAGGGCATGAGCAGGTTCGCCTTGACGAGGAAACGGGGATTTGGGAGCGAATCTAGGCGGACTCTCCCTCGGGCTGCGCGATACCCATATGATGTGGAGGCCCTCCACCGATCCGAAGCCCCGGCTCGTCTCGGAAAGCGCAACTGAACGCAATCATGCCACCGGGCTCGCATCGCCGGCTCAGCAATGAACACCCTTCCGAACAACATCTATCGCTACATCTGGCAGGTGACCGGACGGGACCAGATCTGGCTCTCGGTCCTCTCCGTCCTCACTTTTCTTTTGACGATGGCGCCGCTCGAGCTTCAGCGCCGGATCATCAACGACGTCCTCCATGATCGCGACGTGGAGAAGCTGGTCATGATGTGTCTTGCCTATGCGGGGATCGCCCTTTTCATGGGCGCGATCAAGCGCAGCCTCAATATCTATGCCGGCCGGGTCAGCGAACGCGCGACGCTGACGCTCCGCCACTTCGTCCACGCGCGGGGAAGGAGGATCGCGCTCGACAATAACGGTCCCCGATTCGAAGGGATCGAAACGGCGATCGTCCTCGCGGAGGTGGAGCCCGTCGGCGGATTCGTCGGCACCAGCATTTCCCAGCCCCTCCTCCAGGGCGGAATTCTGCTCAGCGTATTCGGCTACATGGTCTATTTGCAGCCATGGATGGCGCTGGTCGCTTTCGTCCTATTCTCCCCGCAACTCGTCTTCGTGCCCGTCATGCAGCACATGATCAATGAGACCGCGAAGACGCGCATCCAAATCATGCGCGATGTCGGCACGGGAATCGTCACGGGAGGCGAGCAGCAGGAGAGCATCGCGGATGGATTTGCCCAGCGCGTGGATCGCGTCTTTCATCTCAACATGCGCATCTTCCGGCTCAAATTCACGATGAACTTCCTCATGAACTCGCTCTACCACCTCGGCGTCGCCGGAACGCTCCTGATCGGCGGCTGGTTCGTGCTGAACGGACGGACGGAGGTGGGAACGGTGGTCGCGTTCATCTCGGGCCTCGCCCAGATCAACGATCCGTGGGGCGATCTCGTGAATTACTTCCGCGAGGTGACGACCACACAGATCAAGTACCGTCTCATCGTGAGCGCGACGGAAACCGGCCTCGTCTGAACGCACGCGCCGCGGCGAAGGCGCTGGAGCCCGACCGGCCACGACGACGGTTCGTCGAACAGATCACGCCGGGAGGGGCCGGCGCTGGTCCCTGCCCGGTGTGGCACGGGCCGATACTTTGAACTAACGTCTCCGCCGGGCCGCTCTTCGCAGATTGTCCTCAGGATCCGGCCGTCGGGCGATCTCGCTTCGCGAGCGCAGCGCACTGTTCGTAACGGGAGGATCTCATGCGGCTCAATGGCAAGATCGGTATCGTGACGGCGGCGGCCTCAGGCATGGGCCGGGCCGGTGCGGTCCGATTCGCGCGCGAGGGCGCCGCGGTCGCCGTGGTCGATATCGACGAGGACGGCGTCGCCGCTGTGGTCGAGGAGATCGTCCGTGCGGGCGGCAGGGCGAAAGGGATCGTCGCCGATCTGCGCGAGGACGCCGCCGCTCGCGATATCGTGCGCGAGACCGCGAACGCCTTCGGCGGGCTCGATTTTGTTTGGAACCATCTCGGCCATCCCGGCCCGGCGGCGGTGGAGGGAATCGACATGGCCGATTTCGACATCGCCATCGATCTCAATCTCCGCTCTCCGCTGGTCACGACCGAGGCGGCGATCCCCGAGCTTCGTGCCCGCGGCGGCGGCAGTCTGTTGTTCACGTCCTCGTCCTCGGGCTTGCGCGCATCCGCGTTCAGCCCGGTCTACTCGGCGGTCAAGTTCGGCGTGGTGGGATTCGTCAGGGCACTGGCCAAGCGGGTGGCGGGAGACCTGATCCGAGTCAACGCGGTCTGTCCCGGTCCGGTCGACACCCCGATGCTGCGGGTCTTCGTCGCGCGTCCGGACCAGCAGAGCACCATCGACGGCGACAAGGAAGAACTCGCCGCTATCTATGGCGGCCAAAACCCGCTGGGACGGGCGGCCCGCCCCGACGAGATCGCCAACGCCGCACTCTTCCTGATCTCGGACGAAGCATCCTACATCACAGGCGTTGCGCTGCCGCTCGATGGAGGCCTCACGGCGTGAAGGCTCGTCGCTCTGACCTCGACGGCTCCCGGCGTCGCCGAATTTGAAGTGCGGCGATCCTGACCCGGCCAAACGGCTTGCTGCCCCCTTGGCTTTATCCCATAGTTCCGTGCCGTCGGCGGGGGCGTCGCGGGGGACGGGGGAGTTCAATATGTACGGCAGCCTGCGCGCCTTTCTTCGGGCGCTCGAGGGACGCAACGACCTGCTCCGCGTGAGGCGGGACGTCGATCCGAAGTTCGAGCTGGCGGCCGTGCTGAAGCGCATCCAGCGCACGAGCAATCTGCCCGTCATTTTCGAGAAGGTGCGCGGCAACCGTTATCCCGTGGTCAGCAACACCTGCGGCAACACCCGCATCATCGCCGAGATGATCGGCACGACGGAATCGCGCGTCGCGGCGCGATGGGCGGAGATCACCGCCGGCGACGGCAAGGCCCCAACGGCATTTTTCGCGGACGAGAAGCCGGAATTCGAGGAGATCTCCCTTGCCGATGTGCCGCATCTGATCTTCAGCGAGAAAGATGCGGGGCCTTACATCACCGCCGGCATGATCACGGTGCGCGATCCCGACAGCGGCGTGCAGAACGTCTCCTACCACCGGTCCCAAATGATCGGCCCGACGGAAATGCGCTGCCGTCTCTCGACCTCGGGCGATCTCTTCCGCGTGCACAAGAAATTGGAAGACCGGGGCAAGCCGCTTGAAGCGGCCATGCTGATCGGCTGCGCGCCCGCGCTCATGTTGGCCGGTGCCACGACGATCGGCCCTGACAACAGCGAACTGGATTTCGCCGCGCGCATCGCGGGCAAGCGCTTTCCCATGCGGGCATGCGCCTCGATCGACCTGAGCGTTCCATCGACGACCGAATTCGTGATCGAGGGCGAATTGCTCGCGGGCGAGCGGCGGCCGGAAGGCCCCTATGGCGACTGGATGGACTACTACATCCCCGTGATGAACAACCACGTCTTCCGGGTCCGCAAGGTCTTGGCACGCAAAGATGCGATGTTCTACGCCGTGGCGGCCGGCTCGCCCGAGGAAATGGCGATGAGCGCCATTCCCATCGCGGGCATGATCTACCGGGCGATTCGCACCTATGTTCCGAGCGTGCTCGACGTCGTGTGTTACCCGTTCCCGCAATTCTGCGTCGTGCAGATCAAGAAAGGCTTCGAGGGCCAGGCGCGCAAGGCCATGCTTGGCGCCTTCGGCGCGGAGATGAACCGGCTTCTCTACTGTGTCGTCGTCGATGAGGACGTGAACGCGCACGACCTGCGCGACGTCATCTGGGCCATGACCACGCGCTGCCGTCCGGACCGCGATGTCTTCATCATCCCGGAGGTGCCGTCCTTCGCGCGCGACCCGCATCAAATGCATTGGGGTCGCATGGGTATCGATGCGACGGCGCCGCTCGAATATGGCGCGGAATTCGAGCGCAAGCGCACGCCAGGGGAAGGCGACATCAGGCTCGAAGACTACCTGAGCTGACCGTATTCGACAGGGAGAGGAAATTCACGACCAGGATCTGGAAAGCGGTGCCGCGGGCCATCGCGGCCACATGTCTCTTGGCGATCGGGGCGGGCCAGTCGGCGCGCGCAGCTGACGATGTGGGCTTCACGCTCGACTGGATCGTCAACGGCGCGCATGCCGGCTATTTTGTCGCCCTGGAGAAGGGTTACTACAAAGACAACAGCCTTGACGTCACGATCTCACGCGGCTTCGGCTCGGGCGACACGATCAAGCGGGTGGCGACGGGCCGTGCGATGTTCGGCCTTGCTGACACCGGCGCCCTTGTTGCGGCGCGCGCGAACGATGAGGTGCCGGTCAAGGCGGTGGCGATGATTTATGGAAAGGCCGGGCTCGGCATTATTTATTTGAAGGAATCAGGCATCGCGAAGCCGAAGGATCTCGAGGGCCGCACGATCGCGCGCTCGGCCTCGGGTGCATCGGTCAATATGTTTCCGGGCTTTCTCTCCGTGAACGGCGTGGATCGGTCAAAGATCAAGGAAGTCGTCGTGGACGGCGCGACATTGCTTCCGATGATGATGTCGAGACAGGCCGACGCCGTGCTGGAGCAGAGCATCAATATCGGCCGGTT
>JBGPGW010000056.1:0-14902 GCA_041484095.1 Alphaproteobacteria bacterium | reverse complement strand
GGGCGCCACCGACATCAAGCGGCAGCGCCCGAACGTGTTCCGAATGAAGCTGCTCGGCGCCGAGGTGAAGCCGGTGACCTCCGGCTCTGGCACACTCAAGGACGCCATGAACGATGCGCTTCGCGACTGGGTCGCCAACGTCGAATCGACGTTCTATATCATCGGAACCGTCGCCGGGCCCCATCCCTATCCCGCCATGGTCCGCGACTTCCAATCCGTGATCGGCCGCGAGGTTCGCGAGCAGATGATGGCAAGCGAAGGGCGATTGCCGGACACGCTCGTCGCATGCATCGGCGGCGGCTCGAACGCCATGGGATTGTTCCACCCCTTTCTCGATGACGCGACCGTCACGATGTACGGCGTCGAAGCCGCCGGCCTTGGCCTCGAATCGGGCAAGCACGCCGCGTCGATTACCGGCGGCCGGCCCGGCGTTCTCCACGGCAACCGCACCTATCTTCTGCAGGACGACGACGGCCAGATCACCGAAGCGCATTCGATTTCGGCCGGCCTCGACTATCCCGGCGTCGGCCCCGAACATGCCTGGCTCCATGACGTGGGCCGGGTGAACTACGTGTCAGCGACGGATGCCGAGGCGCTCGCAGCCTTTCAGCTCTGCACGCGGCAAGAAGGCATCATCCCGGCACTCGAGCCCGCGCATGCGCTGGCCTACGTCGCGAAGATCGCCGGACAATTGCCGCGCGAGAATCTGCTCGTCATGAACATGTGCGGCCGCGGCGACAAGGACGTGTTCACGATCGCCGACAAGCTGGGCGTCACGCTATGAGCGCGGCCGGCACCCATCGCATCACGCGCCGTTTTGCGCGCCTCAAATCCGAGGGGCGCGGCGGGCTCGTCACGTTCGTCACGGCCGGGGATCCGGATTTTTCGTCCTCCCGCTCGCTTCTCGAACGTCTCCCGGCGGCGGGGGCCGATCTCATCGAACTCGGCATGCCGTTCTCCGACCCCATGGCCGACGGCCCGGCGATCCAAGCCGCCAATCTGCGCGCGCTCAAATCCGGCATGACGCTCGAGCGGACCCTTGCGCTCGCGCGCCTGTTCCGCGAGCGCGATGCGGAGACGCCGCTTATTCTGATGGGCTATTTCAACCCGATCTACGCGATGGGCGTCGAGCTGTTCGTCAAGCGCGCTCAAGAATCGGGCGTCGACGGCTTGATCGTGGTCGATCTGCCGCCCGAAGAAGACGCGGAACTTCGCACGCCCGCCGCAAAAGCCAATCTCGACGTCGTCCGCCTCGCCACGCCGACGACCGATGACCGGCGTCTCGGCAAAGTCCTGGAAGGCGCTTCGGGCTTTCTCTATTACGTCTCCGTCACCGGCATTACGGGGACGAAGTCGGCGGCCGGCGGAAACATCGCCGACGCGGTCGCCCGCCTCAGGCGGAACACTGCTCTTCCCATCGCCGTCGGATTCGGTATCCGTAGCCCCGAGCAAGCCGCCGAGGCCGCCCGGATCGCGGATGCCGCGGTCGTCGGCTCGGCCCTCGTCGGCACGATCGCCGAGCATCTTGACGGGGCAAACCGGAAAACCGCCAGGGCCGTCGACGCGGTCCTGGCGCTCACGGGAAAACTTTCAAGCGCCATTCGCGGACAGGTCTCCCGATGAACTGGATCACCAATATCGTCCGGCCCAAGCTTCGCGCCCTCGTCAACAAGACGGACGTGCCCGACAATTTGTGGACCAAGTGTCCGCACTGCGAACAGATGCTCTACCATCGCGAGATCGAGACCAACCTCCACGTCTGCCCGCGCTGCGATCATCATCTGCGCATTCAGGCGGTGAGACGATTGCAGATGCTGTTCGACGACGGCCTATACGAAGTTATCGAGTTCCCGAAAGTCATCATCGATCCGCTGAGGTTTCGCGACCGGAAGCGCTACATCGATCGCCTGAGAGAAGCGCAGGCAAACGCCGATCTTCAGGATGCGATCGTGGTGGCGCATGGGCGGCTTGGCGCGGTGCCGGTGGTCATGGCCGTCCTCGATTTCGACTTCATGGGCGGATCGATGGGCATGGCCGTCGGCGAAGCGATCCTGACCGCAGCGCGTCTTGCGGTGCGTCAGCAGGCCCCATTCATCGCGATCTCGTCGTCGGGCGGCGCACGAATGCAGGAAGGCATCCTGTCCCTCATGCAGCTGCCGCGAACCGTCATCGCGATCGAAGAGGTCAAAGACGCGGGATTGCCCTATATCGCCATCCTGGCCGATCCGACAACGGGCGGCGTGTCCGCCTCCTTCGCGATGCTCGGGGATATCGCGATCGCGGAACCGGGAGCGGTCATCGGATTCGCCGGCGCGCGAGTCATCGAGGAAACCATTCGTCAGGCGCTGCCGGAAGGATTTCAGCGATCGGAGTTCCTCCGCGATCACGGCATGGTGGATATGGTCGTCCACCGCCGAGACCTGCGCGACACGTTGATTCGCATCCTCGGTCTGCTGCGCAGCCCGACTCCGGCGGCGCGTCTGTCGGTCCGGAATCAAACGTCGGGATCGGGCGCGGCCCTCGGTCGCCGGCAGACGTGAACCGTCTGCCCAGCGACGCCATCCTTGATCGGCTGTCGCGACTTCACCCAAAGGTCATCGATCTTTCTCTCGAGCGAATCGAGCGGCTTCTGGCCCGCCTCGGCAACCCCGAGCGACGTCTTCCACCCGTGGTTCACGTCGCGGGGACGAACGGAAAGGGCTCCGTCATCGCCGTCCTCCGCGCGATTCTCGAGGCGGCGGGATATCGTGCCCATGTCTATACCTCGCCGCACCTTGTTCGGTTCCATGAACGGATTCGTCTTGCCGGCGCGCTCATCGACGAGACCGCGCTTGCAGCGCTCCTCGAGGAATGCGAGACGGCCAACGGTCCGGCGCCGATCACCTTCTTCGAGATCACGACGGCGGCGGCATTCCTGGCCTTCGCGCGCATGACGGCCGATATCGTATTGCTTGAAGTCGGCCTCGGCGGCCGCCTCGATGCAACGAATATGGTCGAACGACCCGCATTGACCGCGATCACGCCGATTTCGATCGATCACACCCAGTTTCTCGGCGGAACGATCGCCGCGATCGCCGCGGAGAAGGCGGGCATTCTCAAACGCGGCATTCCGGCCGTGATCGGCCTCCAAAGCCGGGAGGCCGCAGCCGTCATCGCCGATCGCGGGGCCGAGCTTGGCTCTCCGTTGTTCCGCGCCGGCATGGAATGGTCGGGGCACCCGGACGGCGAGGGCATGCTTTACCGAACCGCCCGGCGCGACTTGCGCGTGGACCGGACGGCGCTGCCCGGCAGGCATCAGATCGACAATGCGGCGATGGCCATCGCCTGTGCCGAGCGGTTGGAGGGCTTCGGCATCGACGACGCTGCGCTCAGGGCAGGCGCCGCGCATGCCGTATGGCCGGCACGTCTGCAGCGTCTCACCGATGGACCGCTTGCGGCCCTTCTTCCGGCCGCCTGGGAGCTTTGGCTGGATGGCGGGCACAACCCGGCAGCCGGGGTCGCGCTCGCCGATCAGGCGGCCTCTTGGCGCGACCGGCCGTTGCACCTTGTCGTCGGCATGCTGGCGACAAAGGACGCCGGGCAGTTCCTGGCACCGCTTGCCCGCCATGCAGAATCGCTCGTGGCGGTGCCGGTACCGGGGAGTCAGGCCGGATTACCGGCCGGCGAAATCGAGGCGCTCGCGGCGGAGATGGGGTTCCGCGCGATCTCGGCGCCCGATACGGCCGCTGCGCTCCGCGAGATCACGGCCAAGCAAACCCGGCCAGGGCGCGTGCTCGTGTGCGGATCGCTTTATCTCGCCGGAGCCGTGCTCGCGGTCAACGGCGCGTCCGTCACCTAAATAATTGATTTCAGGTAATTTGTACTTCGGCCCAGCCTAGACGACCGACTGGACCCACTCGAACAGCTTGCTCTTGGGCAGACTGCCGACCTTCTGAGCGGCCACCTGACCCCCTTTGAAAACCATGAGGGTCGGGATTCCGCGCACCCCATACTTCAAGGGCGTGCCGGGATTCTCGTCGATATTGATCTTGGCGACCGTAACGCGGCCGGCCATCTCCCTGGCGAGGTCTTCGAGCGCGGGGGCGATCTGCTTGCAGGGTCCGCACCATTCCGCCCAGAAATCGACCAGCACCGGCCCTGACGCCTTGAGAACGGCGTTCTCGAACGAAGCATCCGTTACGACGGTTGGCGTACTCATCGTGTCCTCCTCCCCAGGCCCGGCAGGACATCGCGCCCAGGCCCGATGACTCTAGGTAGCCCTCGAGGACCGGTCAAGGAGCCCAGCGGTCAAGTATTTTATCCTTTAAAATCATAACTCTAGGTCCGTCCGTCCAAATCAGGACCGAGCGCACGCGACGCTCCGGGTAGACCGATCGCAGCAAGGCCCGATAACAGGCCATCTGACGGAGAATGCCGGGGGCCACTTGGCCCTCGTCTTCGGGCGGCCGACGGTTCGTCTTGTAGTCGGCGACTGTCACGACGTCTGCGGCAACGGCCAGCCGGTCGACTTGTCCTGAGATCACCAACTTGCCGACCTGGCCGATCACGGGCACTTCGGCCCGCGAGTGAATACCGTAGAGGTCCGCCAGATCCGGCATGGCCAGAACAGCCAAGACCTCCTCGCCGATCTCGCGCTGCTCGGATTCCTTGAGGCCGAAGGCCCGCCGCACCAGAAAACTGGCGCAGGCGGCCTTCCGCCGTTCCGGCGTGAGGGCCGGCAGGAGCTGAAGGAGCCGGTGTATGAGCAGACCGCGCTCGAACCGGGAGCTGTCACCCGCCTCGAGCGGCGGGCGCACGGGTGGATCGCCATCGAGCCGCGAGGGCGCCAGGGTTGCCGAGGACGCCTGCTCCGCCGCCGGCGGACGCATCGCCCATTCCGGGAGCTGCCGCGGCGCCTGCGCGATCACCTGCGGCGTCATGGTGCTTGGTTTGGCGGCTCCTGCCGGCATGCGCAGCCGCAATCCGTCCCCGTGCCAGCCATCGGCGCTTTCGCCGCGGAAGTCGAAGCCGACGGGTTCCGCCACATCCACCAACCCGCGTTTTACGAGGTTGTACCAGCTACGATCCGGCGCCGCCTGTTTCGACTGCCAGCCGCACACATAGAGACGATCCTCGGCACGGGTCATGGCCACGTAGAGCAGGCGCCGGTACTCCCGGTCGCGCCGCTCACGCGAGGCGGCCCGGAAGGCCGCAGACTGACGATCCTCAAGCCGGCGCTTCGGGCCCCAAAGGACGCAATCGTCCAACCACAGAAGCGGGTCATCGCTGTCCGGCGGCTGCATGGTGTCCGGGATGAACACGATCGGCGCCTGCAGCCCCTTCGCGCCGTGGACGGTCATCACGCGGACGGCACCACGTGCCTGTTCGAGCTCGCGCTTGACCGTGACGTCGCCGGCGTGAAGCCAATGGAGAAAGCCCTGGAGCGAGGGTGCCGCGGTTCGGTCATAGGCGAGCGCCAAGGACAAGAACTCGTCGATCGGATCGTTTGCATCCGGGCCGAGGCGCGCGACCAAACGCGCGCGGCCGCCCTGACCGAGGATTTCCGCGAAAAGCTCGTACGGCCGCACATAGTCGGTACGCGCCCGCAAATCGCTCAGCCAGGCATAGGCCCGCGAAAGGCGGGGCGATCCCTTCGCCTCTGCCGCGAGGGCATCCCAAAGGTGCCCCGTGCGGCCGTGGGCGAGCGTGAACAGATCGCCGTCGTCGAGGCCGATCAATGGACACTTCAGCACTGTCGCCAGGGTCAGGTCATCTTCGGGCAGAAGCAGGACCTGACCCAAGGCGACGAGATCCATGACCGCGAGCTGTTCCGTCAGAACCAAGCGATCGACGCCCGCGATCGGAACGGCCAAGGCTTTGAGCTCCCGAACCAGGATTTCGACGAACGCGTCGCGCCGGCGGACGAGAACCATGACGTCGCCCGGCAGGATGCGCCGGCCCTGGGACTCGAGGATGGCATCGGCGGGCGGCCTATCCGACACGGTCCAGGCATGGATGCGCCTGGCGATGAGACGTGCGAGTCGCACGCGCGGGGCGACCGCCTCTCGCCGTTCGAGCGGCGGGGACCAGGGACGCGTCGGTCGGCGCTCTTCCATGGCCGCGGCGGGCCATAGCTCGACAACGCCCGGCACGCCCATGCGGTGGCAAAGATGGTGCAGCCGGGCGCCCGCTTCGACGACCCCGTCCGCGGCATCGCCCTTAGCGAAGACCGCGTCGACGGCCTGAAGAACGGCTTCGGTCGAACGGAACGACAGGTCGAGCGCGACGGTTCGCCAGCCCTGCGCGCTGACATGGGCCCGTTCGGCGAAGCGATCGCGCATGGCCGCGAAGTATTTGGGGTCGGCGCGCTGGAAGCTGAAGATCGACTGCTTGGGATCGCCGACGGAGAAAATCGTCCGCGCATGCCGCACGGCACCTTCGCCGGCGAAGAATTCGCCGGCCAGTGCCGCTATCACGCCCCATTGTTCGGGGCTGGTGTCCTGCGCCTCGTCGACCAGGATATGATCGACACCCCCATCGAGCTTATAGAGAACCCAGGGCGCCACGCCGGGCTCCTGCAGCAGCGCCGCGGCGCTGAGAACGAGATCGTCATAATCGAGGCGCCCCGAAAGCCGCTTGAGCCGTTCGTAGTGGTCGAGCGCATCGAGACCGACGCGCAACAGCGCCTCTGTCATGGCCACGGCGTTGGCCGCCTTGTGGCGGTCGATCACGTCGATGATGCGCTGTCCTTCGGCCTGAAGTATGTCCGCGGCGTCGGGCATTTGGTCGAGAACGGATTTCGTGGCAAGGCGCTTCACGAGTTCGCCGTCGCGGGTCAGAAAGGCGGCGGCATAGGCATCGATGAGTTGCGGGCGGGCGGGAGGCTCCGCCTCAAGCCATGCCGCGATCGCCTCCGCGCGCCTGCGATCGGTGACAGCCGCGCCCGCCAGTGCGGGGAGCACGCGACGGAGCGCCACCCCATCAAAGGCGGCATCGGCCGAGGCGGAACGAAGAATCGATTGAGGCGTCATCCCCGGCTCGAGGCCGAGGCGCCGGCGCAACGCATCGGCAAGCCCGGACACGCCCCCGGCGCCGGTCACGAGCGTGGTGAGCCGTGCTCGTTCACGGATCATTTCGTTGAGAACGGCATCGAAGCGCCGCTCGTCCAATTCGACACTGATCGTCGCAAGCGCCTCTTTGAGAGACGGTTCCGCCTCGCCATCCCTAAGCCGCGCGAGCACATCCGCCCGGGTCCTCGCGAGGACCTCGGCCGCGGTTCGTTCATCCATCGGCGTGAAGTGCGGCGCTATTCCCGCTTCGAGAGGAAACCGCGCAAGAAGGGATTGGCAAAACGCGTGGATCGTCAGAATCTTGAGCCCGCCGGGAACGTCCAGCACGGCGGCGAACAAGCGCCGCGCCGTGTCGAGCTGCTCGGCGGTCGCCGTGGCGCCGGTGACCTCCAACAGGGCCTCGGCGAGCTGCTCATCCTTGAGGACCGCCCAACGCGAAAGTATTTCGTGCAGCCGATTCGCCATTTCCGCCGCGGCCGCACGCGTGAAGGTCAAGCAGAGTATTCGGCCTGGCGCCGTCCCTGCGAGCATGAGGCGCAAGACGCGATCGGTCAGGACTTTTGTCTTGCCGGTCCCGGCGGACGCCGTCACCCACACAGAGGCATCGGGGTCGGCGGCACGACGTTGGGCTTCTGCCGCGCCAATTTCGAGGCCGCTCATTGTCCGTCTCCGGCCGACCATTCCTTCACGCGCGCGAGATGCGCATAGTCGTCGAAGGCGGGGCCGCGCTCGGGGTCCGGGTGGGCGATATAGGCCGTCTTGGGATCATCGAACGCTCGAAACAGATTTTCGAGCCCCCGAAGCGCTTCGTCCGCGGCATCGCCGGGATCCATGGACAGGGTGCGTACTTCGCCGGGCGGCTCGCCGCCTGAGAGGCGCCAGTAAGCGATCTCTGCCACATCGGCCGAGGGAACGCCTTCGAAGCCGCCTGCCCGTGCGATCGCCGCTTCGAGCGGCAATTGGGGTTCGAGGCCGGCCGCGACCTCGGGGCCCGTGGGAACGCCGCCGGTCTTGTAATCGATCAGGACCAATCGGCCATCCGTCGCGCGGTCGATCCGGTCGGCGCGCGCCGTGACGGTAAACCGCCCGCTTAGCGCGTCGAGCACGAGACGGCCCGCGATCTCCGTGGCACAGGGCTGCGCCGTGCGGCGCGCCTGTTCACTGAGGAACCATGCCGCGATGCGCTCGAAGCGCGGCCACCAGAAGGCATAGACGCTCGGCCGCGCAAGGGCGGCGCCGAATGCCTGGCGGCCGAGTTCGAGGAGCGCGTCGAGGTCATCGGCCTGAGGCCGATCCGGCCGGGCCTTGAGAAACGCGTGAAGGGCTGCGTGAATGAACGTGCCGCGCTCGGCAGCACCCGGATCCGCCTCCAAGGGATCGAGCGGTTTCAGCCGCAAGATATAACGGGCGTAGATCGCGTAGGGATTGCGCATCCACGTTCCAATCGCGGTGACGGATAGTTCGCGTGGGCGCGCGGCGAGGGGCGGTCGAGGTGCGGGCGCCGGCACGGACAAAGCTGTCGCTGGCCGGTCGAGCAAGGCCTGCCATCCCAACCAGTCGCGACCCCCCCACGCGCCGCTCTCACGCAGATCTCCGAGCAGGCCCGCACCGTCGAGAACGGTCTCGAGCCGCATCAACCAGCGCGACGGCACGGTCGGCGTGCCCTCCACGCGCTGAGCGCGCGTGAACACGACGTCCTCCGCCGCCAGCGCCTGCGCGAAATCATGGGCCGAGAGACCGATGCGGCGCTCGGGCTCGGGAAGGCCGAAATCACGCTCCATCGGCCGGCTCATCCAGGGATCCGGCGCCGGCGTGCGCGGCCAGGTTCCCTCGTTGAGCCCGCCGAGTATGAGGCGATCGGCGTGCTGAAGCCGGGCTTCGAGCGGCCCCAAGATTTGCAATCGCGGATGGCGCCCGAAACGCGGCCGCACGACGCGATGTCCGAGCAATTCATCGAACAAGGCGGGATAGCTGCGACCGTCGATCGGCGGCATATCGCGAAGAGCCCGGTGCGTCTCCGCGACGAACGTGGCAAGGGCCTCGCCCTCCTCGCCCTGCCAGAGACGCGACGTCCCCGGCGCATCGGCGGTCGTGGCCAGACGTTCACCCGCAGCCATGTGCGCATCGAGCAGCGAAGCGATCGGCACGGCCGCGCGCGCGGAGGTCTCCGCAAATGCGCCGATCATGTCCCTGAGCCCTTCGATCCACCTCCGCAGATTGCGACCGACCTCTGCCGACGCATCGCTTTGCGAGAGCCCATCCAGAAGCCCTTCGAGACCTGGCCCAGGGCGGGGGCCGCGCAAGACGAACAATTCGAGCGCACGCACGCGATAGCGGAAATGCGAGGGCTCTTCGCCGTCCGCCGCCAGCGGGTGCTTCAACACGCTCAACAGCGATACCGGCGCAAACCGCTCGGCGCCGGCCACCGCCAGCAATCGCAGAAATGCCCCCGATGGCGTCTCCGCCACGGGCGTGCCGGCGGAGTCGTCGATCTCGATGTCCCAGCGCCGCAGCTCGGCCGCGACACGGCGCGCGAGATCGCGGTCGGGCGTCACCAGCGACGCGGTTTTGCCGGGATGCTCCAGCGTCTCGCGCATGAGCAACGCGATCACCGCCGCTTCCTCGTTGGGGGTTGGGCAGTCGATTCGCCGAAGCCCATGCACCGCCTGCCGGGTGATGCCGTCGATTTGCCGCCATGCATCGGTCGTCGGGGTGGGCCGCATGACCTCGGCGAGAAGCCGCAGCCGGCCGGCATGTGGCGTGGCGCGCGGATATTTGCGCCAGTCGCGCACCTGTTCGCGTTCAAGCTCCAGGCGATCGAGAAGCCGCGCCAAGCCAAACTGAGGGTGCGAGGGATCGAGGCCGGCCCAACTCGCGGCGTCGCTCTCCCGGTCGAGACCCGGCAGGATCACGGCTCCCTTCGGCAGCCGCGCGACGACGCCAAGGAGATCGGCCGTCGCCGGGATGCTTCCAGTCGAGCCGGCTGCAATCACGGGATCGCCGGGCGGCTCACGCCGCCAGGCCTCGGCTTGAGCGGCCAGCAGCCGATTGCGCCGGTCGGCCGGGTCGATCACACCCTCTTCGGCGAGAACGCGTGGCCAGTGCTCCGATAATATCCGGAGAAAATCGAGCGTGATCTGCCAGTGGCGCGCGTAGTTTTCCGGAACGAGGCCCGGCAGCCGTGCGAAATCCAAACGCTCCGTTTCGACTTGATCCAGAAGGCGCGCGAGCTCGTCGGCAAGCCGCAGTGCATGGTCGGGCCCATAGGGACGTCCCTGTGCCGCGGGACCAAAGCGCTCGACAAGCCTGGCCAGAAGAATGCGGCGCCGCAGGGTGCCGATGGCCGGCGGACAATCGATCGCGGCGTCGAGCGACGGCTCGCCGAGGGAGAACAGGGAAATTTCGTCGTCATCGATATCGCCGATCGGCGTGAGACGCGGCAGGACCATGGCGCGCCCGCCGCTTTGCCGAAGGAAGGCTTCGGCGAGCGCGCGAACGGCGCGCCGCGTCGGCAGAAGAATCCGGTAGCGCGCAAGCGCCAGCGGATCGCTCGATGTATCGGCGAGAACACCCGCCGCGAGCGCCTCGAGGAATGGCGCGCCCGGCGGAATGGTGAAAACCTTGGCCCGCCGCATGGATCTCAGGACGGCGCGCGATCGATCCGACGGCGCGCCTCGTCCAACCCGGCCATCGTCCCGATATGCAGCCAATCGCCATCGTGGCGAAGCCCGAACAGCCGGCCGTCCGCCAGCGCCCGGTCGTAAAGGACATTGAGCGAGAACGGCCCGATCGGCGCCGACGCGAACAGGCGCGGGTGAAGGATCTGAATGCCGGTAAAAACATAAGGTGCCGAGCGGCTGGTGCCGCGCCGCACCAAGCGGCCGGCGGCATCCATGTCGAAATCGCCCGATCCATCGTAACCGACCGCCGTCTCGATCGGCGCGACAAGGAGCAAGGCATCCATCCGCTCGTCGTCCCACGCATCGGCGAGACGGGCCAGCGCCGATACCCCGCCGTCGAGCCAAAGCACATCGCCATTGATGGCATAGAACGGCGCCGCGCCAAGAACGGGGAGCGCCTTCGTCGTGCCGCCGCCCGTCTCGAGCAGAACGTCTTCGCGCGAGAAGACGATTCGCGGCTTTTGCCGGCCGGCGAGATGCCGCTCGATCATGCCGCCGAGATGGTGGAGGTTGACGACGACGAGCTCCACGCCGATCTCATCGAGCCGATCGAGAATCCGGCCGATCAGCGTTCGCCCGCCGACCTCGACAAGCGGCTTCGGGCAATGGTCCGTCAACGGACGCAGGCGTTCGCCTCGCCCCGCCGCAAGAAGCATCGCGCGCCACATGACCTCACCGTCCGACATCGCGCACTCGCCGATCGTTCAGGCCGTAGTAACTCACGGCACGGCTCGCTGGCTAGGCGGGATGTGCCGGTCGAACCACTCGCGCATCGCCGATAGGGACGGATGACGGAGGTCGGACTCGAGCAGCCGCCAAAGTCTCGGAATATGCGCGAGATAGCGCGGCTTGCCGTCGCGACGGCATAGACGCGTGAAGATGCCGATGATCTTGGCGTTTCGCTGCGCCCCCAGAATCACGTAGGACGCGGCGAATGCCTGTTCGTCGAGGGCGGGAAACGCCTGTCGATAACGCTTCACCATGGCCTCCCAGAGAGACGGCGCAACATCGCGCCGCGCGTCCTCGAGCAACGAAACGAGGTCATAGGTGACGGGGCCGATCACGGCGTCCTGAAAATCGAGCAGCCCGCAGCCGGCGATGCCGGTTCGGCCCGGCAAGCGCATGAGATTGTCGACGTGATAGTCCCGCAGCACCAGAGTCTCCGGCACGCCGCGAGCCGCCGGCAGAAGGGACTGCCAGAGCGCGAGAAAACCCTCCCTCAGCGCGGGCGGCGTTTTGCGTCCGGTGATCGCGGGCACGTACCAATCGACGAGCAGCGCGGCCTCCGCCAGCAGCCGCGCGTCGTCATACCGGGGAATCTCCGGGTCCCATGCCGGCGTCTGATGATGAAGATCGATGAGAACGTCGACCGCCACTTCGTAAAGGCGTCGCTCGTCGGCGCCGGCCGCGAGCTCCCGCGTGTAGGTGGCGTCGCCGAAGTCCTCGATGAGCAGCAACCCATGCGCGACGTCCTCCGCGAAAACGCGCGGCGCGCTGTAACCGAGCGAGACCAAGCGGCGGGCAACGATGAGGTAGGGTCGAACGTCTTCCCGTGGCGGCGGCGCATCCATGAGCATCGCCGTGCGCTCATCCGTCCGCAGCCGAACATAGCGGCGGAACGAGGCATCGGCGGGAAGCGGCTCCCGCGCCGCGTCGCTCCAGCCTGCGCGGGTCAAGAACGCGCGGATGACTTCGTCGCGCTCAGTCACGACCGAGCCAGCTCCGGGACGAGCGCCTCCCACCGCCCCCTCCCGACCAACGACACGCGCCGTGAATCGGGATCGCTCGCGAACGATATCCCGATTTCGAGGCGGTCAGGCGAAAGCGGCTGGTCGAGCCGCTCCGGCCACTCGATGAGCACGACGCCCTCGGCGATGGCGTCGTCGACGCCGAGTTCGGCAACCTCGCTTGGATCTTCGAGGCGATAGAGATCGAAATGCCAGGTGACATCGGTGCCGCTTCCGTAGCGTTGCGCCAAGGTGAATGTCGGGCTGGGGACATCCTCGACACGGCCGAGGCGCGCCTGGATGAAAGCGCGGGCAAACCGCGTCTTGCCGGCGCCAAGCTCACCCGAGAGTGCGACGACGTCCCCCGGCCTCGACAGACGAGCGGCGCGGCGCGCCAGTTCGTCCATCGCTTCCGGTGACGGCACAAGGCGTTCAACCATGCTGTTTGACCCCGCGACCACGAAGCCCACGGGCCGCGTCACGACAGGTGAAGGACAATGGGCAAGATCGATATTCATGGATGTCGGCAAAGCGAACCTATCTTCCGCCGCCTTGCTCAACTGTCAAGCGAGGAGGCTGGCGCGCGCGACGCGACGGCCGGCGATCGGAGATCTCAACTCGCCGCCAACAGATCGGTCGTGACGTCCTGTGTCACCGGGATGACGCAGGTGACCCTGGTGCCTTGATTCTGGATCGATTCGATCGTCACGTGGCCACCATGCAGCTCGATGATGTGCCGTACGAGAGCGAGGCCAAGTCCCACGCCGGCGAAGCGCCCGCTGTCGTCCCGCCCGCGCGAGAATTTCTGAAATACGCGATCTTGTTGCTCGTGCGGAATGCCGATGCCCGTATCGGCGACCGTGAACAGCACCTCGTCGTCTTCCCGGCGCGCCGACACGGTGATGCGGCCGCCAGCCGGCGTGAACTTGACCGAATTGCTGATCAGATTGAACAATGCCTGCTTGATGCGCCTCTCATCGACCAGCAGCGACCCGATGGTTCCGGAGCAATCGAACTCGATCGTCAGATCCTGCTTGCGCGCCCAGTCCCGCGCCAGCGTGAACACGCTGACCATGAGGCCATGCACGTCGACACGATCGCGGTCGAGCGTCATGCGGCCGGCCTCGATCATCGCCAAATCGAGAATGTCATTGATGAGCGAGAGCAAGCGGTTCGAGGCCTGGATCACGCCCCGCACATATTCGCTCTGACGGGCGTTGAGGTTGCCGAAATATTGGTTGTTGAGGATCTCGGCGAATCCGACGATCGCATTGAGCGGCGTGCGCAGCTCATACGACACATTGGCGATGAATTCCGACTTCAACCGGTCGGCCGCCTCAAGCGCTTCGGCCCGCTCGCGAAGTGCGCGCTCGACCTGACTGCGATCCGTCGCGTCGATGAACGACCATAGAGTCGCGCCATCGGGCAACGGGACCTTCGCGTAGTCGACCACCGATCCATCAGGGCGCTCCATGCGGCCCGCGGACGGCAGCCGATCGGTCGCCTGATTCATCAGTTTCTCGCGCGCGCGCTCGGGATCGCTGCGGATCGTGATGAGATGCTCGGCGCGTCGGATGATCTCCCACAGATGGGGCTCGCCGGAGAGAAATTCGGGATCGAACTGCCAGATCCGCGCGAAGGCCGGATTCGACAATTTGAGCCGGCCGTCGCTCCCGAACACCGCGACGCCCTCGTAAAGGTTGTCGAGCGTCTCGCGCTGCACCGCGATGAGCGTGTTGTACGACCGCTCGAGCGCGAGGCGATCCGTCAAATCCTCGAAGGTCTGAAGGATGCCGCCGAGAGGATGCGGAGCGATGATCGTGCGAATTGTCCTTCCATCGGGCAGATGCTGAAATTCCTCGAGCGGCTCGATGAGCGACGTAAAAATCTTGAGCCGCTCGCGCTTGAAGGCGGGATAGTCGACCTGCTCGGGCAGCATGCGCCGCTCGCGCAACGCCTCGATGACTTCGAGGAACGTCGGCTCCGTGGCAAGCCACGCTTCGTCGAACCGGCGCATCGCCGCGTATGCCTGATTGTAGAATTTCACGCGCGTATCGGCGCCAAAGATGACGATCGGCGTCGCCAGGCGCTCGAGCACCTCACGGTGCGCGGCGATGTGCCGGGCACGCTCCGCCTGAGCCTCCTCGACATCCGTATAGTCCAGCGCATAACCGATGATGTTGCCGACGTCGTTGAGCGGCTGTTCGCTGACCTCAAGCAGCCGGCGCGACCCCATGACGACGGCGTGCGACCGCGTCTTCTGGGACTCGCGCAATGTGCGCGCCCGCTCGGCCAGGGCCTGGCCCCGATCCGGCCCCGTCAAAAGCTCGGCGCCGGACGCCACCGCACTCGCCACCGACGGCGCTTCCACGGCGGCGACGAAGGCGCGGTTGCCGTCGCAAATCTGAAGGGTCGCGCTTCGCAGCCATACCGGAATTGGCAGCGC